>NZ_JBVIWC010000023.1:0-47224 GCF_055594965.1 Kitasatospora sp. NPDC040550 | reverse complement strand
GGACCCGCGGACCCGCGGCCGAACGCCACACCGGAGCACACTCGCGGACCCGTACGCCGAGGAAAAGACCCCCCCCCCACCCCCCCCCCACCCCCCCACCCCCCCCCCCCCCCCCCCCCCGCCCCCCCCCCCCCCCCCCCCCCCCCCCCGGGACCGTTTACCGTCCGCCACCCCGCACGCCGTATGGTGAGTCCCATCATGGCTTCGAAGACATTCGAGGAGCTCTTCGCCGAGCTCCAGCAGAAGGCCGCCACCGGCGACCCCTCGTCCTCCCGTACCGCGCAGCTCGTCCAGCAGGGCGTCCATGCGATCGGCAAGAAGGTCGTCGAGGAGGCCGCCGAGGTCTGGATGGCCGCCGAGTTCCAGTCGGACGAGCAGACGGCGGAGGAGATCTCGCAGCTCCTCTACCACCTTCAGGTGATGATGATCGCCCGTGGGCTGACGCTCGACGACGTCTACAAGTACCTCTGAACCGCTCCCGACAGCACCCCTCCCCGAACAGGTAAGGAACCGACTTCCCATGCTGCGCATCGCCGTCCCCAACAAGGGTTCTCTCTCGGGTCCCGCGGCGGAGATGCTCCATGAGGCCGGCTACCGCCAGCGGAAGGACCCGAAGGAGCTCGTCCTCGTCGACCCGAACAACGAGGTCGAGTTCTTCTTCCTCCGCCCGCGCGACATCGCCGTCTACGTCGGCTCCGGCCGCCTCGACGTCGGCATCACCGGCCGCGACCTGCTGCTGGACTCGCACTCCAACGCGGAGGAGGTGCTCGCCCTCGGCTTCGCCGGGTCGACCTTCCGCTTCGCCCGCCCCGAGGGCGTGGACGTCAAGGACGTGCAGGGCCTGGAGGGCCTGCGGATCGCGACCTCCTACACCGGCCTGGTCGAGCAGCACCTGGCCGACCACGGCGTGACGGCGACGGTCACCAAGCTGGACGGCGCGGTCGAGACCGCGGTGCAGCTGGGCGTCGCCGACGTGATCGCCGACGTGGTGGAGACCGGGACCAGCCTGCGCAACGCCGGCCTGGAGGTCTTCGGTGAGCCGATCCTGGTCTCGGACTCCGTGGTGATCCGCCCCAAGGGCGCGGGTGAGGACGCCCGGGTGGAGCAGTTCCTGCGCCGCCTCCAGGGCGTGCTGGTGGCCCGCCGCTACGTGCTGATGGACTACGACATCCGGGCCGAGAAGGTCGGCGCCGCCGTGGCGCTCACCCCCGGCCTGGAGTCGCCGACCGTCTCCCCGCTGCACACCGAGGGCTGGGTGGCCGTCCGCTCGATGGTGCTCCGCAAGGAGGCCCAGCAGATCATGGACGACCTGTGGGGCATCGGCGCCCGGGCGATCCTGGTGACCAACATCCACGCCTGCCGCCTCTGACCTGCCCGCACGGCTGACCTGCCCGCACGGCAGAGAGTAAAGAACGGTTCAATAGGGGCGGGGACGCCGACCGGCGTCCCCGCCCCTTCGCCGTCGCAGCGGTCCCCATCGCCACGACCCGTCACGACCCGTCACGGCCGTCGCGGCCGCCACGACCCGTCACGGCCGTCACGACCCGTCATGATCCAGACCCACCGGAGACCCCACGTGTCCACGCCGCCCGTCGAGTTCCCCGTCACCTGGGCGCCCCGGCGCACCCGCGCGGTGCTGCTGCCGGTCTGCGCCGTGCTCGTGGCGCTGTTCGTGGTGCTGGCGGTGCTGCTCCCGGCGAACTGGCAGCTGAACGACCGGATCATGATGGTCGCCAGCGGCGTGCTGTTCGCCGCCGTCGGCCTGATGCTGGCCCGCCCCCGGGTGAGCGCCGACGCCGAGGGCGTGACGGTGGTCAACTTCGTCCGCAGCCGCCGCCTGTCCTGGCCGGAGATCGTCCGGGTCAACTTCCGCCAGGGCGACCCGTGGGCCACCCTGGACCTCGCCGACGGCACCTCGCTGGCCGCGGTCGGCATCCAGTCCGGCGTCGGCAAGGAGCGGGCGATCGCGGACGCCCGCGCGCTGCGTGACCTGGTCGAGCACCACGCCCAGGTCTGACGCCGGACCCCGGACCCGGCCCCCGTCCGGGGGTCCCGGCGGGTCCGAACACGCTTCCTACCGTCGCGCCGGTATGGTCTACGCTGGTAAAAGCGGGGCAAAACTTCTGTCCCGCCCCAGCACCACCTGTACCGCACCGACCAGAGGAGTGACACTCCCCCTCGATGGACGATCCGTCCGGTAGTACCTGCGCCGCCTCGCTTCCGACCCCCGGAAGGCAGGCGGCACTGTGATCACCGCCTGGCTGCTGTTGCTCGCGGCCCTGCTCCTGATCCTCGCCAACGGCCTCTTCGTGGCCGCCGAGTTCGCCTTCGTGACCGCCGACCGCGGCGCGGTGGAACGTTCCGCCGAAGCGGGCGACGTCAAGTCCCGCCGGGTCTCCCGGGCCCTGCGGCACCTGTCCTTCGAACTCTCCGGCGCCCAGCTGGGCATCACCGTCACCTCGCTGGTGGTCGGCATGCTCGCCGAGCCGGCCCTGTCGACCCTGCTCTCGCCCGTGATGTCGGGCATCGGGGTGCCGGACTCGGCCGCCCGCGGCGTCGCCGTGGTGGTCGGCATGGTGCTGGCGACCGTCGTGCAGATGGTGATCGGCGAGCTGGTACCCAAGAACTGGGCGATCTCCCGCCCGCTCCAGGTGGCCCGCGCGGTCGCCGCCCCGCACATGGCCTTCTCCTTCGCCTGCCGCCCGCTGATCAGCTTCCTGAACGGCGCCGCGGACCGCACCGTCCGGGCCTTCGGCATCGAGCCGCAGGAGGAGCTGGAGCACGCCCGCACCCCGGCCGAGCTGGTCTCGCTGGCCCGGCACTCGGCCAAGGCCGGCGCGATAGACGAGGAGTCGGCGACCCTGTTCGTCCGCACCCTCGGCCTCGGCGAGCTCACCGCCGAGTCGGTGATGACCCCGCGGATCGACGTCGCCGCCCTCCAGCGCGACGCCACCGCCTCCGACGTCATCAACCTGACCCGGGCCACCGGCCTGTCCCGCTTCCCCGTCTACACCGACACCGTGGACGAGATCACCGGCATCGTGACGCTCAAGGACGCCCTCGCCGTCCCGGCCGCCCGCCGCGGCCTGGTCCGGGTCGCCGAGCTGGCCTCGCCGCCGCTGCTGGTGCCCGAGACCCTCCCCGCCGAGCGGCTGCTGGACCAGCTGCGCCGCCTCCAGCCGATGGCCATCGTGGTCGACGAGTACGGCGGCACCGCCGGGGTCGTCACCGTCGAGGACATCGTCGAGGAGATCGTCGGCGAGGTGCAGGACGAGCACGACCCGGAGGACCACCCCGACCTGCTCCCGCTGCCGGCCGTCGACGGCCTGCCCGCCTGGGAGGCGGACGGCCGAGCCCGGCTCGACCAGCTGGAGGCGATCGGCCTGAACGCCCCGGACGGCCCGTACGAGACCCTGGCCGGTCTGGTCTCCGACCTGCTCGGCAAGCTCCCCGCGGTGGGTGAGCAGGCCGAACTGCCCGGCTGGCGGCTCACCGTGACCGGCGTCGACCGGCACCGCACCAGCCAGGTCCGGCTGGAGCGCACCAGCGCGCCCGGCCGGTTCGGGGAGAACGGGGAGGGCGTCCGATGACCGTGCTGCAACTCGCCGTCGCCGTGCTGCTCCTGCTCGGCAACGCCTTCTTCGTCGGCGCCGAGTTCGCCGTCGTCTCGGTGCGCCGCAGCCAGATCGAGCCGCTCGCCGAGGCCGGGCACAAGCGTGCCCGGACGGTGCTGCACGCGCTGTCCAACGTCTCCGCGATGCTGGCCGCCGCCCAGCTCGGCATCACCGTCTGCTCGCTGGGCCTCGGTGCGCTCGCCGAGCCGACCATCGCCTCCCTGCTGGAGGGCCCGTTCCACGCGATCGGCGTCCCGTCCGGCCTGATGCACCCGCTCTCGTACGGGATCTCGCTGGCCCTCGTGGTCTTCCTGCACATGGTGCTGGGCGAGATGGTGCCGAAGAACATGGCGATGGCCGGCCCGGAGCGGGCCGCGCTGCTGCTCGGCCCGCCGCTGGACCGGCTGGCCCGCTGGCTCGCCCCGGTGATCCGGGCGCTCAACGCCTGCGCCAACGGCGTGCTGCGGCTGTTCCGGGTGGAGGCCAAGGACGAGGTCGAGTCGGTGTTCACCACCGAGCAGCTGATGTACCTGCTGGTCGACTCCCGGGACGCCGGACTGCTCGACGAGGACCGCCAGGAACGCCTGGAGGACGCCCTGGAGCTGGGCCGCCGCCCGGTCACCGACGTCCTGCTGCGGCCCGAGCAACTGGTCACCGTGGACCCGAAGGCGACCGCCGCCGAGGTCGAGGAGCTCGCCCTGCGCACCGGCTTCTCGCGCTTCCCGGTCACCGACGGGGACCCGGCCGGCCACGGCTACCTGGGCTACCTCCACCTCAAGGACATCCTCGACGTGGACGACCCGTCGGAGCCCGTCCCGGCCCGGCTGTGGCGGCCGATCACGGTGCTGCGCGGCAGCCTCCCGCTGGACGACGCCCTCGGCGCGATGCGCCGGGCCACCTGCCACCTGGCCGCCGTGCTGGACCAGGACGGCCGCACGGTCGGCGTGGTGATGCTGGAGGACGTCCTGGAGGAACTGGTCGGCGAGATGCACGACCCGGACCACCGGACGACCGCCTAGCCCCCTGGAAGCTGTGGAAGCCGCGGCAGCACGGGAAGCCCTGGAAGTCAGGGCAGCACGGGAGGACCCCGGTCCGCCGACGGTCTGTCCGCCGACGGTCTGTCCGCCGAGGGCGAATCTGCCCACAGCAGGCAACGGTTCCCATGCCGGCCACCCCGGAGGAGGGTGGTCGGCATGAGACTGCTGCTGCTGGGCGGAACGAAGTTCGTCGGACGGGCCGTCGCCGAGGAGGCGCTGGCCAGGGGATGGGAGGTGACGGCCCTCAACCGCGGCACGCAGCCCGCGCCCGAGGGCGTCCGGGTGCTGCGCGGCGACCGCACCGCCGAGGACGGCCTCGCCGCACTCGGCACGGGGGAGTGGGACGCGGTGGTGGACACCTGGTCCTGGGCCCCGGTGGCGGTGCGCGACAGCGCCCGGCGGCTGAACGGCCGGATCGGCCACTACGCGTACGTCTCCAGCCGCTCGGTGTACGACCACCCGCTGCGCGCCGGGGCCGACGAGACCGCACCGGTGGTCGACTCCGCCCCGGACCTCACCGGCGAGGTGGGCTACGCGGAGGCCAAGCGCGGCGCCGAACTGGCCCTGGAGGCGGAGTACGGCGGGCGCGCCCTGCTGGTCCGCGCCGGACTGATCCTCGGCCCGTACGAGGACATCGGCCGGCTGCCCTGGTGGCTGAACCGGATCGCGCGGGGCGGCCCGGTGCTCGCCCCGGGCCCGCGCGAGCTGCCGCTGCAGTACATCGACGGCCGCGACCTGGCCGCCTGGACCCTGGACGCGGTGGCGGCCCGGCTGGGCGGACCGTACAACGTGGTCAGCCCGGCCGGGCACACCACCATGGGCGGGCTGCTGGAGGCCTGCGTCGGGGCCACCGGCTCGGACGCCGAGCTGCGCTGGACGGACCCGGAGCGGATCCTGGCGGCCGGTGTGCAGCCGTGGACGGAGCTGCCGGTCTGGCTGGCGCCCGGTGAGCTCTACGACTTCCTGCACGGCGCCTCGGTCGCCCGCGCCGTCGACGCCGGGCTGCGCTGCCGCCCGGTCGCCGAGACCGTAGAGGACACCTGGGCCTGGCTGCGGTCGATCGGCGGCGAGGCCCCGCAGCGCGCCGACCGGCCGGGCGTCGGGCTCGACCCGGAGCGCGAGGCGGAGCTGCTCAAGGGCTGAGGCCCGGAGGGGAGCCGGTCGTCAGCCCCGGCCGTCGATCAGCTCCCCGTACGCCTGCACCAGGTCCGGCAGCCGCAGCGTCGCCAGGTCCTCCCGGCCCGGCGGCACGCGCAGCAGCGAGAGCCGCAGGTCCCGGTAGGCGCAGGACTTCTCGTACAGGGTGCGGATGAACCGGCCGTTGCCCAGCTCGTCGATCCAGCCCTCGCGCACCACGTGGGTGCAGATGCTGGCCAGCTCCTCGGCCGCGTCCTCGTCCCAGCCGTCGCCGTCCCGGCCGGCCAGTGCCGCGCCGATCGCGGTCAGCTCGTTCGGCCGGTAGCTGGGGAAGTCGACCCGGGTGGTGAAGCGGGAGTTGAGGCCGGGGTTGGTGGCGAGCAGCCGGTTCATCCCCTCCGGGTAGCCGGCCAGGATCACCACCAGCCGGTCCCGGTTGTCCTCGGCCCGCTTGAGCAGCACCTGGAGCGCCTCGTCACCGTAGGCGTCGCCCTTGGTGTAGCCGGAGTTGGAGAGGCTGTACGCCTCGTCGATGAACAGCACACCGTCCAGTGCGGAGTCGATCAGTTCGTTCGCCTTGACGGCGGTCTGGCCGAGGAACTCGCCCACCAGGTCCGCGCGTTGGGCCTCCACCAAGTGGTCGCCGGAGAGCAGTCCGAGGGCGTGGAAGACCCGGCCGAGGATCCGTGCCACGGTGGTCTTGCCGGTGCCGGAGGGGCCGGAGAAGACGAAGTGCCGCTTCGGCGGCTGGACCGGCAGCCCCTGCTCGGCGCGCAGTCGCGACATTCTCAACTGGGCCGACAGCGCCCTGACTTGGCGCTTGACCGGCTCCAGGCCGACCATCAGCGAGAGTTCGGCCAGGGCCGCGTCCAACTCCCGCTCGTTGCCCGCGGCCCGGGGCGGCGGAGCGGCGGCCGTGCGGGGCTGGGCCTCGCCGCGCACCGGCAGCGGCGGGGGCGGCGCGGCGGGGCCGGCCGGGGCGCCCGAGCCCGAGCGTTCACCGGCCGTCCTGGGTGCGCCGTCCGCCGGGGCGGTGTCCGGTTCCGGTGCGGTGAGCGGGCCGTCCACGAGGGTCGCGTCCACCGCGGGACCGCCGCCGACCGGGGTGGTGCCGGTGCCGAACTCGGTGTCGTAGAGCGGCCCTTCGGCGTAGCCGGGGTCGTCCTGGTAGCCCGTTCCACCGCCCGCCCCGGCGCCGTCCGGGCCCGCGCCGTCGAGCCCCGTGCCGTCCAGCCCGGTACCGTCGAGGCCGACGCCGTCGAAGCCTGTCCCGTCGAGCCCGACGCCGTCCGGGCCGGTCCCGTCCAGCCCGCCCGAACGCCCGTCCGCGAGCAGCCCGTCGGCGAGCGAGTCCTCGGCCGAGATGGCCGCCAGCCGGGCCGAGGTGTCCATGAACGCCGGGTCCGCCCGGTGCACCGCCCGGTAGAGCGGCAGCGCCGCGGCACTGCGCCCGGCCCCCTCGTAGGCCCGGGCCAGCCAGTAGCGCAGCTCCTTGCGCTGCGGCTGCTCGGAGCGGCAGCGGGCCAGCGAGGCGGCCAGCGGGGCCTGTGCCTGGGCGCACATGTCCAGCCGCACCCGGGCCATGCCGGCGAAGAGCCCGGCCTCGATGCCCAGCAGCGGGTCGTCCAGCAGCCGGTCGGTGTCCCGGATCAACTGCTCCCAGTCCTTGAGCAGGTAGGACCGGCAGGCGTACAGGAACTGCGCGGACGGGTCCTCGCTGGGGGCCGGGCACTGCTCCAACGCCCGGTCCAGCTCGGCCAGGTGGCGGCCGTCCAGCCAGTGCGAGGCGTGCGCCAGCGCGAGGTCGCGGGCGTCCTCCAGCACCGGCTGCACCCACCAGCCCAGCCAGTACCAGGAGCTGAGCGGGCGGCGGTGCAGCCGACGTTGCTCGCCGAAGCGGCTCTGGTTGCGGTACATGGCGAGCAGGGCGGCCGAGGTGTCGCTGCGCAGGGCGTGCAGGCCGAGCCAGGCGTCGGCCATGCCGGGGTCCAGCCGGACGGCCGCCCGGAACTCCTCCTCGGCCCGGGCGTAGGCGCCGGCCGTGTAGGCGTCCATGGCCCGCAGCCAGGCCCGGTCGGCGAGCCGGTCCGGGCCGCCCGCCGTGCTGTCGGAACTGTCGACCGTCGTCACTCACGCCCCCCGCGGTGTGGCCCGGGGCTCGGCCGGCGGATCGCCTGTGCGCAGCCGGGCCGGTGGTCGTCGAGCCCCCGGGGCGCATATGCGCCTACCGGGAATCGTACCGGCGCGGGGCTGATCCGGAAGGGTGCCGCACAGGGTCAAATGCGATCGCGCACACGGTGGTTGGGCGGCCGGATGGCCGAAAAACCGCTGACCGGCGGGCTGGGGGAGGGGACCGGACGGCGCTCCCGGCTCACGGGGGAACAAGTCGGGAGCGCCGGGTCCGAAGCGGCCGGAACGGTGGGTTCCGGCGACTGGGGAGAACCTAAGTCCTGGTGATGTCGCAGGTCAAGGGCTTAGTTGAAGGTTCACCGACGGTGCTCGACGCGATCCGTCCGGTCACCCCGTCGACCCTGGTGGCGGCGTGCGGACGGCTCGGGTCGGCGGCGAAGTGCGCCGCCTCCGCGCGGGCCCAACCGGCCCAGAACGCGGCGAGTTCCGGCCCGTCCCGCTCCTCGCCGCGCCGACGGGCCGCAGCGGCCTCCAACTCCATCCAGATCACCCGGGCCAGCCAGGGCCGTACCTCGCGGCGCCCCGCGCCGACCCCCTCCACCAGCACCACCGGGGCGAGCGGCACCCGGGCGGTGCCGGCGAAGCGGCGCAGCGTCCAGTCGTACACCCGGTGCTCGGCGTCCCGACCGGCCGCCAGCGGCTCCAGCACCTGCTCGCGCAGCCGACCGGTCCAGCCGAAGAGCTCGGTGTGGGTGGCCAGGTCGTCGAGGTGGACCACCGGTGCGCCACCGAGCGCCGCCGCCAGCCGCCCGGCGAAGGTCGTCTTGCCGGAGCCCGCGTGCCCGTCCACCGCGACCAGCCGCACCGGCCCGCAGGAGGGCGGCAGTGCCCGCAGCTCCCGGGCCAGCCCGGCCAGCGCATCGGCCCCGCCGGCCGGCGCGTCGGCCCCGTCGGCCTGCCCGTCGAGCCCGCTGGGCCCCTTGATTCCGTCGGGCCCGGCCGGCGGGGAGCCGGGAACGGGCGGACGGGGGGAGCGAGCGGTTCCGGATGCAGCCACAACGTCAACCCTACGGTGCCGTAGCCCACCACTGCGGACAGATCATCTGTGCAGGTCGTGACGGCAGCGCGGGTTTCGGGCATACTCGCCTTCGCCACGCCTGTGAACGGCCGTTCACCGCAACCCGGTGCCGGTCGGGCCGACCTGCCACACCCGCGCCGGACCACCCGCCACCCCGGGCCGGCGCCCGATCGAGGAGGCGACCCTCGCCATGACCCCGTCCCCCGTGAAAGCCGTGGAGCGCCAGCTGCCCAGCGAGGAGGCCCGCGAGCTGCTGAGCCTCACCCGGGACCTGGTCCAGCGCGAGCTCCAGCCGCGCGCGGCGGAGGACGAGGCCGCGGACCGCTTCCCCCGGGAGGTCTTCCGCACCCTCGGCGAGGCCGGCCTGCTCTCCCTCCCGTACGACGAGAAGTACGGCGGCGGCGAGCAGCCCTACGAGGTGTACCTCCAGGTCCTGGAGGAGCTGGCCGCCGGCTGGCTGGCGGTGGGCCTCGGGGTCAGCGTGCACACGCTGTCCTGCCACGCGCTGGCCACCTTCGGCAGCGACGAGCAGCGCGAGAAGTGGCTGCCCGGCATGCTCTCCGGCGAGCAGCTCGGCGCCTACTGCCTCTCCGAGCCGCAGTCCGGCTCCGACGCGGCGGCCCTGCGCACCCGCGCCGACCTGGACGGGGACGAGTACGTCGTCAACGGCACCAAGGCGTGGATCACCCACGGCGGTCAGGCCGACTTCTACAGCGCCCTGGTGCGCACCGGGGTGGACGGCCCCAAGGGCATCAGCTGCCTGCTCGTGCCCGGCGCCCAGCAGGGCCTGTCGGCCGCGCCGCCGGAGCACAAGATGGGCATGCGGTCCTCGCCGACCGCCCAGCTGCACTTCGACGGTGCCCGGGTGGCCCGCGAGCGGCTGGTCGGCGAGGAGGGCCAGGGCTTCCAGATCGCGCTCGCCGCGCTGGACTCCGGCCGCCTCGGCATCGCCGCCTGTGCCGTCGGCGTCGCCCAGGCCGCGCTCGACCTCGCCGTCGACTACGCCCGCACCCGGCGCCAGTTCGGCCGCCCGATCGCGGACTTCCAGGGCCTGTCCTTCATGCTCGCCGACATGGCCACCCAGATCGAGGCCGGGCGTTCGCTCTACCTCGCCGCCGCGCGGCTGCGGGACGCGGGCCGGCCGTTCTCCAAGGAGGCGGCGATGGCCAAGCTGTTCTGCACCGACGCCGCGATGCGGGTGACCACCGACGCCGTCCAGGTGCTCGGCGGCTACGGCTACACCCAGGACTTCCCGGCCGAGCGCTACATGCGCGAGGCCAAGGTGCTGCAGATCGTCGAGGGCACCAACCAGATCCAGCGCCTGGTGATCGGCCGCCACCTCACCAAGGGCTGAGCCGAAGCGGGCCCGGACCCCGGACCCCGGCCCTCGGGCCGGGCCAACGGCCGGGTCCCGGAGCCCGGTTCCGAAGTCCGGCCCGAGGGCCGAGGCCTCCCCGATACGGCTCCCGGTCGTCACTCCAGGGTGCGGAGTGACGACCGGGGGCGATTCTCTGACTAGGCGTCAACTCGCCCGCCGCCGAAGGGAATCAGCGCCGCGCGAGCCGCCGGCGCTGCTCCGGGATGGTGGCCAGCGGGACGGCCGAGGCGATCTGCCGCCCGGCCTTGGCCGGGGCGCCGGCGCCCCCGCCCGCGCTGCGCACCGGGCGGTGCACCAGCGCGTGCGAGAACGGCTGGGTGCGCCAGTCGAGTCCGCTCGGGAGCTTGAACAGCGCCTCGAACCCGGTCGGTTCGGCGTCCTCCCGGATCTCCGCCTCGGCCAGGTCGTCGGTCAGGGTGCCCGAGCCGGGGCAGATCGCGGGGGCGAAGGGGTTCCAGGCCGTGGGCAGCAGCGCGTGCTGCGGCAGCCGCTCCTCGTCCGCCACCAGCGCGATCGGGCGGCGGCACTCGGGGCAATGGACCCGGAAGATGTCCCAGGTCTCGGCGTCGCCGGGGTCGGTGCCCGGCGCGTGGTCGACCGCGAGGTCGTCGCGGCCGGTCAGATCGTCGGTCTCGTCGAGAGCCAGCGCGCGCTGGTCGGTAGCAGGCATGGAGATCCCCCTAGGATCGGGCCCGGCGTGGTCGCTCTGGGGCCACAACCAGCACTTCCCTCCGACTCGGGCTCATAATCCTGCGGAGTTGCGCACCGTGATGCACCGGGTGTGTCCTTGGCCACACCGCCCGCCACATTCACCAGGCACATGCCCGTGCGACACCTGCGGTCCGACCCCGGGCAACCACCGTGCGCCCCCCGTGCTCCCCGAGCGGGTAGGTTTGCGCACCGTGGAGGATCTCGACCAACGCATCGTCCAGCTGCTCCTAGAGGACGGCCGGATGAGCTACACGGACCTGGGCAAGGCCACCGGCCTGTCCACCTCGGCGGTGCACCAGCGGGTGCGCCGCCTCGAACAGCGCGGGGTGATCCGCGGCTACACCGCGATCGTCGACCCCGACGCCGTCGACCTGGCGCTGACCGCGTTCATCTCGGTCAAACCCTTCGACCCCAGCGCCCCGGACGACACCCCGGAGAGACTGGCCGGCCTGCCGGAGATCGAGGCCTGTCACAGCGTCGCGGGCGACGAGAACTACATCCTCAAGGTCCGGGTCGGCGCCCCCGGCGACCTGGAGGACCTGCTGGCCCGGATCCGCAGCGCCGCCGGAGTGTCCACCCGCACCACCGTGGTGCTCTCCACTCCCTACGAGGCACGACCCCCGAAGATCTGAGCGCGAACCGGCGGGGTGCAGACTTGGGCGCATGACCGAACGCACCTCCCGGACCGTCCTGCTGCGCGGCGGCGCCGTCTACAGCCCCGCCGACCCCTTCGCCACCGCGATGCTCGTGGAGGGCGGGCACATCGCCTGGGTCGGCAGCGACGGCGCCGCCGAGGCGTACGCCGCGACCGCCGACGAGATCGTCGAGCTGGACGGCGCCCTGGTCACCCCCGCCTTCGTGGACGCGCACGTGCACGCCACCGCCACCGGCCTGGCGCTCACCGGACTCGACCTCACCGGCAGCCCCTCGCTGGCCGCCGCGCTGGCCGCCGTCACCGCCTTCGTGGCGGCGCGGCCGGAGCCCGACGGGGTGCTGATCGGCCACGGCTGGGACGAGACCGGCTGGCCCGAGGGCCGCCCGCCCACGCTCGCCGAACTCGACGCGGCCGCCCGCGGCGCGGCGCTCTACCTCTCCCGGACGGACGTCCACTCCGCGCTCGCCACCACCGCGCTGCGCACCCTCACCGAGGACCTCGCCGAGCGCCCCGGCCACCACGCCGACGGCCCGCTCACCAAGGACGCCCACCACGCCGTCCGGCAGACCGCGCTGGCGCACCTCACCCCCGAGCAGCGCGGCCGCGCCCAGCGCGCCACCCTGGCCCGCGCCGCCGAGCTCGGCATCGGCGCCCTGCACGAGTGCGCCGGCCCGGAGATCTCCTCCGAGGCCGACCTGGCCGCCCTGCTGGAGCTGGCCGCCGAGGGCGAGGGCCCCGAGGTCTTCGGCTACTGGGGCGAGCTGGGCGGCACCGAGACCGCCCGCCGGCTCGGCGCGGTGGGCGCCGGCGGCGACCTCTTCGTGGACGGCGCGCTCGGCTCGCACACCGCGTGCCTGCACGCCCGGTACGCCGATGCCGAGCACACCGGCACCGCCTACCTGACCGCCGAGCAGGTCGCCGACCACGTCGCCGCCTGCACCGAGGCCGGGCTGCAAGCCGGATTCCACGCGATCGGCGATGCGGCGCTCGCCGCCGTGATCGAGGGCGTGCGCGCGGCCGGCGAGCGGGTCGGCGCCGACCGGGTCAAGGCGCTGCGCCACCGCGTCGAGCACGCCGAGGCCCTGGACGACGAGGCGATCGCGGCCTTCGGCGAACTCGGCCTCACCGCCTCCGTCCAGCCCGCCTTCGACGCCGCCTGGGGCGGCCCGGACGGCATGTACGCCCAGCGCCTGGGCGCCGAGCGGGCGGCCGGTCTCAACCCGTACGCGGCCCTGCTGCGGGCCGGTGTCCCGCTGGCCTTCGGCTCGGACGCCCCGGTCACCCCGCTCGACCCCTGGGGCACCGTCCGCGCCGCGGCGTTCCACCGGACCCTGGAGCACCGGATCTCGGTCCGTGCCGCCTTCACCGCCCACACCCGCGGCGGCTGGCGCGCGATCGGCCGCGACCACGACGGCGTGCTGGTGCCGGGCGCGGTCGCCAACTACGCGCTCTGGGCCGCCGACGAGCTGGTCGTCCAGGCCCCGGACTCCCGGGTGGCGGGCTGGTCCACCGACCCGCGCTCCGGCACCCCCGGCCTGCCCGACCTCACCCCGGGCCACGAACTCCCGCTCTGCCTGCGCACGGTGGTCCGCGGCCGCACCGTGTACGAGCGGTAGGACGGTGCACGGGCGGTAGCGGTAGGACCGCGCACGAGCGGTAATCGGGGTGATCGGAGGGCGGTCGCCCTCGTAGGGTGCCGACCATGACCGAGATCGTCCCCGCCGACTTCTCCGTCCCGCGCGAGCTGCTCGCCCCGGAGTTCCGCCTGGAGCCCCTGGGCGAGCAGCACAACGCCTCCGACCACGCCGCCTGGACGGGCAGCATCGAGCACATCCGCGCCACCCCCGGCTGGGCCGGCCGCGGTTGGCCGCCCGCCGACGGCATGCCCCTGGCGGACAACCTCGCCGACCTGCGCCGGCACGCCGCCGACTTCGAGGCCCGCCGGGGCTTCACCTACACCGTCCTGGAGCCGGACCGCGGCGAGGTGATCGGCTGCGTGTACATCTACCCGGACCGCGAGGACGCCTCCCTGGTCTCGGTCAGCTCCTGGGTCCGCGCCGACCGCGCCGAGCTGGACGCCCCGCTGTACCGCGCCGTCTCCGCCTGGCTCACCGACCACTGGCCGCTGGGGCGCTTCCGCTACACGGAGCGCTGACCCCCCCGAACCGGCCCACCACCCTGACCTCACGCGCCCGCGACGTTCCGGGGTACCTTCTTCGCACAGCGTCCGAACAGCAAGCCCCAGGAAGATGGTGCGCCGGTGGCCATGCCCGTCACCCAGGAGCGGTCCGGGACCGCTCCCGAGCCACAGGAACCGGCCCCGGCCCCCGGCCGCCCCGCCCGCGTGCTCGCCAAGGTCCGGGCCGGCCTGCCGCGCACCGGCCTCGCCGCGCTGTCCGGCCTGCTGCTCGCGCTCGCCTTCCCGCCGTACGACCTCTGGCCGCTGTCGCTGCTGGGCGTCGCCGCGCTGTCGCTGCTCACCCGCGGCCGCACCTTCCGCCAGGGCGCCTGGACGGGCTTCGCCTTCGGCTTCCCGTTCTTCCTGATGCTGCTCAGCTGGCTGCGGGTGGTCGGCTGGGACGCGACCGTCGGCCTGTCGGTGATCGAGGCGTTGTTCCTGGCCCTGCTCGGCGGGGCGCTGGCGCTCACCTCCCGGCTGCCCGGCTGGGCGTTCTGGGCGGCCGCCCTCTGGGTCACCCAGGAGTGGGCGCGCGACCGGCTGCCGCTGGGCGGCTTCCCCTGGGGCCGGCTGGCCTTCGCCAACACCGCGACGCCGTTCACCCCGCTGGCCGCCCTCGGCGGCGCGCCGCTGGTGACCTTCGCCGTGGCCCTGTCCGGCACCCTGCTCGCCTGGGCGGCGCTGCGCCTGCGCGGGCCGGGCCGGGCCCCGAAGGCGGCGGCGCTGGCGGCGCTCGGCGCGGTGGCCACGCTGCTGGCCGGCTACCTGGTGCCGGTGCCCACCGCCGCGGCCGACACGGTCAAGGTCGCCATCGTCCAGGGCAACGTGCCCAACCCGGGCATGGACTTCCTGGGCCGCCCGATGATGGTGCTCAACAACCACGCCTCGGCCACCGAGCGGCTCGCCGCCGACGTGCAGGCCGGCAAGGTGCCGCGCCCCGACGTGGTGATCTGGCCGGAGAACTCCTCCGACCTGGACCCGTTCAGCGACCCGCTGGCCCGCCAGCGCATCGACGAGGCGGTCAAGGCCGTCGGCGTGCCCACCCTGGTCGGCACCCTGGTGGACGGCCCGGACGCGCAGCACGTCCAGAACGAGGGCATCGTCTGGGACCCGGTCACCGGCCCCGGCGCCTCCTACACCAAGCAGCACCCCGTCCCGTTCGGCGAGTACGTGCCGTTCCGGGCCCAGCTGATGAAGGTGATCACCCGCCTCCAGCGGGTCGCCCGCGACTTCTACCCCGGCGACCACAACGGTGTGATGCAGCTCGGCCCGGCGAAGATCGGCGACGTGATCTGCTTCGAGGTGGCCTACGACGAGATCGTCCGGGACACCGTGGACAGCGGCGCCCGCGTCCTGGTCGTCCAGACCAACAACGCGACCTACGCCGAGACCGGCCAGCCCGAGCAGCAGCTGGCGATGAGCCGACTGCGCGCGGTCGAGCACGGCCGGGCCGTGCTGATCGCCGCCACCAGCGGCATCAGCGCCGTGATCGCCCCGGACGGCACCGTCGAGCAGCGCACCCAGGAGCTGACCCCGGCCGAGCTGTCCGCCACCGTCCCGCTGCGTGACGGCACCACGGTGGCCGACCGGGTCGGCGCCGTCCCGGAGTGGACGCTGGCCGTCGGCGGCCTGCTGGCCTGCGCCGCCGCCCTGCTGGTCGGCCGCCGCCGGAAGGCCGCGGACGGAACACCGGCCGCGGCGGAATCGTTGGACCAGGTGGTGCCGTAGCCGGCCCGGACCTCCCGTGCGGCGCGCAGAGCACCGCTTGGAGTGGATTCGTACCGTGACCCAGCAAGCTACCCCCGC
Source organism: Kitasatospora sp. NPDC040550 (assembly GCF_055594965.1). Classification (NCBI taxonomy): domain Bacteria; kingdom Bacillati; phylum Actinomycetota; class Actinomycetes; order Kitasatosporales; family Streptomycetaceae; genus Kitasatospora; species Kitasatospora sp. NPDC040550. The sequence goes on along the minus strand of NZ_JBVIWC010000023.1, from coordinate 31,499 downwards.
CCGTCCGGCCCCGCGTAGCAGGCTGCGCCGGGTGCTGCCGCTGCTGTTCACCGCCTGGCTGGTGCTGGAGATCTGGCTGCTGGTGCAGGTGGCCTCCTGGCTCGGTGGCCTCACCGTCCTGCTGCTGCTCATCGCCGGCGCGGTGATCGGTGCCTCGCTGATCAAGCGGGCGGGGCTCAAGGCCCTGTCGGCGGCGATCGAGCAGAGCAAGAACCCGCAGTCCGAGCAGCCGCAGACCGGCACCAGCATGACCGTGGGCGCCGGGCTGCTGCTGATCGTCCCGGGCTTCCTGTCCGACCTGGTCGCCCTGACCCTGCTCTTCCCGCCGACCCGGGCGCTGTGGCGGGCGGCCGGCCGCCGGATCGCGGACAAGGCGATGCGCAGCACCGCCACCGTCGGCTCCGACGCCTTCGCGGACGCGCTGCGGCTGCAGGAGCAGATGCGCATCCACCGCCCGGACGGCAAGGTCGTCCAGGGCGAGGTGGTCGACCAGGAGACCGGTCCGCGCGGTCCGCAGGGCCCCGACACCACCTACCGCCCGCCGATCGCCGGCTGACCTGTCCGGACACTCCGGACACGTCGGCTGGACACGGCTCCGGACCTGGACACGGCTCCGGACAACGCGAAAGGGACCCTGGTGACCAGGGTCCCTTTTCGCGTCCTCCCGCTCGTGGCGGGAGCGAGTCGGGTCAGGCGCTCTTGCGGGTGTCACGCGGGTGCACCGCGAGGTTCATCCCGCCGGAGCGGAGCACGGCCAGCCGCTCGGCCAGCACCTCCTCCAGCTCCTCGCGCGTCCGGCGCTCCATCAGCATGTCCCAATGGGTGCGCGTGGGCTTGGTCTTCTTCTCCTCAGGCTCGTCACCGTCGAGGAGAACCGCCTCCTGGCCGCAGAAGCGGCATTCCCAGGCCTGAGGGATCTCCGCCTCGACCGAGAAAGGAACCTCGAATCGGTGTCCGTTCTGACATGCGTACTCGACGGTCTGGCGCGGGGCCAGATCGATACCACGGTCGGTCTCGTAGCTAGTGGCCCCGAGTCGCGTGCCGCGGAGAGCTCGCTCGCTCATGAATCGTGCCTCCCGGGCTTATGGCCCACAGGACTAGTGGTCGCTGTTCTTCGTCGTTCGGTCAACGCTCGGCTTCCGACGAAGATTCCCGTCCGGGGACATGCGTCGTCTGTCGTGCCGCCCCTGTTTGTACCCACCGTCGCCCGATTTGTCACATCTGGCCGGTGATATCACCCCAGGTGTCACCTATTTCACATCTGGTGATCGTGCGGACTTTCTGTGACGAGCCTACCGGTCGGCGATTCCGCGGCGCCGGTCGCCCCCGCTTCCCGGGCGGTCAGGAGATCGGTCGGGAACGGATCATCGGCTCGGTCTTGCCGAGGTCGACCGGGCGGACGGGCGGGGCGGCGTCCAGCGGTACCACCGGCGGGCGGTCCGGGCGGGGCGGCGCCGCGGAGGCGGGCTCGGTCCGGCTGTCGCGGTGCGGCAGCAGGGCGATCACCGCGTCGCGCAGCTGGGCCGGGGCCTCCTCGTCCAGTGGGTCGACGGTGGCGGGCACCTGGAGCCGGACCGGGGCGCCGTTGCCGATCCGGGCGTAGCCGCGGCCGACCGGGGCGTGGGCGGCGGGCACGATGTCCAGCGGCGCGCCGAGCGCGGCGCGGCCCTCCTCGGGCCCGGCCGGGCCGAGCAGCACCCTGGCCCGGGTGGTGGCCCGGACGGTGGGGGTGATCCGGTCCCGGGCCTCGACGTCGTCGGCGATCACCACGGTGACCCGGGCGGCCCGGCCGTGCCGCAGCGGCAGCTCCAGCAGCTCCTGCGGGTCGGGGCGGCCCTCGGCGTGGGCGAGCTCGCCCAGCTCGGTCGGGTGGTCCAGCAGCAGCCAGAGCGGCCGGGTGAGGTCCTCGGGCAGCGCGGTGCCGGTGTGCCGGGCGGTGTTCAGCGCGGCGAGCCGCCGCTCGGTCTCCTGGGCGGCCCACTCCAGGGCGGCCAGCGCGCCGTGCAGGCTGGTCTCGACGGTGTGCACGCCGGGCCGGTTGACCAGGCAGGCGTGCTCCCCGGTGCCGGCGCCGTCGACCACCACCAGGTCGGCGTACGGGAGCGCCTGGAGCGCGATCGAGCGGATCAGGCTGGAGGTGCCGTAGCCGGTGACGCCGAGGGCCAGCAGGTGCGGCTCGGAGGAGCGCGGGCCGGTGCGCCAGACCACCGGCGGCTGCTGGGCGGTGGCCCCGCCCTGGTGGACCGGGATGGTGCGGGCGGTGCCGTCCTCGTCGGTGAAGCCGAGCACGATCTCGCCCGGGGCGGCGACGAAGCGCTGGGCGGCGATGTCGGTGGGCAGCGGGGCCAGTGCGGTGATCCGCAGCCGGTTGGACTCCTCGTCCCAGTCGAAGCGGTACTCCCGGGCCCGGCCGGCCTTGCCCTGGACGACCTGCTCGATCCGGGCCCGGGCGGCGGGCTCGGTGTCGGTGAAGTACGCCGGGTAGCTGAGCTCCAGCCGGGAGAGCCGGCCCTCGCCGTCGAACTCCCAGGAGCCGAAGGCGTTCTTGTAGCTGCCCTCGAAGTGGTACAGCGGGTTGGCGTCCTCGGGGCCGCACAGGTACGGGGTGAGCGCCGAGTAGAGGGCGGTGAGCTTGACGTCGGCGACGTCGGGCGCGGGCGGCGCGGGCGCCGCCTTGGGGGCCCGGCCGGCCCAGGCGGCGCTGGCCATCAGGCCGACCAGTGCGAACAGCAGGCCGTGCGGCAGCAGGTAGATGCCGACCAGCACGGCGGCCGACAGGAACAGCGTCGGGCCGCGCCGCTCCGTCGGGGTGGCCTGCCAGCGGCCCTTGGCCCAGCCGGCGTGGTGGCGCAGCCCGCGGCCGATCACGGTGAGCGGGGCGAACATGTCGGTGGCGTGGTCCCCGGCGGTTCGGGCGAACTCGCGGCCCTTGCTGAGATGGCGGTGGAGCGGCATTCCGTGACTCCCCGGACGAGTGGGACGGGTGGGGGTGAGGGGGGACTGCTCGTGGTACGACGGGGCCCGGGGCGGTGGGATCCGCGCCCGGGCCGGTGGGGGGAGAGGCGGCGCCTAGAACCGAATGCCGCCGAGCAGGCTCGCCAGGCTGGCCCCGCCCGCGGTGATGCTGGGGGCGATCGAGGAACCGGCGACGTAGAAGCCGAAGAGGGCGCAGACGATGGCGTGCGAGACCTTTAGTCCGTCCCTGCGGAAGAACAGAAAGGCGATGGTGCCGAACAGGACGATGCCGGAAATCGAGAGGATCACTTCTGCTCCTCGGGGAGGGGGACGGGGGACAGTGTTACTTAAAGTGCCCTAATCGTGACAAAAAGTAATAGATGATGGAACGGCGCAAATGGGTGGTTCTGCTGTTCATTGCCGTCGGGTGGGCCGGACGGCGGTGTGCGAACCGGCCGGGGTGGGGGCCTGGAGTCGGGTGGGATCCGGGTGGTGCCGGTGCCGCGAGGCATTCCCGCGGGGTGGGCGGGAAGTTTCCGGGGGGTCCCGGAAGTTCGCTCGAACGGCCGCGCAACCCGTGCGGCCGCGCGTCGTTCCGCGCCCCGGGCCGGTGGGGCCGTCGTCCGGAATCCGGACGCCCGCTGGTCCGGCGGCGGCACCGGCCGCTACGGTGCGGTACGCACGAGCCCTCGTCACCCCTCTGGAAAGGCAGTCCGCCATGACCGATGCCCCCGACGCCGAGGTGATCGCGCTCGCCGGGAAGCTCTTCGACGCCGCCCGGGCCGGCGACACCGCCACCCTGACCACCGCGCTCGACGCCGGGGTCTCCGCGGACCTCACCAACGGCAGCGGCGACACCCTGGTGATGCTGGCCGCCTACCACGGCCACGCGGCCACCGTCGAAACCCTGCTCCAGCGCGGCGCCGACCCGAACCGGGCCAACGACAAGGGCCAGACCCCGCTGGCCGGGGCCGTCTTCAAGGGCGGCTCGGACGTCGTCGAGGCCCTGCTGGCCGGCGGCGCCGACCCGCGGGCCGGCGTCCCGTCCGCCGTCGACGCCGCCGCGATGTTCGGCAAGACCGAGCTGCTCGCCCGGTTCGAGGGTCGCTAGGGCCTGGCCGTAGGCTCTTCCACCATGGAGAGCACCGCCGAGCAGGCCGCCAGCACCGTCGAGTTCCGCATCACCGGGTACGCCCACCCCGACGCGCAGGCCCTGTCGGCGGAGGTGCAGCAGGAGTACGTCCGCCGCTACGGCGACCCGGACGAGACCGTGATGCACCCCGAGGACTTCGAGGCCCCGGCCGGCCTGTTCATGATCGCCTACCTGGACGGCCGGCCGGTCGCCTGCGGCGGCTGGCGGGCCAAGCAGGCCGGGCCGAACGGGCTGCGCGACGGCGACGTCGAGCTCAAGCGGATGTTCGTGGTCCCCGCCGCCCGCGGCCGGGGCCTGGCCCGGGCGGTGCTGCACCGCCTGGAGGAGACCGCGGTCGAGGCCGGGCACACCCGCGTCATCCTGGAGACCGGCAGCGAGCAGCCCGAGGCCATCGCGCTGTACGGCTCCGAGGGCTACACGGCGATCCGCAAGTTCGGCATCTACCGGGACCACCCGCTGAGCATCTGCCTCGGCAAGGAACTCCCCGCGGCGGTCTGAGCGGCGGGCGCTCCGGGTAGACACCCGGGGTGGACCACCGAGCACCCGAAGCGGAACGCCTCCCCGCCCTGGCCGCGCCCGGCGGGGAGCTGGAGCGGCTGGTCCTGGCCGGGCTGCGGGCCGTCGGTGCCGGCGGGGTCTGGGCCGTCGGCGACGCCGCGGGCACCCTCGGCGGCGGCAGTCACGGCACCCTCGGGCAGGGCCCGTACGCGCGGCTCGCGCCGGGGCCGGACATCCTGTACGACCTCGCCAGCCTGACCAAGGTGGTGGCGCTCTGGCCCGCCGCCGGAGTGCTGTGGCGGTCCGGCCGGCTGCCGCTGGACGAGCCGCTCGGCCGCTGGTGGCCGCCCGCCGCCGGGCGGCCCGTCGGCGCGGTGACTGTCCGTCAACTCATGGCCCACACTGCCGGGTTGCTGCCGTACACCCGCTTCGAGCAGCTCTACGGGCGGGAGCCGGCGGCGATCCGGGCCGGGGTGCTGGCCGCCCCGCTGCACCGCGCGCCGGGGGCGGCCGTGGAGTACACCGACCGTGCCGCCGTGCTGCTCTGCTACCTGGTCGAGGACCTCGGCGGCGCGCCGCTGGACGTCCTCGCCGAGCGCTGGACCTGGCGGCCGCTCGGCATGACCGACACCCGGTACGGGCCGCTCGGCGCCGCGGAGACCGCCCGGACCGCGCCGACCGAGTGGCACGAGCCGACCGGTGCCCACCTGCGCGGCGTCGTGCACGACCCCTCCGCCCGGCTGCTCGGCGGCGTCTCCGGCAACGCCGGCGTCTTCTCCACCGCCCGCGACCTGGCTCGCTTCCTCGCCGCCGTGCTCGCCCCGCCGCCCGAACTCCCGTGGGGCGGGCGGTGGATCGCCGAATCGCTGCGCGAGCAGACCGGCGGTCTGGCCCCCGCGCGCGGCCTGTCCTGGCTGGTCTCCGCCGGCACCGATCCGGCCGAGGGCACCTTCGTCCACTACGGCTTCACCGGCACCGGCTGCTGGGTCTCCCACCGCCAGGGCCGCTGGGCCCTGCTGCTCACCAACAAGGTGCACCACGACCGGAACACCCAGCCGCTGACCGACCTGCGCAACGCCTTCCGCCGGGCCGTCTTCGGCTGACGTGCCCAGCGGCGCGACACGGTGACCCGATCGGGTGGATTAGGTACGAACCACCTTTGCCGGGGCGGCGGTTGCGGCAGAGTGGCCGGGACGGGCAACGGCCGGCGGAGGAGGCGCGATGACGGAGACCTGGGCACTCACGGAGGAGCAGTGGCTCGCCCGGATACTGCGCGCCTACATCGGCTGCAGCGTGCTGCTCACCGACGAGGACGGCAGGATCCTGCTGCTGAAAGCGAGTTACCGCGACCAGTGGCAGTTCCCCGGCGGCGGGATGGACCCGGGGGAGGGCCCCGCGGAGTGCGCGGCCCGCGAACTGCGGGAGGAGACCGGGCTGTCGGCGGGCGAGCTGCGGTTGTTGGTGGTGGAGTGGCGCGAGGCGATCCCCGACCAGGGCCGGCACGCCCACCCGGCCGTGCACTTCATGTTCGACGGCGGCGCGGTCGAGCCCGGCGCGGAGATCCGGCTGCAGGCGGAGGAGATCGCCGACCACGGCTACTTCACCCCCGCCCGGGCGGCCGCCCTGCTGCACCCCTGCGCGGCGCGCCGGCTCACCGGGGCCCTGGAGGCCCGGCGGACCGGCGCCGCCGTGCTGCTGCACTCGGCGGGGTACGTGGGCTGACCGGGCCGGTCAGACGAGGGTGCTCCAGTAGTACCAGAACCGGCTCAGGACGAGCAGCGCGATCACCGCCGCCCACAGCACCGGCAGCGCCCAGTGGTAGCGCGCCGCCTCCCGGGCCACCGCCCGCATCCTCGGCCCGACCGGGATCACGCCGGTGCGCAGGTTGTGCAGCGTGGTGTACCAGAACAGCACCACCACCGTCGCCCAGACCACCATGCAGTACGGGCACAGCGCGCCGATCTCGTACAGCGCCTGGTCGATCAGCCAGTGCACGAACACCACGCCCAGCGCCGTCCCCGCGTGCAGGCCCAGCCAGAACCAGCGCCGGTACGCGGCGCCCGCCAGCAGCCCCGCCCCGATCGCCGCCAGCGCGCCGAACGCGGCCAGGCCGAGCAGCGGGTTCGGGAAGCCGAACACCTCCGCCTGCTCGGTGCGCATCACCGAGCCGCAGCTGATCACCGGATTGATGTTGCAGCTGGGGACGTACGACGGGTTCTCCAGGATGCGGAGCTTGTCGAAGGTCAGGACGGCCGAGGCGGCCAGCCCGACCAGCCCGCCGAGGAACAGCAGGAGGGCGAGGGCCCGGCTCGCGCCGATCGGGCCACGGCCGGCGGCGTCGGGGACGGACGGGGAGGGGTGCACGGTGGTCGGGGCGGTCATGACAGCACACTCCGGTGGCTGGCTGGGAGGGGCCGGCCCGGCCGGGAGTTCGGCCGGGCCGGTGGTGCCGTGCGGGGCGGGGCGGTGCGAGTGCGGAACGGTGCGAGTGCGGGGCGGTGCGGCCTACTGGAGGCCGGCGGCCTGCTTCACCTGGGCGGTGAACTGCTCGGGCGTGGCGGTGGTGTTGCCCGCGAACAGGTTGATCGTCTTGCCGTCCACCTTGACCGTCGGGGTGCCGGTCACCTGGCTGTTGTTGAACGCGTCGGCCACCTTCGCCGCCCACGGCGCGTACGTCCGGTCGGTGACCGCCTTCACGAAGGCGTCGGTCTTGAGGCCGGGCACCTGGCCGGCCAGGTCCAGCAGGTGGTTGACGTCGCCGAAGTCGTCGCTGCGCTCGTCCGGCTGGTTGGCGTAGAGCACGTCGTGGAAGGCCTTGAACTTGTCCACGCCCTCGTTCAGCGCGGCGCCGGCGGCGGCCAGCGCGGTGCGCGAGCCCTTGCCGCCGAGGTTCTTGTCCAGGAAGGCGGCCAGGTGGAACTCCACCTTGATCTGGCCGTCCTGGGTGAGCTGCTTGACGGTCTGGCCGTTCGCCGCCTCGAAGTGCTTGCAGACCGGGCAGCGGAAGTCCTCGTAGACCTCCATGGTGTGCGGGGCGTCGGCCTTGCCGAGGGTGATCACCGTGCCGTCCGGGCCGGTGGCGTTGGCCGGGACGACCAGCGGGGCCGAGGAGGCGGCCGCGGCCGCCTTGTCGTCGTTCTTCGAGCCGGTGTTGATCGCGAGCGCGACACCGCCGGCCAGTGCCAGCACGACGACGGCGGAGACCGACACGACGATCAGCTGACGGCGCTTGGCGGCCTGCTGCTCGCGGCGCTGCGCCTCCTGGATCCGCTCGCGGGCGCTGACGCGCTTCTTGTTCTTGTCCTGAGCCATGGGGAAGTCAACTCCTGTACGCGGCGCGCGGGCGCGCGCGGGTGGCCGCACTCGGGTGCGGCGGGGGCAAGTGACGCGGAGTCGAGCGCACTGCCCACGGGCGTACGGAACCGTGCACGCTCAGGTGCCGGAAGGGGGTACGCGCTCAGCAGGCAGGCGCGAGGACCGGCGGACCACGCCGGGGAGCCGGGCTCAGCACCACGTCCTCGCGGCGCGGCCGCTCGTGGTCGGACACCGGCAGCGGCACCCGCAGCACCGGGCGCACCGGCGCCGGGAGCAGCAGCAGGAGCAGCGCCCGCAGCGGGCGGGCCAGGGACTGGTGCAGCGCGCGCAGCGCCCGGGCCAGGCCGGACAGCGCGGCGTCACCCAGCCGCAGCCAGGCCGAGGCGGCCAGCGCGATCGCCAGGTGCACCACCAGGAGCAGCAGCTGCGTCGCCGCGGGCGCCAGCTCCCCGGTGTGGCCCAGCGGGCCGCCCAGCAGCGAGCCGTCCACCGAACCGCCGCCGCAGACCAACAGGTTCACCCCGCGCGCGGACACGTGCTCGGAGAGCACCGGCCCACAGGCGGTCTGGCCCAGGTTGAAGGTGGTGTTCAGCAGCAGCTCGACCGGCACCATCACGGCGGTGATGTGCAGCAGCCGGCGTTCCCCGCCGGCCAGCGCGGCCACCACCAGGAAGACGACGGCACTCGCCGTGGCCACCAGCGACAGCGACAGCGGGCGACCGGTGATGACCACCTGGCCCAACGCGGCCATCGGCACGGCGAGCGCGGTGAACACCGCGGCCCGCAGGGCCCTGGTCGCATGGGTGGAGGTCAGCACGCTCCGGAGTATGCCATGCCCCTCGCGCCGGGCACGAGGGCGCGTAGGACCCTTGACAGCCGTGACGGCGCCCGCCCGGGCCGTGACGGCGCCCGCCCGGGCCGTGACGGCGCCCGCCCGGGCCGTGACGGCGCCCGCCCGGGCCGTGCGGGGTCGACAGCCGCCGCCCGGTGCCTACCCTGGAAGGCATCACCGGTGACCCCGACGAGGGGGTGCGCGTCCATGGCGAGGCCCGAGACCACGGTCGGACGGGTGCTGCTCGACCGCGTCGAGGCCCAGGCGGTGGTGCTGGCCGGACTGGACGACGCCGTCCGGGCTGACGAACCCGACGCCGTGCACCGGATGCGGGTCGCCTGCCGACGGCTGCGCAGCGCACTGCGGACCTTCCGCCGACTGCTCGACCCCGGCACCACCGACACCCTGGTCGCCGACCTGCGCTGGCTGGGCGCCGCCCTCGGCCGGGCCCGGGACGGCGAGGTGCTCGCCGAACGGCTGGCCGCCCGGGCCGGCGAACTGCCGCAGGCCTGCGGGCCGGAACGGGTCGCCGGGGCGCTGCGGGAGTGGGGCCGGACCGAGTACCGCCGGGCCCGGCCCGACGTGGTCGCCGCCCTCGACAGCCCCCGCCGCCGGGCGCTCACCGAAGCCCTGACCACCCTGCTCGCCGACCCGCCGCTGCGCCCGCGCGCGGCCCGGGCCGCCGGCCCCGAGCTCTCCCGGATCGCGGCCCGGGAACAGCGCCGCACCGCGGCCCGGATCCGCACCGCCCTCGCGGCCGGCCCTGCGGAGCGCGACGGCGCCCTGCACGAGGCCCGCAAGGCCGCCAAGCGCGCCCGCTACGCCGGGGAGACGGCGGCACCCGCGGTCGGCGCGGCGGCGGAGCGCTACGCGGAGCGGATGAAGGCCGTCCAGGAGGTGCTGGGCGAGCACCAGGACGCGGTGGTCGCCGCCGCGGCCCTGGCGGCCCGGCCCGCGGCGGCCGGCGAGCCCTTCGCCTGCGGGGTCCTCTACGCGGGCCAGCTGGCGGCGGCGGAGGCGGCCCGGGCCAGGCTGCCGGAGGTCTGGGCCGGGGCGGCGGGCCGGAAGCTGGCGCGGTTCGGCTAGGCGGCCTGGGGACCTAGCGGGTGTCGCCGTCGGGCAGGGCGAGCCAGCGGTCGTCCTCGAACTCGGCGGGGACGTCCTCCGCCCAGGGGTCGATGCCCCGGCGTTCCAGCTCGTCGAACCAGCGGTCCCGCTGGGACCCGGGGAGCCGTGCCGCGCACCACGGGCAGAAGTCGATGCCGATGCTGGACCGGCCGCCGTCGCGGACGATGATCCCGTACTCCTGGTACTTCGCGATGAACAGCACCACCGCGTCGGGGCAGTCGAACGGGTCGTCGTGCCGGTGGCACTGTCGGTCCAGCTGCCTGGTCATCGACTCGCAACAGTGTGCTGTCATCGCCTCGGACGCTCCGGTTCGTCAGGTGGGGGCACGTCGGTTCGGGTGGAGGCTACGGCGGTTCGGGGTCGCGGCGGTACCCGTTTCCCGTCCTGCCTGCTCCGTCGGTCCTGCTCGCCCTGCCCGCTGCGTCACGTTCCGCGCGCGGCCGCGAAGGCGCGGCGGGTGGGGCTGTCCGGCGGGGCGAGGAAGGCGAAGACGTGGCGGCCCTCCTCGGGGAGCGGCAGCACGGTGTAGTCGAGGACGGCGGTGTCCAGCGCGGGGTGGCGGACGTGGAGGCGGCCGGGGCCCGGCGGGGCGGCCCGGTGGTGGTCCCAGAGCGCGGCGAACTCCGGGCTGGCCGTGGAGAGCCGGCCGACCAGGGCGAGCAGGCTCCGGTCGCGGGGGCGGTCGGCGTGCTGGGCGCGCAGAGAGGCGACCAGGTCGGCGCCGATCGAGTGGTCGGCGGCCGTGTTGCCCGCCGAGCGGTCCCGGTACGGGCAGCAGAAGACCTGCCAGAGCAGGTTGCGTTCGTGCGGCGGTCGCCGTTCCGGCCCGGCCAGCAGCAGTGCGGCGGGCCGGTTCCAGGCCAGCAGGTCGAAGGTCGGGCCGGTGACGAAGGCGGGGGCGGCGTCCAGGGTCTCCAGCAGGGCCAGGGTGGCCGCGGGGACTGCCGGGGCGGCCGCCGGTTCGGCGGCTGGGCGAGCGGAGGGCGGCGCTGTAGGGCCGCGCCGTACGGCCAGCCGGTGCAGGTAGGCGCGCTCCGGGCCGCTCAGGTGCAGGGCCTCGGCGAGACCGTCCAGGACCGAACCGGTGGGCACCCGTTGGCGGCCCTGTTCCAGCCGGGCGTAGTAGTCGGCTGAGATCCCGGCGCGGGCGGCGACCTCCTCGCGGCGCAGCCCGGGGGTGCGGCGGCGACCGGCCGCGGGCAGGCCCGCGTCGGCGGGCGCGAGTCGGGTACGGCGGGCGCGCAGGAACGCGCCCAGCGGGGTCTCGGGCATGCGCGCCAGGCTGCCACAGCCGGGCCGGCGCAACCAGGACCGGGCTGTCCCTGGTTGGGCGGTCCGGGGAACGACCGGCCGCTGGTGGGCCGACGGGGGCGGCGGCAGGCTCGCCGCATGGGACTTCTCGACGACAAGGTCACGATCGTCACCGGTGCCGGGCGTGGCATCGGCGCCACCGCCGCCCGGCTGTTCGCCCGGGAGGGCGCGCTGCTGGTGCTGGCCGCCCGGTCCGCGCCGGAGGTGGGGGCGCTGGCCGCCGAACTGCGGGCCGGCGGCGGGGAGGCGGTGGCGGTGGCCGCCGACCTGACCACCGCCGAGGGCGCCCAGCGGACGGTGGACGCGGCGCTGGCCGCCTTCGGCCGGCTGGACGCGGCCTTCGACAACGCGGGCAACGGCCTGGTGCCCGTCCCGCTCGCCGAACGCTCGGAGGCCGAGTGGGACGACACCCACGCGCTCAACCTGCGGGGCAACTGGCTCTGCCTGCGCGCCCAGCTGCGGGCGATGTCGACGGCGGGCCGCGGCGGCTCGGTGGTGCTCAACTCCGGGGTGGGCGCGCTGGTCGGGGGCTTCGGCGACGGCGCCCAGCAGGCCGCCAAACACGGACTGACCGGCCTGGTCAAGGCGGCCACCGCCGACTACGCCCGGTACGGGGTCCGGGTCAACGCCGTCGCGCCCGGGGTGGTCCGCACGCCCGGGACGGAGGAGTACTTCGCGGCCGGCCCGGAGTTCGCCGCCCTGGTCGCCCGCTCGACCCCGCTGGGCCGCCCGGGCCTGGACACCGAGGTGGCGGAGGCGGCGGCCTGGCTGCTCAGCGACCGGGCCTCGTACGTGGCGGGCGTGACCCTGCCGGTGGACGGCGGGATCACGGCCACCCGGCGGTTCGATTGAGCCGCACGGAGCCGTTCGGGGCGGCTCGGAGCGGCTCGGAGCCGCTCGGGCCCGCTCGGGGCCGTGGGCTAACGGGGGCTGAGCCCCGCCGAGACGGCCGCCTCGCGGAGCAGGTCGCGGAGCATCGCGGTGGTCAGCCGGCCGGTGTTCGTGTTGCGCGGGCTGACGTGGTAGCAGCCGTACAGCCGCAGGTCGGGGCCGCCGTCCCGGGCGGGGAGGGTGACCAGGGCGGCGTGGCCGAAGGCCGGGCGCGGGCGGGGGACGGTCCAGCCGGCGTCGGCGAGCACCGGCAGCATCGCCTGCCAGGCGAAGCCGCCGAGGGCGACGACCGTCCGTACGGTGGGGCGCAGCAGTTGCAGTTCGCGGGTGATCCAGGGGCGGCAGGTGTCGCGTTCGGCGGTGCTGGGCTTGTTGTCGGGCGGGGCGCAGCGGACCGGGTCGGTGATCCGGACGCCGTACAGCTCCAGGCCGTCGCCGTGCCGGACGGACTCCGCGCGGTTGGCGAGCCCGAGTTCGTGGAGGGCCGCGTAGAGGAGGTCGCCGGAGGGGTCGCCGGTGAAGATCCGGCCGGTGCGGTTGGCGCCGTGGGCGGCGGGGGCGAGACCGACCAGGACGAGCGGGGCGTCGGGCGGGCCGAAACCGGGGATCGGCCGGGCCCAGTAGTCCCAGTCCTGGTAGGCGCGGCGCTTGGTGCGGGCGGTCTCCTCGCGCCAGGCGACCAGCCGGGGGCAGGCCCGGCAGTCGGTGACGACCCGGTCGAGGACGGTGAGCCCGGTGGCGCGGGCGGCGGCCTCGGCCGGGTGGCGGGGGTCGCCGGGGTCATCGGCGGGGGCCGGCTGCATGGCCTTGATCCTAGGGCCGGTCGTCCCCAGGGGTGCAGCACGTTCGGTCCGGCGGTGTCCGGGCAGGCGTAGCGTGGAAGCAGTTGCTCCGGTGGCCCCCGGCCCGGTCCGGTCGGTGGCGGCCGGACCGGCCGGTGTGCGCGCCGGTGTGCGCGGAGGCCGCGAGGAGGCCGCGATGATCGTCGATGCGGTGCTGGGGGCTCTCGGGGGGCTGGCCGGGCTGGGGGCGATCTGGGCGGGGCTGAGCATCCGGGTGGTCCAGCAGTTCCAGAAGGGCGTGGTGTTCCGCTTCGGCAAGGTCCGTGACGAGGTCCGCGAGCCCGGGCTGGTCGCGCTGATGCCGATCGCGGACCGGCTGCGCCGGGTGAACGTGCAGATCGTGACGATGCCGATCCCGGCGCAGGAGGGCATCACCCGGGACAACGTGACCGTGCGGGTGGACGCGGTCGTCTACTACCGGGTGGAGGACCCGGTCAAGGCGACGGTCAACGTGCAGGACTACAACTTCGCGATCTCCCAGGTCGCGCAGACCTCGCTGCGGTCGATCATCGGCAAGAGCGAGCTGGACGACCTGCTGGCCAACCGCGAACCGATCAACCAGGGGCTGGAGTTGATGATCGACAGCCCGGCGCTGGGCTGGGGCATCGAGATCGACCGGGTGGAGATCAAGGACGTCGCCCTGCCGGAGTCGATGAAGCGCTCGATCGCGCGCCAGGCGGAGGCCGAGCGGGAGCGGCGGGCGCGGATCATCACGGCCGACGGCGAGTTCCAGGCCTCGTCCCGGCTGTCGGAGGCGGCGGCGGTGATGAGCGCGACCCCGGCGGCGCTCCAACTGCGGTTGCTGCAGACCGTGGTGGAGGTGGCGGCGGAGAAGAACTCGACGCTGGTGCTGCCGTTCCCGGTGGAGCTGCTGCGGTTCCTGGACAGCGCGACGGAGTCCCAGCAGCGGGACCTGCTGGCGGCCGCCGCCGTCGCCGCCGCCGCGAAGTCGGCGGAGCAGGCGGTGGAGCGCGGGGTGGTGCCGGAGGAGGACCTCCGGCACGAGCAGCCCAAGCACGAACTGCCGCCGCTGGAAAAGCTGTTGAGCACGTCGCCGCTGGACGGGACGGACCCGGACGGATTAGACCCGGACGGGGCGGACCCGGACGGGACGGACCTCGACGGAACCGATCCGGAGGCGGCCGGCCCGGCGGAGCGCGGGCTCGGGGAGCGCGGGGCGGAGGAACGCACCGGGCCCGGGGCGGCGTCCTGAGCGCCGTCGGGCCCGCGCGGGCCCGGTGGCGTGGGTCACCCGGTCGGACCAGGATGGACGAGGGGCTGGAAGCCAGGCCAGGAGGCGGACCATGACCATCGCCAGCGACATCATGCACCCGGGGGCGGAGTGCATCCGCGAGCACGAGACGCTCGCCGCCGCCGCCCGGATCATGCGGGAACGACATGTGGGCGCGCTGCCCATCTGCGGGGAGAACGACCGGCTGCTGGGCATCGTGACGGACCGCGACATCGTGCTGCGCTGCGTCGCGGAGGGGCGCGATCCGTCCGAGGTGACGGCAGGTGAACTGGCGCTCGGCCGGCCGATGACGGTGGAGGCGGACGAGGACTGCGAGCAGGTGCTGCGGGTGATGGAGCAGTACCAGGTGCGCCGCCTGCCGGTGATCAACCACCCGGAGCACAAGCTGGTCGGCATGATCAGCGAGGCCGACATCGCCCGCGGGCTGCCGCAGGCCCGGCTCGCGGAGTTCGTGTCGGCGATCTGTGCCGACGAGGCGCCGAAGAAGGACGCGTTGCAGGGCTGATCCGGACGGCGCGTGGTCAGCCGCTCGCGAGGGTGTCGAGGTGGCGGCGCGGCACCGCTGCGCCCTCCGTCGGCCACCCGACCCGGGAGGAGGTCGCAGCCCACGCCGGGGCCTTCCTCGCCGGGCATGGCTAGGACCCGGCTGCGCCCGACTGCTTCCGCAGCTCCCGGGCGATCAGCTCCGCCAGGTGCAGGGCCCGTCGCCCGTCGGCCAGTTGGGCGATCTGGGTGCGGCAGCTGAACCCGTCCGCGAGGACCACGGTGTCCGGCCCGGCGGCCCGCACCTCGGGCAGCAGGACGCGCTCGGCGATCGCCTCGGACACCTCGAAGTGCCCCCGTTCGAAGCCGAAGTTGCCCGCCAGCCCGCAGCAGCCGGAGTCCAGCACCCGGTTGTCGAGACCCAGTCGGGCCTCGACCCGGCGGTCGGCGGCGCTGCCGAGCACCGCGTGCTGGTGGCAGTGGGTCTGGGTGACGGCCTCCAGCCGGACCCGGGGGAGCGGCGCCTCCGGGGCGTACTCGTCGATGAACTCGGCGAAGGTGCGCGTCCGTTGGGAGAGAGGGCGGCCGTCCGCGCCGAGCAGCCGGGGCAGGTCCTCGCGCAGGGTGGCGGTGCAGCTGGGGTCCAGGCCGACCACGGGGGTGTCGGCCGGGAGCCCGGTGGCCGTCAGGGTCGCCAGGCTGCGCCGCAACACCCGCCGGGCGGTGCCGAGTTGGCCGGTGGAGTACCAGGTGAGGCCGCAGCACACCGGCCCGTCGGGCAGTCGGACGTCGAAGCCCAGGTGTTCCAGCACCTCGACGGCCGAGCGCAGCACGTCGGGCTGGAGGTGGTCGGAGAAGGTGTCCGGCCATAGCAGCACCGGCCGGGCGCCCGCCGGGGCGGGGTGGGCGGCGCGGTGGCGCCGGTACCAGCGGGTGAAGGTCTCGGGCGGGAGGACCGGCAGCACCCGGCGCCGGTCGATCCCGCCGAGCCGCTTGAGCAGGGCGCCGGCCCGGGAGCGGGCCAGCGTGTTGGCGGCCGCGGGTGCCGGCGCGACCGCGCGCAGCCACAGCGGCAGCCAGCCCATCGAGTAGTGGGAGAGCGGGCGGGGCCGGTGCCGGTAGTGCTGGTACAGGAACTCGGTCTTGTAGGTCGCCATGTCGACGTGCACCGGGCAGTCGCTCGCGCAGCCCTTGCAGCTCAGGCAGAGGTCCAGGGCCTCCCGCACCTCCGCCGAGCGCCAGCCGTCCGCAATGGCCTCGCCGCGCAGCATCTCGGCGAGCAGCCGGGCCCGGCCCCGGGTGGAGTGCCGCTCCTCGCCGGTGGCCATGTAGCTGGGGCACATCACCCCGGTCGTCGGGTCCACGCACTTGGCGACGCCCACGCAGCGGTGCACCGCCTTGGTGAGGCTGCCGCCGTCCTGCTCGTACGGCAGGGCCAGCGGCAGCGGGCGGCGCGGGGCGGTGACGAAGCGCAGGTCGGCGTCGAGCGGGCGGGGGTCGACCAGGGCGCCCGGGTTGAGCAGGTTCTCCGGGTCCCAGATCCGCTTGAACTCGCCGAACAGGTCGATGACTTCGGGTGGGTACATGCGCGGCAGCAGCTCGGACCGGGCCTGCCCGTCACCGTGCTCGCCGGAGAGCGAACCGCCGTACGAGACCACCAGGTCGGCCGCCTGCTCCAGGAACTCCCGGAAGACCGGGGCCCCGTGCGGCCGGTCCAGCGGGAAGTCGATCCGCAGGTGCACGCAGCCGTCGCCGAAGTGCCCGTACGGCACGCCGTGCAGGCCGTGCCGGCGCAGCAGGGCGCGCAGACTGCGCAGGTAGTCGCCGAGCCGCTCGGGCGGGACAGCGGAGTCCTCCCAGCCGGGCCAGGCCTCGCCGCCGCCGGGCAGTCGGGTGACGATCCCGGCGCCGGCCTCCCGGACGGCCCACAGCTGGCGCTGCTCGACCGGGTCGGTGACCAGGGCGACGGTGGCCGCGGGCTCCTGGCGCACCGCGTCGGCCAGTCGGCGGGCGGCCTGGTAGGCCTCCAGCGCGGTGGCGCCGCCGGTCTCCAGGAAGAGCCAGCACCCGCCGGCGGGCAGCCGGTCCAGGGCGGGCGGGCGCGGACCGGCGGCGAGCAGCGCGGCGATCAGGTCGGCGGCCATGCCCTCGGCGGTGAGCGGACCGTACGGCAGCAGCGCGGGGACGGCGTCGGCGGCGGCGCCCTCGTCGGGGTAGCCGGCTACCACCAGGGCGCGGGCCGGCGGGTCCTCGACCAGCCGGACGGTGGCGCCCAGCAGCAGCGCGCAGGTGCCCTCGGTGCCGGTCAGCGCCCGGGCCAGGTGGTGGCCGTGTTCGGGCAGCAGGGCGTCCAGCGGGTAGCCGGAGGTGCGGCGGGGCAGCTGCGGCATGCCCTGCCGGATGGTGGCGAGGTTGCGGTCGGTGAACTCCTGGAGTTCGCGGTGCAGTTGGCCGACCCGGCCGGGCAGGTGCGGCAGTGCCGCGCGCTCGGCGGCGGTGAGCGGCCCGCCGACGGTCAGTTCGGTGCCGTCGGCGAGCAGCAGCTCCAGCCGCTCCACGTTGTCGGCGGTGCGGCCCCAGGCGAGCGAGTGGGAGCCGCAGGAGTCGTTGCCGATCATGCCGCCGAGGGTGCAGCGGCTGTGCGTGGACGGGTCCGGGCCGAAGCGCAGCCCGTACGGCCGGGCGGCGCGCTGGAGGTCGTCCAGCACGGTGCCGGGCTGGACGCGGGCGGTGCGGGCCTCGGCGTCGACCTCCAGCACCGCGCCGAGGTGGCGGCGGAAGTCCAGCACCACCGCGCCGGGGCCGATCGCCTGCCCGCCGATGCTCGTCCCGGCCCCGCGGGCCACCACCGGCACGCCGTACTGCCGGCACAGCGCCAGCGCGGTGCGCACGTCGTCCGGGTCGGCGGGTTTGACCACCCCGAGCGGCACCTGCCGGTAGTTGGAGGCGTCGTGGCTGTAGACCGTGCGCTCGGCGGCGTCGAAGCGGACCTCCCCGCGCAGCACGGCGGCCAGTTCACGGGCCAGTTCGGCCCCGGGGACGGCGGACGGACGGCTCACCAGGGCCTCCCAGGAAGTGGACTCCGCCGATGATCGCAGCCGGGCCGCCGCACCGGTACCGGGCGCGACGGGGGTACCGCCGTCGGGGTGTCATGCCGAAGGCCCGCGGCAGCCGCGGCGCCACCCGCCGCGCACGCCCGGTGGGCTACTTGCGGCCGGTGAGGGTGCCGCGGGCGATGTGGGAGAGCTTGGCGACCTCGAAGGCCGGGTAGGCGCCGCCGGCCAGCAGGGAGAACTTGATGCCCTCGCGGCCGGCCGGCCTGCGGTGGCCGGGCGGCTGGAAGCGGCGGTGGTGCTCGGCGGCGCGGTGGAAGAACTGGGGGCGTTCGGCGCGGGTGACGCAGCCGGCGAGGTCGAAGACGAACAGGTAGTGCCGGATCATCCGGACGAACAGGGCGTCGCGGACCGCGTACAGGTGGGGCTGGTCCTCCAGCAGGGCGAAGCTGCGCTCGTACTGCTCGAAGAGGTCGAACACGCTGCTGCCGGGCCCGCCGGCCGGGTGGACGGTCTCCCGGCGGCGCAGCTGGACGCACTCGCGGGCCAGGACGGCGGCCTTGCGGGCGCCGAGCAGCGCCGCGTGCACCACCGGGATCTCCTCGTAGCGGCCGTCGGGGAAGGCGAGCCCGAGCTCCTCCCAGTGGCCGCGGCGGATCAGCCGGTCCCAGACCAGCGGGGGCGCGCCGAACAGTTCGGGCCGGTCGAAGGGGGCGAAGGGCTCGGGGCCGGTCTCGGCGAGCAGGGCCTCGGCGCCGCCCGGCCAGTCGCGGTCGTTGTGGCGGCGGGAGTGGCCGAACAGCAGGACGTCGACCGGGCCGGTCTGCCGGAGCCGGTCGGCGAGCGCCTGGAGGGCGTCCCGGGGCAGCAGGTGGTCGGCGTCGAGGAACAGCAGGTGCTCGCCGGTGGCCCGCGCCGCACCCGCGTTCCGGCTCACCCCGACCCCGACGGCCGCGTTCAGGTGCAGCACCGACACCCGGGGGTGTCGGGCCGCGTAGGCGTCGGCGAGCCCGACCGCGGTCTCGGGGGAGCGGTCGGCGACCACGATCACCTCGACGTCGGCCAGGGTCTGGGCGAGCAGCGAGTCCAGGCAGTCGGCGAGCTGTCCGTGCTGGTCGTAGGCGGTGAGCACGACGCTGATCAGGGGTGAGGGCATGACGCCGGAGCGTAAGAGGGCGCGCGAACCGTGGCAAAGGGCTGACGGTGCGTAATTGCGACCAATCAGTGGCAAATCGTACGAGCGTACGCCATATCTTCACGCCGCCTTCCGGACGCGTCCACGCCGGCCGGCGACAGCCCGAGGGCCCGCGACGCGGGGTGTGTCGCGGGCCCAGGGCGTGTACGGAGGAGGGCGGGGCCGGGTCGGCCTAGTACCAGTGGTGGCTCTGCCAGAACGCCCAGGCGCCGCACGGGCTGCCGTAGCGGGAGTTCATGTAGTCCAGGCCCCACTTGATCTGGGTGGCCGGGTTGGTCTTCCAGTCCGAGCCGGCCGAGGCCATCTTGCTGCCCGGCAGCGCCTGGACCAGGCCGTAGGCGCCGGAGGAGGCGTTGACGGCCATCGGGTTCCAGCTGCTCTCGCGGGCCACGATGTTGCTGAAACACTGCAGCTGGCCGGCGGGCACGATCTGGGCGGCGATCTGCTGCGGGGTGCCGGTCGGGGCGGCGAGGCTCTGGCGCTGCTGCGAGCGGGAGGCGGCGGCGTCGGCCTGGGCCTTGGCGTCCGCCTGGGCCTTCGCGTCGGCCGCGGCCTGTGCCTGGGCGTCGGCCTCGGCCTTCGCCTGGGCCTCCTGGGCCGCCTGGGCCGCCTGGGCCTCCTGGGCCGCCTGGGTGGCCTGCTGGGCAGCGGCAGCGGTGTCGGCCTGCGCCTGGTCGGCCACCGGCTTGCCGTCCACCGAGACGGCGGCCGCGGGGGCGGCGGCCTCGGCGGTGTTCCCGGCCTGCGGGATGGCGAGTGCGGCGGTGGCGGCGCTCGCGACCACGAGGGTGGCGACGCCGGTGATCAGGGAGTTGCGGCGGGCATGGCTGAGCTGCATGGAGCGGGCGGTCCTTTTCCGTCGGGGGCCGTGCCGGGGCACTGGGCGCGGGGCATCGCACGGGCTCCGGGTGAGCGGGGCCCGCGCGGCCGTCCGGGACGGCCGTGGCGCCCCGGCCGAGAGCGGCGGGGGCGGGCGGGCTGCGCACGGCGGACGGGGCCGGCCGGCGCTGCCTGGCGACGGGCCATTCTTGGCAGGGCCGGGGACGGGTGGCAAAGGGGCTCGCTACTACGACGAGTAGTGGCCGGGCGGGCGGTTGCCAGGCGGTGCGTCGGTGTGTTTGTAGTGCTTTGTCCGGTTTTGGGGTTCGGGGGTCGAGGGCTGGGGGCGCCGACGGAAGGTGGGGCCGGAAGGCTCCACGGCCTGGGTTCTTCGGGGCGGGCCCGGTGTCAGGGCGGGCGGCCGGGGTGCGGCGGTCGGCGCCGGGGGCGGTACGGGCGGATCGCGACAACTATCCAGGACCGTAGATACGAAACCCCCTGTGGGCGGGCTCACACGCTCGCGGTGTCGACATCGACGCAGCGTGACCGGCCGGTCGCCGGTCGGGCGCCGGTGGACCGGCCCGCCCGGCCCCGCCCGCGCAGGGACTCGTCCGGGCGGGGAACGGCACCGGGCCCGGGAGCCTCCGCAACGGCTCCCGGGCCCGGCGTTCCCGCGCGGGGGCGGACGGGTTCAGGACCCCGCCGCCACCGCCGCCCGCCGGCGCCGGCGGCCCACCACGGCCGAGGCGCCGAGCACGATCGCCGCGGCCACCAGCGACAGGTACATCTGCTTGCGTCCGTCGCTGTCGGTGAACATGTACACCACGACAAAGCCGATCATGCCGATGGCCACCCAGGTGAGATAGGGGTACAGCCACATCCGGACGGTGTGCCGCTCGGGCATCTCACGCTCGATGATCTTGCGCATCCGCAGCTGGGTCGCGCAGATCACCAGCCAGACGAACAGCGCGACCGCGCCGGAGGAGTTCAGCAGGAAGGCGAACACGGTGTTCGGCGAGGTGTAGTTGAAGAACACCGCGATGAAGCCGAAGACCACCGAGGAGAGGATGGCCACCATCGGCACGCCGCGCGAGTTCACCGTCGCGAAGACCTTCGGGGCGTCGCCGCGCTGACCGAGCGAGAAGGCCATCCGGGAGGCGGTGTACATCCCGGAGTTCAGGCAGGAGAGCACCGCCGTCAGCACGATCACGTCCATCACCTGGCCCGCGTGCGGGATGCCCACGTGGTCGAGCACCGCGACGTACGGGCTGTCCTTCACCGCGGCGGAGTCCCACGGCAGCAGGGTGACCACCAGCAGGATCGAGCCCAGGTAGAAGATCCCGATCCGCCAGATCACGCTGTTGGTGGCCTTGCTGACCGCCTTCTCCGGGTCCTCCGACTCGCCGGCCGCCAGGGTGACGATCTCGCTGCCCATGAAGGCGAAGACGACCGTGAGCATGCCGGTGAACACCGCGCCCACGCCGTGCGGCAGGAAGCCGCCGTGGCCGGTCAGGTTGCTGGCGCCGACCGCGTGGGTGTCCGGCAGCACGCCGAAGACGGCGAGGGTGCCGATCACCAGGAACGCGGCGATCGCCACCACCTTGATCCCGGCGAACCAGAACTCGAACTCGCCGTAGGAGGCGACCGAGAACAGGTTGGTGGAGGTCAGTACCGCCATCACGATCAGGGCCCAGCCCCACTGCGGCACGCCCGGCACCCAGTGGTTGAGGATCTTGGCGCCGGCCGTCGCCTCGACGGCGAGCACCACGACCCAGAAGAACCAGTACAGCCAGCCGATGGTGAAGCCGGCCCAGCGGCCCAGCGCGCGGTCCGCGTACGCCGAGAACGAGCCGCTCTGCGGGTCGGCCGCCGCCATCTCGCCGAGCATCCGCATCACCAGCACCACCAGCACGCCGGCCAGGGTGTAGGAGAGCAGGATGCCGGGACCGGTGGAGGCGATGCCCGCGCCGGAGCCGACGAACAGGCCGGCGCCGATCACGCCGCCGATCGCGATCATCGACAGGTGCCGGTTCTTGAGCCCGGCCTTCAGGTGGCCGTCGCCGCCGTGTCCGACCGGGCCGAGCTGGTGGGGGACCTGGGTGGTGTCCGCCGCCTGCTTGGTGGTGTCCGCACTCATGGAGGGTGCCTTCTGCCTTTCCAGCGCGGCATGACCCTCGGCTCGTCGTGCCGGAGGGTGGGGGACAGATCCGCGCATTGCGGTGCAACCTAACTTCTACGCCCGGGTATCGGAACAGCTGAGAGATAACTGTTCGCTCACCGGAGACAAAAGGCCAGGTCAGAGTGGGTGGAGAAGTGGCGGGGAAGGCTCAAATCTGACACAGCGTCACGCTGGCGGGAACCCGCCAGAGCCCTGTCGGAGCAAGTGGCCGATCCGGCCGAACGCGCGCACAGTGGGAACCATGCAGACCACCTGGAAGGGGACGATCAGCTTCGGACTGGTCAGCATCCCCGTCCACCTCTACTCCGCGACCCAGGAGCACGACGTCCCGCTGCACCAGGTGCACGCCAAGGACGGCGGACGGGTGCGGATGAAGCGGTACTGCGAACGGGAGGAGAAGGAGGTCCCGTACGCCGAGATCGCCAAGGGGTACGAGTCGCCCGACGGCCGGACGGTCACGCTCAGCGACGAGGACCTCGCCGACCTGCCGCTGCCCAGCAAGAAGATCATCGACGTGCTGGCCTTCGTGGACGCCACCGAGATCGACCCGCTGATGTTCTCCAAGGCCTACTACGTGGGCGTCGCCGACAAGGCCGCCGCCAAGCCGTACGCCCTGCTGCGCGACGCGCTGGTGGATTCGGGGCAGATCGCCGTCACCAAGATCGCGCTGCGCACCCGGGAGTCACCCGCGGTGCTGCGGGTGCACGACGGGACGCTGGTGCTCCAGACCTGCATCTGGCCCGACGAGGTCCGCCCGGCGGCCGGGATCGCCCCCGAGGAGGACGTCGCGGTGCGGCCGCAGGAGCTCAAGATGGCGCGGTCGCTGATGGACACCCTCTCCGAGGACTTCGACCTCTCCCAGCTCCACGACGACTACCAGCAGGCGCTCCAGCAGGTGATCACCGCCCGGCTGGAGGGCGTCGAGCTCCCGCACGAGGAGGAGCCCGGCGAGGCGCCGGACAACGTGATCGACCTGATGGAGGCGCTGCGCAGCAGCCTCAAGCAGGCCAAGGGCGGCCGGTCACCGGCGGCCCCGGCCGAGGAGGAGCCGGCCGAGGAGGAGCCGGCGCCCCGCAAGCGCGCCGCCGCGAAGCGGACCACCGCCGCGACGAAGACCACCCCCGCGAAGCGGACCACCGCCGCGACGAAGACCGCCGCCGCCGAGAAGGCCGCGGGCACCGGGAAGGCCGCCCCGGTGAAGAAGACCACCACCCGCAAGTCCGCGGCTCCGCGCAAGGCCTCCTGACCGCGCGGGCCGACCCCTCCCCCTCACCTCAGTACCGGAGGCGATCCCGAATGGACCTGCTCACCTACAAGGAACTCGAAACCGGGCCCGAGGCCCCGAAGAACCCGAGCCTGGGCCACCGGGCCTGGCGCTGGCTGCTCAGCCTCAGCCCCACCGTGGTGACCTTCATGGTCGCGCTCTCGATCGGCCTGCTCATGGTCGAGGTCCAGACGGAGTGGGACCCGATGATCGGGTTGATGGCCTTCTTCTGGCTGCTGACCTTCATCGCGCTGGTCGGCATGGTCGCCCGCTGGGCGACGCCCGGCCGGGGCAGGCACCGGACGGTGGCCTCCTGACCCGACCGGCCCGTATCCGGACCCGCATCCGGACCCGCATCCCGACCCGCACTCGCACCCGCACCGGAGGCGTCGCGGCTCCGGGAGGGATCAGCCGATCCACACCGTGGTGACGTTGCAGAACTCCCGGATGCCGTGCCCGGACAGCTCCCGCCCGAAGCCGGAGCGCTTGACCCCGCCGAAGGGCAGCGCCGGGTGCGAGGCGGTCATGCCGTTGAAGAACACCCCGCCGGCCTGGATGTCGCGGACGAAGCGCTCCTGCTCGCCCTGGTCGGTGGTCCAGACGTTGGAACTGAGCCCGAAGGGCGTGTCGTTGGCGAGCGCCACCGCCTCGTCCAGGTCGGCGACCCGGTAGACGGTGGCGACCGGGCCGAAGGTCTCCTCCAGGTGGATCCGCATCGCCGGGGTGATGCCGGTCAGCACGGTCGGCTCGTAGAACCAGCCGGTGTCCCAGCCCATCGGGCGGTTGCCGCCGCACTCGACCCGGGCGCCGTGGGTGCGGGCGTCCTCGACCAGTTCCTCCAGGTCGTCCCGGCCCTGGCGGCTGGCCAGCGGGCCGACGTCGGTGGCCTCGTCCATCGGGTCGCCGATCCGCAGCGCGCGCATCGCCTCGGTGAAGGCGGCGGTGAAGCGGTCGTAGACGTCGGTGTGCACGATGAAGCGTTTGGCGGCGATGCAGGACTGGCCGTTGTTCTGCACCCGGGCCCGGACGGCGGTGGCGACCGCGGCGTCCAGGTCGGCACTCGGCAGGACCACGTACGGGTCGCTGCCGCCCAGTTCCAGCACCGACTTCTTCACCTCGTCCGCGGCGGCGGCCGCGACCGCCCGCCCGGCCGGCTCGCTGCCGGTGAGGGTGACGGCGGCGACCCGGCCGTCCCGGACCACGCCCTCCACCGCGCCCGAGCCGATCAGCAGGGTCTGAAAGCAGCCCTCGGGGAAGCCGGCCCGCCGGAACAGCTCCTCGATCGCGAGCGCCGTGCGCGGCACGTTGGAGGCGTGCTTGAGCAGGCCGACGTTGCCCGCCATCAGGGCCGGCGCGGCGAAGCGGATCACCTGCCAGAACGGGAAGTTCCACGGCATCACGGCGAGCACCGGGCCGAGCGGGCGGTAGCGGACGTACGCCCGGGAGGCGCCGCTGTCGGCCACGTCGGCGGGGTCCGGGTGCTCGTCGGCGAGCAGCGCCTCGGCGTGGTCGGCGTACCAGCGCATCGCCTTGGCGCATTTGGCGGCCTCGGCCCGGGCGGCGGCGATCGGCTTGCCCATCTCCTCGGTCATGGTGCGGGCGAGCGCGTCCTGGTCCCGGTCCAGCAGGTCGGCCGCGCGGTGCATCAGTTCGGCGCGGACGGCGAACGGGGTGCTGCGGTAGCCGTGGAAGGCGGCTTCGGCGCGGGCCAGCCGCCGCTCGATCCCGGCCGCGTCGAGCGGTTCGAAGGTCTGGAGGATCTCGCCGGTCGCGGGGTTGACGCTGGCGATGGGCATGCGGGGCTCCCAGTGGGGGTGTCGGGTCCGGTGCTCTGCCCTCACACCCTCCCCGACGCCCCGCCCCGGGGCGCGCCACCGCCGCCCGGCGTGTCCCGCCGGTGCCGGCGGGCGTCACTCGGGCAGCGACTCCACCCGGGCGGCCGCCTCCCGGGCCCGGGCGCCGGCCCTGGTCCGGGCCGCGGTCACCTGACGGAGCGGGAAGCGGTGCAGGTACTCGGCCTCCAGCTGGCCGGTCCGCAGGGTGTGCCGTTTCAGCGCCTCCTCCGAGCCGTACAGGAAGGTCTCGTGGCGGGTGCGGTGCAGTTGCTCCAGCTCGTGCAGCAGGGTGTCGTTGCCCAGTGCGTGCGGGGAGATGCCCGCGGGCCGGATGTGCGGGTCGTCGGCGTGCTGCATCGCGGTGCCTCCTCGGCGGAAGTCCCCTTCCTCCAGGGTGCCCGCCGACCGCCGCCGGTGCACCCGATCGTCCAGGGCGGTCCGGATGGACAAGGAGAATTGTAAAAGAACTGTCGTACAAGAGCTCTTGTGGATACCCTCCCGGCATGGACGAGACGACGGACGAACCGCGCGGCGCCCGGGAGATCCAGGACTCCCGGGTGCTCGCCGCCCTCACCCACCCGCTGCGCCGCCGGCTGATCGACCTGCTCAGGGTCGACGGCCCGGCCACCGTCGGAAGGCTGGCCGAGCGCACCGGGCAGGCGGTCGGCAACGTCAGCCACCACCTCAAGGTGCTGGCCGAGAGCGGACTGATCGAGGAGGCGGCCGAGCTCGCCCGGGACCGGCGGGAGCGCTGGTGGCGGCTGGCCGACCGCGAACTCGGCTGGACCAGAGCCGACTTCGACGGCGACCCGGTCACCGAGGCGGTCGCCGAGGCGGCCGGATCGATCCTGTTGGAACGCCAGGTCGAGCTGGTCCGTGAGTGGTCCGCGCGACGCGGCGGGTACGGGCCCGACTGGCGGGACGGCTGCTCGGTGGCCACCCAGACCTGGCTGCGGCTCACCCCCGAGGAGGCCCGGGAGCTGGCCGCCGACCTGCACGAGGTGATCCAGAAGTGGGCGCGGCGGCCGGTGCCCGAGGACGGGCGGGAGCGCGAGACCGTCCTGGCCTTCGCCCACAGCGTCCCGGCGCGGCCGTGACCGCCACCCTCGCCCCGTCCGCCGCGGGCCCCGAACTCCGTTCGCGCTGGGGCCTGTTCGCCCAGCGGGACTTCCGGCTGCTCTGGGCCGGACAGACCGTCAGCCGACTGGGCAGCAGCGTCACCACCGTCGCGCTGCCGCTGGTCGCGGTGCTCACCCTGGGCGCCGGGCCGCTCGCGGCGGGCCTGCTGACCAGCGCGATCTGGCTGCCCTGGCTGCTGTTCGGCCTGCCGGCCGGGGTCTGGGTCGGCCGGGTGCCCCGGCGGACCGTGATGATCACCTGCAACCTCGGCTCCGCCGTGCTCCTCGCCAGCGTGCCGGTGGCGGGGTGGCTCGGCGTCCTCACCCTGGCACAGCTGCTGGCCGTGGCCTTCCTCGGCGGGGTCTGCTCGGTGTTCTTCGACGCCGCCGACCAGGCGTACCTGCCCGAGCTGGTGGCCCCGGAGGACCTGATCGAAGGCAACGCCAAGCTCCAGGGCAGCGGTTCGGCGGCCGAGGTCGCGGGCCGCGGGCTGGCCGGGTTGACCGTCCAACTCGTCGGCGCCGCAGCCGGGTTGCTCGTCGACGCGGTGAGCTTCCTGATCGCGGCCGGCACCCTGCTGCGGATCCGCGCCCGGCCGGAGCCGGTGGACCGGGTCGTGCCGGTGGAGCGGGTGGAACGCGCGGAGCAGGCGCGGGCGAGCCTGCGCGAGCAGGTCCGCGAGGGCCTGTCCTTCCTGCTGCGCGACCCCTACCTGCGCGCCTTCCTCTGCTTCGGCGCCGCCGCCAACTTCGCGCTCATGGGCTACCAGGCGATCCTGGCGCTGTTCCTGGTCCGGGAGGCCGGGATCGCCCCCGGCTGGGTCGGCGTGCTCGCCTCTGCGGCCGCGGTCGGCGGGGTGCTCGGCGCGGCGGCGGCCCGCCCGCTGTGCGGCCGGCTGGGAACGGCCCGCGCGGTGCGGACCGTACTGCTCGGCGCCGTCCCGCTCGGGCTGCTGATGCCGCTGGCCGGGCCGGGGCTCGGCACGGCGCTGTACGTCCTCGGCGCGCTCGGGGTGGTCGCGGCCGTGGTGTTCTGCAACGTCGTGCTCGGCAGCTTCCGGCAGTCCTACACCCCGCCCGGGCTGCTCACCCGGGTGGCGGCCGGTTCGATGTTCGCCGTCCACGCCACCATCCCGCTCGGCGCCCTGGCCGGTGGCGCGTTGGGCGAAGCGATCGGGCTGCGGTCCACCATGTGGGTGATGACCGGCCTGCTCGTGGTCGCCGGTGCGCTGCCGCTGTTCTCGCCGCTGCGCACCCTCCGGGAGCTGCCCACGGCGCCCCCGAAGATCGGGGAGATCATAGGATGAATTCCGTACCTTCAGGTCCAATCCCCGACAGCTCGGACAGATCGCACATGCCGCTTCCCAAGGCCGAACTCCACCTGCACATCGAAGGCACCCTCGAACCCGAGCTCGCCTTCGCCCTCGCCGCCCGCAACTCCGTCGAACTGCCGTACGCCGACACGGAGGAACTGCGGAAGGCGTACTCGTTCAGCGACCTGCAGTCCTTCCTCGACCTCTACTACGCGCTGATGGCCGTGCTGCGCACCGAGCAGGACTTCGCCGACCTCGCGGACGCCTACCTGGCCCGGGCCGCCGAACAGGGCGTGCGGCACGCGGAGATCTTCTTCGACCCCCAGGCGCACACCGCGCGCGGAGTGCCGCTCGGCGTGGTCGTGGACGGGCTGACCAGGGCGCTGTCGCGCAGCGAGCAGCGGTACGGCATCAGCACCCAGCTGATCATGTGCTTCCTGCGCGACGAGTCCGCCGACTCCGCCCTGGAGACCTTCGAGGCCGCCCGCCCGTACTTCGACCGGATCGCCGGCATCGGCCTGGACTCGGCCGAGGTCGGCAACCCGCCCGCGAAGTTCCGCGAGGTCTACCGCCGGGCCGCCGAGGCCGGGCTGCGCCGGGTCGCCCACGCGGGTGAGGAGGGCCCGGCGTCGTACATTACCGAGGCGCTGGACGTCCTCGGCGTGGAGCGGATCGACCACGGCCTGCGCTGCCTGGAGGACGGCGAACTCGTCGCCCGACTGGTCCGCGAGCAGGTCCCGCTCACCCTCTGCCCGCTCTCCAACGTCCGGCTGCGCTGCATCGACACCCTCGCCGACCACCCGCTGCGCGAGATGCTGGACGCCGGCCTGCTGGTCACCGTCAACTCCGACGACCCGGCCTACTTCGGCGGCTACGTCGAGGACAACTTCCGCGCCGTCCGGCAGGCCCTGGCCCTCGACCAGGAGACCCTGCGCCGGCTGGCCGCCAACTCCTTCCGGGCCTCCTTCATCGACGACCGCCGCCGGGCCGAACTCCTCGCGGAGGTCGAGCGGTTCACCTTCGACCCGATCGACGGCTGACCGCCCGCCGCCCGCTCCCGGCGGCGGGTGGCGGGAGCGGGCGGTGGACGGGCATCAGATCAGGGTGCTCCAGTAGTACCAGAACCGGTTGAGCACCAGCAGCGCGATCACCGCGTACCAGAGCGCCGGGACGACCCAGTGGTAGCGCACGGCCTCCCGCACCACCGTCCGCATCCTCGGCCCGACCGGGATCACCCCGGAGCGCAGGTTGTGCAGCGTGGTGTACCAGAACAGCGGGATCATCGCGGCCCAGACCACCATGCAGTACGGGCAGAGCGCGCTGATCCGGTACAGCGCCTGGTACATCAGCCAGGTCACGAAGCCGATCCCGAACACCGTCCCGGCCTGGAGGCCGAGCCAGAACCAGCGCCGGAACGACGCCCCGGCGAGCAGCCCGGCGCCGATCGCGATCACCACCCCGAAGGCGACCAGGCCGATCAGCGAGTTGGGGAAGCCGAAGGCCTCCGCCTGGTCGCTGCGCATGACCGAGCCGCAGCTGATGATCGGGTTGATGTTGCAGCTGGGGACGTACGACGGGTCCTTGAGCAGCCGGATCTTGTCCAGCGTGAGGACCGCGGAGGCGAACAGGCCGAGCGCGCCGCCGAGCAGGAGCAGCCAGGCGAAGGGGCGACTCGCGCCGAAGGTCCGGCGGGCAGGGGCAGGGGCGGGGGCGGGCGTCGTCACCCGGTCACCTGCTTGACCAGGGCGGTGAACTGCTCGGGCGAGACGGCCTTGCCGTTGGTCAGGACGTCCAGCTTCTTGCCGTCGAGCTTGACGGTCGGGGTGCCGGTGACGTCGCTCTTGTTGAACTCCTCGTTCACCTTGGCCGCCCACGGCGCGTACGTCCGGTCGGTGACCGCCTTCACGAAGGCGTCGGTCTTGAGGCCGGGCACCTGGCCGGCCAGGTCCAGCAGGTGGTTGACGTCGCCGAAGTCGTCGCTGCGCTCGTCCGGCTGGTTGGCGTAGAGCACGTCGTGGAAGGCCTTGAACTTGTCCACGCCCTCGTTCAGCGCGGCGCCGGCGGCGGCCAGCGCGGTGCGCGAGCCCTTGCCGCCGAGGTTCTTGTCCAGGAACGTCGCCAGGTGGTACTCGATCTTGTACGTGCCGTTGTCGGCGAGCTGCTGGACGGCCTTGCCGGTGGTCGTCTCCAGCTGCTCGCAGAACGGGCAGCGGAAGTCCTCGTAGACCTCCAGGGTGTGCGGCGCGTCGGCCTTGCCGTAGGTGATCACGGTGCCGTCGGTGCCGGTCGCGTTGGCGGGGACGACCAGCGGGCCGTCGGCCCCGGCCGTCGAGGAGGAGCCGGAGGAGCCGCCGACGGCGAAGGCGACGCCGGCCGCGAGCGCGAGCACGGCGACGGAGGCGCCGCCGACCACCACCCGGCGGCGGATCCGGTCGGCGCGCTGGGCCTGGGCGCGGGCCTCGCGCATCCGGTCGGTGGCGTTGGTCTTCCGGTCGGTCTTACGGGTGTTGCTCATGGGGTGTCGTCCTGTGCTCTCGGGCGTACGGAAGGGCGGCGCGACCGGGCGAACCGGGTCGGCGCGGGGCGGGAGAGGACCGCTGGGCGAAGGGGGCTCGGGCGCGGAGGCACCGGGGTGCCGAGGCGCTGAGGGGCTCAGACGGTCAGGGCGAACACCGGCGGACCGCGCCGGACGGCCGGGCGCACCACCGCGTCCTCGGCCGGGACCAGCACACGGCTGGCCCGGGGGAAGGGCACCCGGACCACCGGACGGGCCGGGACGGGCGCGGCCAGCAGCCGCAGCCGGCGGGCGGCGGCGGGGAGGTGCTGGTGCAGGAACTCGCCGAGCATGCCGAGGGCCCGGGTGAGGCCGCTCAGCGCGGCGTCCGCGCGGCGCAGCCAGAAGGCCCCGGCCAGGGCGATCACGGTGTGCAGGAGGAGCAGCACGAGGATGCCGGTCCGCTCGGACTCGCCGTGGCCGAGCAGGAACCCGCCGAGCGAGCCGCCGCCGCAGAGGAGCGGGCGCAGGCCCGGTCCGGCGTCGGGCGGCAGGGACGGGCAGGAGCGCTGGGCCAGGTCGAACAGGGCACTGACGCCGAGCTGCAGGGGGAGGAACGCGGCCGCGATCGCCGGGTAGCCGCGCTCGCGGCCGGCCAGGGCGAAGGCCAGGACGAAGACGGCGGCCGAGGCCAGGCCCATCGTCCCGACCGGCAGCGTACGGCCGGTGACCAGCACCTGGCCGAGCCCGGCGAGCAGCACGACCAGCGCGGCGAAGACCGCCGCGCGGAGCGTCCTGGTGACCGGGCCGATGTCCATGGCATCCGAGTCTGCCACAGGTTGAAAGTGGAACGGTCTTGGTGGTGGCGGGCTGTGAAGAGCCTCACCGGCCCTGCTGAGCTGGGCTTATGCGGTTCTTACGGGGTGTGGGGGTTCCCGTGGGGGTGGCCGTCGGGGTCGCCGTCGGGGCTCGAAGGGGAGTGGCCGTTGGCGGTGCTCACCCTGGCCTCCAGGAGGTCCCGGAAGTGTTCGAGGTCTTCGCGGACCGTGCGCTCGATCACTCCGGCCAGGGCGAAGCCGCGAGGGCCGCCGAACTCGCGATGGACCGCTTCCGGGTCGTACTCCAGACGGATCTGGAGGCGGGTGTGCTCGGGGTCGAGGGGGAGCAGCGCGAAGGCGCCGCTCAGGTGGACGGAGTCCAGCGTGCGCCAGGCCATCACCCGGCCCCGTCCGCGGTCGGTGATCTCGGTGTCCACGGAGCGTTCGGCGCCGTGGATGCGGATGGCGAGGTGGGCGTGGTTGCGGCCGTGCGGGTGGGCGGTGCGGACTCCGTCGACGAACCGGGGGTACTCGTGGACTCGGTGGAGTTGCTCCCAGGTGGCCAGGGCGGGGGCGGAGATGTCGATCTGTTCCTCAAGGGTGGTCATGGGGCCTCCTCCGGAACCAGCCTGCGCCTTGTTGGGGGGTGGGGCAAAGGGGGCCGCTGCGCGGGGCTGGGGTGTGGGGGTGGGCTTTCGGGAGGGTGGGTGGGTCCGGGGGCGGTTCCGGGGGTGGGTGCTCCGGGGGCTGG
>NZ_JBVIWC010000022.1:749-165573 GCF_055594965.1 Kitasatospora sp. NPDC040550 | reverse complement strand
AAACGCTCGGCTGGGAAACCCCAGCCGAGCGCCTGCATAAACTCATCGCGGCCTAGACAACCGACCACGTGTTGCAACGACCCCTAGAAACCGCCACCCCGGGCGGGGGCTCCGCGCGCTGCCGCGGTCAGGCCGCAGCAGCGGCCGGGGCGGACACCGGGGCGCCGGAGGGCCGACGCGTCTCCCACAGGGTCAGCAGGCCGGTGACGACCATTCCCACCCCCGTCAGGCCGTGGACGCCGAACGCGGCGCCGGCGGAGCCGTGGTGGGCGAGCACGGTGGCCATGTCGCCGAACGGGATGACGGACCCGGCGAGCAGGACCCAGGCCAGGGCCCGGCGCTGACCGGTCAGCAGCAGGACGCCCAGGATCAGGCCGTCCGCGACGTCGCGGATGCCCTTGAGGACGAGGAAGCCGCCGCCGTCGCCGTAGGGCCAGCTCGGCAGGCCGAAGGTCGGCGCGATGCTCCCGGGGGCCAGGACGAAGGTCAGCCCGAACCAGAGGACGAAGAGGATGCCCGCGGTGGTCAGGGCAGTGTTCACGGTCTTGAGGGACATCGGCACTCCTTGCGGGGATCGAGCGGGCGGGCTCAGACGAGGGCGGCGACCAGCAGGGCGAAGGCGGCGACGAGGACGGCGACCCGGAGGTAGTGGTAGCGGTCCCAGCGGTCCGACTGCTCCTTCCAGTCCGCGGGACGGTTCTCCGGGGTCCAGGTCTTGCTCCGGTTGTTGATCGGGACGAGCAGCAGGACCGACATCAGCACGCTGACGATCAGCAGGGCGCCGGAGGTGACGAGGAGTCCGGTGCCCTGGTGGTGCCGGTCGGTGACGGCCCAGACCGCGACCAGGACGAGCGAGCCGATGTACCAGAACGGCATCACGGCGCCGAGCATCCGCCCCCCGTGGGCGCGGCCGAGCTGGCCGGCGTCCTCGGGGAGCGCCTTGAGGATCCGGTTGAGGACGACGGCGACGGCGAACTCCACTCCCACCATCACGCCGAGTTCCACGGTGGTGAGGACCTTGAGTGCGTTGAGCATGATGCCCCCTGGTATCTAGCGCTGCTAGCTGACAGGGCGATGCTAGACCTACTGCCGCTTGCATGTCTAGCGCTGCTAGGATCGAGTCATGTCGGTACAGGAACGAAAGCAGCGCGAGCGGGCGGAACGTGAACGCCTCATCGTGGCGACGGCCCGCGAACTCGCCGAGCAGCAGGGCTGGGAGGCGGTCACCACCCGCCGGCTCGCCGAGCGCATCGAGTACAGCCAGCCCGTCCTCTACAGCCACTTCCGCGGCAAACGGGAGATCATCGGCGCCGTCGCCCTGGAAGGCGTCACCGAGATGGCCGCGGCCCTGCGGGCCGCGACCCGCGCCGCGGACGGCCCGCGCGCCCGGGTCACCGCCCTGGCCCGCACCTACCTCGACTTCGCCGCCCGCAACCCGGCGGTCTACGACGCCCTGTTCCAGCTCGACGGCGGCCTGGCCTTCGCCGAGGAGGACACTCCCGAACCGTTGAAGGACGGCTTCGCCGCCCTGCTGGAGACCCTCGGCGACGTCGCCGGGGAAGGCATGGACCCGGGACTGTTCACCGAGGTGTTCTGGGCCGCCCTGCACGGACAGGCCACCCTGACCAGGTCCCGGCGGCTCCCCCCGGAGGACACCGAGCGCAGGGTGCGGCTCCTGGTGGACCGGCTCGCCGTGCTCTGAACCGCCGCCGGTCGCCGCCCGGAGGCGGCGACCGGCCCGCGGGCAGCCCGGTCAGAGATGGGGCGAGGAGGGGTCGCCGCCGAGGCGCAGCTCGCCGACGGCGTCGAGGATGCGCTCGGCGGAGGCGACGTGCCGGCCGGCCGTGAGGACGTCGCGCAGGCAGCGGTCGAGCGGGGTGCGCTCGGTGTAGACGGCCGCGGCGCCGACCAGGTCGTAGAGGCGCTGGACGGCCTCCCGGCAGGCCCGGTGGGCGTACTGGCGGGCGAGGGCGGCGGTGCCGCGTTCGGGGGCGCGGCCCGCGGCCTGGGCGGCCCAGGCCCGGTCCAGGGTGGTGTAGACGTACGCGTCGGCGGCGCCGATCAGGGCCTCCGCGTGGGCCAGCTCGGCCGGGGCGGAGGGCCTGGGCAGGGCCGGGCCGCGGGCGGTGAGCAGCTCCCGGGCGCAGGTCAGCGCGGAGCGGGCGATGCCGAGCGGGATGCCGGCCATCTTGAGGGCGAGGTTGTCGGCCCGCAGGTGGAGCGGTTGCGGGGCGCCGGCCGCCGGGGGCGTGAAGGTGTGCCGGTCCGGGACGAACAGGTCGGTGACCTCGAAGTCGTGGGAGCCGGTGCCGCGCAGCCCGGTGGTGTGCCAGGTGTCGAGCACCCGGACGTCGGCGGCGTCCAGGACGGCGACCCGCGGGGTCCCGCCGGGGGTCTGGAAGCCGGCCAGCACCCGGTCGGCGTGGGTGATCCCGCTGGCGGACGCCCACCGGCCGGACAGCAGGTACCCGCCGTCGCGCCGGACGGCCCGGCCGAGCGGCGGCAGCACGGTGGCGGTGATCAGGTCCGGGTCCGGGAACAGCTCGGCGAACACCTCGGCGGGCAGCGAGACCACCGCGAGCGAGGCGTTGAGCGCGACGGCGGCGCACCAGGCGACCGAGGCGTCGCCCTCGGCCAACAGGTCGACGGCCCGGGTGAGTTGCGGCGCGGTCAGCTCGACCCCGCCCAGGGCGGCCGGGAGGGCGGCGCGCAGCAGCCCGGTGGCCCTGAGGCCGTCGAGCAGGTCGGCCGGGATCCGGCCCAGCCGCTCGACCTCCGGCGCGCGGGCCGGCAGGGTCGCGGCGTAGACCCGGACCAGCTCCAGCACGTCGTCGGCGGTGAGCCCCGACCCGGGGGCCCGGTACGGCAGTTCGACGACGGTCATCCGCTCGTCCTCCAAGCTCGGCCGGTCCGGCCGGTCCGGCCGGTCCGTCGGTTTCGTCCGGTCCGCCAGTTTCGTTCGGTCCATCAGTTTCGTCCGGTTCGTCCGGTGGATGTCGGTCACAGGTCGGCCAGCGCCTTGTCGAGCTCGGCCGCCAGGGTTCGGAGGTGGGGCGGGCTCATGACGCTGTAGTGGTCGCCGGGCAGGTCGACGGCCTCGGCGCGGGCGCCGAGCAGGTCCAGCCACTGGCGGGTGGTGGCGGTGGTGGCGCCGTCCATGGCGCGCAGCAGCCTGACCCGGCCCCGGTAGGGGGTGGGCCGGTGCTCGGCGAGGGCGCGGCCGAGGTGCAGGAAGCGGCCCGCGAGCCGGTCCAGGGTGGCGGGGTCGACGTCGTCCGGGAGGACGGCCGCCTGCCGGGCCCGGGTGAGCAGTTCCTCCGTCGGGGTGCGGTCGCCGGTGGACTCGAAGGCCTCCGGGCCGGGGTTCCAGTCGCGCCCGGCCAGTCCCGCGAGGTCGCGGGCGAAGCGGGCGAGCAGGGCGGCGTCGGACTGCGGCCCGGCCGGGCCGGGCGGCTCCAGCAGGTCGACGGCCGCGACGAGTTCGACGGTGGCGCCCCGGGCGGTGAGCAGCGCGGCGGCCTCCAGGGCGAGCACCCCGCCCATGGACCAGCCGCCGAGCCGGTACGGGCCGTTCGGGAAGCGCTCGGTGATCGCGTCCACGTAGTGGGCGGCCAGCTCGGCCACGCTGCGCGGCGCCGGGTCGGGGTCGGGGTACTGGAGGGCGTGCACCGGCTGGTCGGCGTCCAGCAGGGCGGCGAGCCCGGCGTAGCAGAGCACGTCGCCGCCGACCGGGTGGATCAGGAACAGCGGCGGCCGGCTGCCCGCGGCCCGGACCGGGACCAGCGCGGCCCGGGCCCCGTCGGCGGCCGGGCCGGGCCGCTCGCGCAGCACCTCGGCGAGCGCCGCGACGGTCGGGCGGGCGAGCAGGGTGGCGACGGGGAGCGAGCGCCCGGTCGCCCGGTGGATCCGGGCCATCATCCGCACCGCGAGCATCGAGTCGCCGCCGAGGTCGAAGAAGTCCTCGGTGACGCCGAGCTGCCGGGCGGCCGCGTCCGGGAAGAACTCGGCCCAGATCCCTGCGAGTTGACGCTCGACGGCGTCGCGCGGCGGGACGGTCGCGGCGGAGCGCGGGGCGGCCTCCTGCGGCGCGGGCAGCCGGCGGCGGTCCACCTTGCCGTTGTCGGTCAGCGGCAGCTCGTCCAGCCGGACGATCCGGGCGGGCACCATGTAGCCGGGCAGCTCCCGGCCGAGTGCCGTGCGCAGTTCCTCCTCCAGGAGCTCGGCCGCCGCGGTGTCGCCCACCACGTACCCGACCAGCCGTCGGGGCCCGCCCCGCTCGCCCTCGGCCACCGCGGCCGCCGCCCGGACGCCCGGGAGGCGCAGCAGCGCGGCCTCGACCTCGCCGAGCTCGATCCGGTGCCCCTGGATCTTCACCTGGAAATCCGCGCGGCCCAGGAACTCGATCTCGCCGTCCGGCAGGTAGCGGCCGAGGTCGCCGGTGCGGTAGAGCCGCTCCCCGGTGACCGGGTGGTGCGGGAAGGCGGCGCGGGTCCTGGCCTCGTCGCCGAGGTAGCCGCGGGCCAGGCCGGTGCCGGCGATGTACAGGTCGCCGGGGACGAGGGCCGGGCGCGGCCGCAGCGCCTCGTCCAGCACGTGGAAGCGCTGGTTGCGCATCGGCCGGCCGTACGGGATGCTCGCCCGCTCCCGGTCCGCCCGCTCGACCGGGTGCTGGATCGACCAGATGGACGCCTCGGTCGCGCCGCCCAGGGCGTGGACGCGCGCGCCGGGCAGCAGCTCGGCGACGGCCTCGGGGAGGGTGACCGGGATCCAGTCGCCGCTCAGCAGCGCCAGGCGCAGCGGGGGCGTGCCGCCGACGGCCCGCAGGTGTTCGGTGAACATCTCCATCAGCGCGGGGACGCTGTTCCAGACCGTCACCCGGTGCCGTTCGGCCAGCTCCAGCCAGGCGGCCGGTTCGCGCCGCGCGGCCTCGTCGGGCAGGACGACGGCGCCGCCGGCCGCGAGCAGGCCGAAGACGTCGTAGACGGAGAGGTCGAAGTTGAGCGCGGACAGCGCGAGGACGCGGTCCTCGGCGGTCACGCCGTACCGGTCGTTGACGTCCCGGATGGTGTTGACGGCGCCGGCGTGCTCGATCATCACGCCCTTGGGCACGCCGGTGGAGCCCGAGGTGAAGATGACGTACGCGAGGTCCTCGGGCCGGGCCGGGGAGGGCGGCACCGGGAGGCCGTCGCCGACGCCGTCCGCCGACTCGGTGTCGACATTCAACGCACGTGTGCCGTCCGGCAGTTCGAGAGTGTCCGCGAGCGCCGAGCGGGTCAGTACCAGCCCGATGCCGGCGGACTCGACGATCATCCGGAGCCGGCGGGCCGGCATCGCGGCGTCCACCGGCACGTAGGCGGCCCCGGCCTTGAGCACGCCCAGCGCGGCGACCACCTGCTCCCAGCCCTTGTCCGTCACGATGGCGACCGGCACGCCCGGGGCCGCGCCGTGCGCGATCAGCCGGCGGGCGATCCGGTCGGAGCGGCGGTCCAGCTCGCCGTAGCTCAGCGTCCGGTCGGCGGTGATGACGGCGGGGGCGGTCGGCCGGGCGGCGGCCTGCCGCAGGAAGCCGTCGTGCAGCAGCTCGGCCGGAACGGCGGCGTCGGTGGCGTTGACGGCCCGGCGGAGGGCCAGGTCGGCGGCGGGCACGGGCACGGCCGCCGGTCGGCGCCACGTGCCCTCGCCGCACAGCTCCCGGACCAGCTCCCGGTAGGCCGCCCACATGCCGTCGACCACGCCGTCGGGGAACACCTCCTCGACCACGTCCCAGTTCAGGACCAGTTCGCCCGCCTCCTCCAGGGCCTGGTGGTCGAGCCAGACCTGCGGGGTGCGGACCGAGCTGGAGGCCAGTCGGCCGGAGCGGCCGAGCCCGGTCAGCGCCGTCAGGGCACCGCCGCCCTCACCGGAGGCGTCCTGGCCCGAGAAGCCGATGGTGCTGGTGAACACCACGGGCATGCGCGCCAGGCCCGTCCCGCCCCGGGTGCGGTTGAGCTCGCGCAGCACCTCGACGCCGCTGACGTAGCCGTGGTCGAGGTCGGTCAGCAGCTGGTGCTGGAGCCGCAGGGCGCCGGTGGCGAAGGACTCGGCGGGGGCGGCGTCGACCTCCAGCAGGGTGGTCGCGCTGAGGTTGCCGAGGACCCGGGCGACGTCCTCGTGCAGCGGCCGCCGGTGGAAGGCCAGCAGATTGAGCGTGAAGCGCGGCGACTCGCTCCAGGCGCCCAGCACCTGCGCGTACGCGGCGCACAGGGCCGCCGAGGGCGAGACGCCCGCCGCGTCGGCGTTCGCCTTGAAGCGCTGCCACGCCGCCGGCTCGATCCGGGCCGTGCGGTGGGTGAACACCGGCCGGCGCGGTAGCGCCCCCGGGCGCAGTGGCAGCCGGGGTGCGGACGGCAGGGTGGCGAGGCGGGCCTGCCAGTAGGCGAGCGAGTCCGCGCGCCGCTCGGCGTCCGTCCGGGCGGCGGCGAGCACGTAGTCGCGGTAGCTGACGCCGGGGGCGGGCGTCGCGGGGGCGCCGTCGCGGTAGGCCTGCGCCCACTCCCGGAACAGCACGCCGGAGCTGCGGCCGTCGACGATCAGCGCGTCGAAGGTGAGGTGCAGCCGGGTGGTGCGCTCGTCCAGCAGGGTCGCCCGGACGTCGAACAGCGGCCAGGCCTCGGTGTCGAAGACCCGGTCGCGCAGCTCCCGGCGGGTCTCGGCCAGGCGCTCCGTCCGCTCGGCCGCGTCGAGGGCCCGCAGGTCGACGGTGGCGATCCGGTACGCGGGGACGTCGGCGAGCACCCGCTGGTACCCGTCCCGGGAGACCACCGCGCGGAGCATGTCGTGGCGGTCGATCAGCTGCCGCAGGGCGGCGGCGAGCCGGTCGAGGTCGGTGTCGGTCAGGTCGAGCTCGACCAGGAAGGAGGTGGCGACGTTGCCCAGCTCGAAGGCGTCGGTCCGGCCGACCAGGTAGGCCTGCTGGAGGTCGGTGAGCGGGAACGGCTCGTACCGGGCCGCCGGGTCGGCGACCAGCGCGGCACCGGGCCGCTCCGCCGGGGCGGTGGTGGCGGCGCCGCCGTACGAGGCCCGGACGCGCTGCGCGAGCTCGGCCACGCTCCGGCCGTCCAGCAGTTCGGGCAGCGGGAGGTCGACGCCGAGCCGCCGGGCGAGGGTCTGCCGGATGTCCATCGCGATCAGCGAGTCGGCGCCCAGGCTGCGCAGCGGCCGGTGCAGGTCCTCGCCGGTGACGGCCGCGCCGCGCGCCCGGCCGACGATGCCGACCACCAGCTCGGCGACGTCGACCTCCTGGTCCCCGGGTGCGGCCTGCCCCGGCACGGCGTGCTCCGGTACGGCCCGCTCCGGTACGGCCTGCTCCGGTACGGCCCGCTCCGGCCGGGCGGTGCTCGGCACCGCCTCCAGCCGTACGCCCTCGGCCAGGGCCACCGGCGTGCCGTCGGCGCCGACCAGCCGCACCTGGGCGACCAGCGGCCCGCCGCCGCCGTGCGCCGGCGTGCCCTCCGGCCGGGGGCCGCCGTTCCAGAGCCAGTAGCGCTCGCGCTGGAACGGGTAGCCGGGCAGCGGCACGGCCGGGCCGACGGGCTCGCCGTGCACCCGCGCCCAGTCGATCCGGGCACCCCGGACGTACAGCGCCCCGAGACCGTCCAGCAGGGTGCGCCGGGCGTCCTCGCCCGCGCGCAGCGACGGCAGGAACCCGGCGTCCCCGGCCTCCGCCCGGGCCCGGTCGAGGAGCGGGGAGGCGGGGCCGAGCACCACGAAGCCGCGGTGCCCCTCGCGCAGCAGCGCGGCGAGGCGCTCGGCGAACCTCCGGTCCGCCTCGGCGTCGGTGGCGGCGGCATCGGTGACGCTCGCGCGCGCCGCCCGCAGCGCCTCCGCCGGGCTCATCGTGCCGGTGCCCGCGACACAGGCGGCCACCGCCTCGCCCTCGGTGCCGTGCCCGAGGACGGTGGCGGGCCGCACGCCCCAGGACCGCCACAGCTCGGCCAGCGCGTACTGGACGGCGAACGCCGAGGGCCGGGCGCCGGGCTGCTCGGCGCACCGCTCCAGGGCGCCGCGGAACACCGGCTCGGTCGCGGCCAACTCGGCCGCCGCGTCGGCGAACTGCCCGTCCGGGCCGCCGGTGACCAGGAACACCGGGCCGCGGCCGCCCTCCGGGGTGCCGGCCCCGCGGCGGACCCCGGCGGGCAGTTCCCCGTCCGGGCCGGTCCGGGCGAGCAGCCCGCGCAGCTCGGTGGTGGTGGAGGCGACGGCGGTGAGCCGGTGGGGGAAGTGCGCCCGTCCGAGGCCGGTGGTCCGGCAGAGCGCCGCGAGCGACCGGCCGGCGGCATCGGCATCGGCATCGAGCAACTCGACGTAGCGACCGGCGAGTTCGGTGAGGGCGGCCGGGGTCTTCGCCGACAGGGTGAGCAGCTCCGGCCGGTCCGGCGCGGTCGGCCCGCCCGTCGCGGGGGCGGCCGGGGCCTCCTCGAGGATCACATGGGCGTTGGTGCCGGTGATGCCCTGGGAGGACACCCCGGCCCGCCGGGGCCCCGCGCTCGGCGGCCAGTCGCTCGCCTCGGCGACCAGCTCGACCGCGCCCGCCGACCAGTCCACGTGCGGGGTCGGCTCGGCGACGTGCAGGGTGGCGGGGAGCCGGCCGTACCGCATCGACAGCACGGTCTTGATCACCCCGGCGACGCCCGCCGCCGCCTGGGTGTGCCCGATGTTGGGCTTGAGCGAGCCGAGCCGCAGCGGCTGCCCGGGGTCCCGGTCGCGCCCGTAGGCGGCCAGCAGGGCGCGGGCCTCGATCGGGTCGCCGAGCGGGGTACCGGTGCTGCTCGCCTCCACCACCTGGACGTCGCCGGGCGAGAGCCGGGCGTCGGCCAATGCCTGCCGGACGACCCGCTGTTGGGCCGAGCCGCTGGGCGCGGTGAAGCCGTTGCTGGCGCCGTCCTGGTTCACCGCGCTGCCGCGCACCACGGCCAGCACCGGGTGGCCCAGCCGCCGGGCGTCCGACAGCCGCTCCACCAGCAGCACGCCCACGCCCTCGGCGAGCCCGCTGCCCGCGGCCCGCGCCGAGAACGGGCGACATCGGCCGTCCGGCGACAGCCCCTGCATCCGGGTGAACTCGGTGAACAGCTGCGGGGTGGACATCACCGTCGCGCCGCCCGCCAGCGCCATCGCGCACTCGCCGCGGCGCAGCGACTGCACGGCCAGGTGCAGCGCCACCAGGGAGGACGAACAGGCCGTCTCCACGGTGAGCGAGGGGCCGCGCAGGCCCAGCGTGTACGAGATCCGGCCGGCGGCCGCGCCGCCCACCGAGCCGGTGGTCAGGAAGCCCTCCGCCTCCTCGGGCACCTCGCCGCGCCCCTGCCCGTAGTCCAGGCAGGACAGCCCGGTGAACACCCCGGTCTCGCTGTCGCGCACCGACTCCGGGTCGATCCCGGCGTCCTCGAAGGCCCGCCAGGCGGTCTCCAGCAGCAGCCGCTGCTGCGGGTCCATGGCCAGCGCCTCGCGCGGGCTGATGCCGAAGAAGGCCGCGTCGAAGTCGGCCGCGTCGGACAGGAAGCCGCCGGAGCCGGTCAGGCTCGGACCCCGGCCGCC
Organism: Kitasatospora sp. NPDC040550; assembly: GCF_055594965.1. Taxonomy (NCBI): domain Bacteria; kingdom Bacillati; phylum Actinomycetota; class Actinomycetes; order Kitasatosporales; family Streptomycetaceae; genus Kitasatospora; species Kitasatospora sp. NPDC040550. The sequence continues at coordinate 156,000 of NZ_JBVIWC010000022.1, read as the reverse complement.
GACGGGGTCGTGCAGGCCCTCCGCCCAGCCGCGGTCCCGGGGGAACGCCCCGACGGTCTCCCCGCCGGAGGCCAGCAGCCGCCACAAGGCCTCGGGCGAGTCGACGCCGCCGGGGTAGCGGCAGGCCATGCCGACGATGGCGATCGGCTCCTGGGGCCCCTCCTCCAGTTCGCGCAGGCGCTCGCGGGTCCGGTGCAGGTCGACGGTGAGGCGCTTGAGGTAGCCGAGCAGCTTCTCGTCGGCGGCCGGTGCCGCTGCCGGGGCCGGTACTGGTGCCGGTGCCGCTGCCGGTACTGCTGCCGGTACTGGTGCTGTTGCCATGACGGATCGGTCCTTGCGTGCGTGGGAGGAGAGGGGAGGAGGCGAGGGGTCAGGCGAGCTGACGGTCGATGAAGGCGAACAGCTCCTCGGCGGTGGCGGCCTCGATCAGCGCCGTCACGTCCGCCGCCGGATCGGCCGGTTCCGCCGCCACCTCCGTCTCCGCCGCCACCTCAGCTGCCGATTCCGGCTCCGGCTCCGGCTCCGGCTCCGGTGCCACCGGCTCGACCGGCACGAGCGCGGCGTCCAGCACGGCGACCAGCTCCGGCAGCGTCGGCGCCTCGAACAGCAGGGTGACGGGCAGCTTGACCTCCGTCGCCGCGCCGAGCCGGTTGCGGAACTCGACCGAGGTGAGCGAGTCGAAGCCGAGCTCGCCGAACGGCCGGTCGGCCGGGACGGCCTCGGGACGGCAGCCCAGTACGGCGGCCATCTGGGTGCGGATCAGCTCGGCGAGCAGCTCGGCGCGTTCGTCGGCGCCCAGCCCGGCCAGCTCCTCCCGCAGCGGCCGGTTCCGCCGCCCGGGAGTGTTCCCCGGCCGCTGCGGTCCGGCGGCCGCCAGGACCCCGCGCAGCACCGGCGGCAGGTCGCCGCCGAGCTCGCGCAGCGCCGCGCGGTCCAGCCGGGCGGGCAGCAGCGCCGCGTGCGGGGACGGCAGGGCCGCGTCCAGCAGGGCGAGGCCGAGCTCGGGCGCCATCGCGACCAGTCCGGCCCGGGCGAAGCGGGCGCGGTCGGCGGCGCCGAGCCCGCCGAGCATGCCGTCCGGGTCGTCCCACAGGCCCCAGCCGAGGGCGAGCCCGGGCAGGCCCTGGGTGCGGCGGTGCCGGGCGAGCGCGTCCAGGAAGGCGTTGGCGGCGGTGTAGCCGCCCTGCCCGGCGCCGCCGAGCGTCGCCATCACCGAGGAGATCAGTACGAAGGCGGTGAGCGGGTGGCCGGCGGTCAACTCGTGCAGGTGCCAGGCGCCGTCGGCCTTGGTCCGCATCACCCGGTCGATCCGGTCGGGGGTGAGCGAGGTGATCGGGGCGTCGTCCACCACGCCCGCGGCGTGCACCACCGCGGTCAGCGGGTGCCGCTCGGGGACGGCGGCGATCATCGCGGCCACGGCGGCCCGGTCGGCGACGTCGACCGCCGCGAACCGCACCTCGGCGCCCGACCGCGCCAGTTCGGCGGCGAGTTCGGCCGCGCCGGGCGCGGCCGCGCCGCGCCGTCCGGCCAGCAGGAGCCGCCGGGCGCCGTGGGCGGCGACCAGGTGCCGGGCGAGGGCCCGGCCGATGGCGCCCGTCCCGCCGGTGATCAGGACCGTCCCGTCCGGGTCGAGGACCGGCGGCACGGTCAGCACGACCTTGCCGACGTGCCCGCCCCGGCTCAGCAGCGCGAAGGCCTCGGGGGCGCGCCGCACGTCCAGGTCGGTCACCGGGGCCCGGCCGAACGCGCCCTCGGCGAACAGCTCGACCACCCGGCGCAGCAGCCGGCCGAGGTGCTCGGGCGCCAGCTCCAGCAGGTTCATCGCCCGGTAGCGGGCGCCGGGGTGGGCGGCGGCCACCTCGGCGGGGTCGCGCCGGTCGGCCCGGCCGAGTTCGACCAGCAGTCCGCCGGGGCGCAGCGACCGCAGGGACTCGTCGACGGGTTCCCCGGTCAGCGAGTTCAGCACCACCGCCATCCCCCGTGCGCCGGACGGGAGTTCGGCGAAGCGCCCGCCGAAGCCGGGCTCGCGGGAGGAGGCCAGGTGGGCGTCGTCCACCCCGAGGGCGCGCAGGGCGGGCCACTTGGCGGGGGCTGCGGTCGCGAAGACCTCCGCGCCCAGGTGCCGGGCGAGTTGGACGGCGGCCGTGCCGACGCCGCCCGCCCCGGCGTGGATCAGCACGGCGTCGCCCGCGCGCACCCCGCCCAGTTCGACCAGGGCGTGCAGGGCGGCCAGGTGGGCGACCGGCACGGCGGCGGCCCGGGTGAAGGACCAGCCCTCGGGGATCCGCACCAGGGTGCGGTGGTCGGCGTGGGCGACGGTGCCGAAGGCGGCGGGGAACAGGCCCATCACCCGGTCGCCGACGGCCAGCCCGGTGACCCCGGGACCGGTCGCGGTGACCACGCCCGCACCCTCCAGCCCGAGCGGGCCCGGGTCCCCGGCGTGCAGGTCCAGCGCGCCCAGGACGTCGTGGAAGGTGAGCCCGGCCGCGCGGACGGCGATCCGGACCAGGCCGGGGCCCGGTGCGGCGGCGGCCTCGGGGCAGGGGCGGAGCTCCAGGGCGTCGAGGGTGCCGGGCCCGGACAGGTCCAGCCGCCAGGCCGCCGCGTCCGGCGGGACGGCCAACGCGCGCTCCCCCGCCGCGGATCGCAGCCTGGGCACCAGGACGGCACCGTCCCGGACGGCCAGTTGGTGCTCCTCCGGCGTCAGGGCGGCGGCCGGCACCTCGGCGGCCCGGAGCACACCGAGCTCACCGGACGCAGCGACCGGGTCGGCGGCGAGGTCGACCAGGACGAACCGGCCCGGGTGCTCGACCTGGGCCGTCCGCACCAGTCCCCAGGCCGCCGTCTGGGCGAGGTCCCGGACGGTCTCGCCGTCCCGGACGGCGACCGCCCCACGGGTCACCAGCACCAGCCGGACCCCGGCGAGCCGTTCCTCGGCCAGCCAGCGGCCGAGCAGTTCCCGCGTCCGGCGGGTCACGGTACGGGCCGCCGTCGCCGGATCGGTCCCGTCCGCGCCCGCCGGACAGTCCACCAGGACGTGCGCCGGCGGCTCGGCCGCCGTGCACAGCGCCTCCAGGTCGAGGGCCGCCCAGGGCACAGTCGAATGATGCTCTGTCAATTCCGCTCCGGGCTGGGTCAGTTGCTCCCAGCCCAGGGTGAACAGCGAGTCCCGTGCGGCGGCTTCGGGATCGACCGAGCCACCGGTCTCCGCGACCGGACACAGCTCCACCGACTCGACCAGCCCCACCGCGGCCCCTGCGGCGTCCCGCAGGGTCAGCCGCAGGCCCCCGTCCCCGGCGGGCACCGCGTGCACCCGCAGGGCCGTCGGGACGGCGCCGCCGGTCAGCGTCACGCCGCGCCAGCGCAGCGGCTGGGTGCGCCGCCCCCGCCGCTCCAGCGCGTCGGCGATCAGCCCGTGCAGGGCGGCGTCGAGCAGGGCGGGGTGCAGCCGGTGGGCCCCGGCGGCCTCGGCGGCCGGTTCGGGCAGGACGGCCTCGGCGTACTGCTCGTCACCGCGCCGCCAGGCGGCCGTCAGCCCCTGGAACACCGGCCCGTACGCGTGGCCGTGCAGGGCGAGGTCCTGGTACGCGCGCTCCGGCGGCACCGGCACGGCGCCGACCGGCGGCCACTCCCCGGCCTCCGGTGCGGGTACGGCGGCGGGGCCCGCGACCGCGAGGGTGCCGGCGGCGTGCTCGGTCCACTCCCCGCCGGTCGCCCCGCCGGTCGCCCGGCCGGAGATCCGGCAGGTCTGCAGCCCGGCCCCGTCCTCGCCGGTGATCCGGACCCGCAGGTCGACGGCGCCGTCCGCGGGCAGCACCAGCGGTGCGGTGACGGTCAGTTCCTCGATCCGGGCGGCCCCGGACCGGGCACCCGCGTGCAGGGCCAGGTCCAGGAAGGCGCTGCCGGGCAGCACGACCGCCCCGGCGAGGACGTGGTCGGCCAGCCAGGGGTGGCTGCGGATGGCCAGCCGTCCGGTGAACACCGTCTCGCCGTCGCCGAGTTCGACGGCCGCGCCGAGCAGCGGGTGGTCGGCCGGGGCCTGGCCGAGGTCGGCGGTGCCGGTCGGTCCGGCGGTGGCGGTGAGCCAGTAGCGCCGCCCCTGGAAGGGGTAGGTGGGCAGTTCGGGGCGGTCGGCGGCGGTGCCGGGGCCGGTGAGCCGGTCCCAGGCGACCGGAAGGCCCCGGACGTGGGCCTCGGCGGCGGAGGTGAGGAAGCGGCGCAGTCCGCCGTCCTCGCGGCGCAGCGAGCCGGTCACCGTCCCCTCGACCCCGGCCTCCTCCAGGATCCGGCCGATGCTGGCGACCAGCACCGGGTGCGGGCCGACCTCGACGAAGGTGGTGTGGCCGGCGGCGATCAGCGCCTCGACGGCCTCCTGGAAGCGCACGGTGTGCCGCAGGTTGGCGTACCAGTAGGAGGCGTCGAGCCCGGCACCGTCCTGCCAGTCGGCGGTGACCGAGGACATCAGCGCCGTGCCGCCCTCGCGCGGGGTGAGCGGCGCCAGCCCGGCCAGGATCCGCTCCCGGATCGGTTCGACCGCCGGGCAGTGCGAGGCGAAGGCCGCCGGGATGACCCGGGCCTCGACGCCCTCGGCCCGGTAGCCGTCGACCAGTTCGGCGATCGCCGCCGGCGGCCCGGCCACGGCCGTACTGCCGGGGCCGTTGATCGCCGCGACGGCCAGCGGCTCGACGAGCCGTTCCCGCACCCGCGCCGCGGGCAGCGGGACGACGGCCATCGCGCCCTTGCCCATCAGCTCGATCGCCACGCTGCTGCGCAGCGCGATGGCGCGGGCGCCGTCCTCCAGCGAGAGCGCCCCGGCCACCACGGCGGCGGCGATCTCGCCCTGGGAGTGGCCGACCACGGCGTCCGGGACGACCCCGGCGGCGCGCCACAGTTCGGCCAGCGACACCATCACGGCCCACAGCGCGGGCTGCACGACGTCGATCCGGTCCAGCAGCGGCGCCCCGGCCAGGACGTCCGCCAACGACCAGTCCACGTACGGCGCGAGCGCCCGCTCGCACTCGGCCAGCCGGGCCGCGAAGACCGGGCTCTCGGCGGCGAGCGCCGCCGCCATGCCCCGCCACTGGCCGCCCTGGCCGGGGAAGACCAGGACGGTCCGCCCGGGCTCGCCGGCCCGGCCGGTGACGACGGCGCGGTGCTCCTCGCCGCGGGCCAGGGCGTCCAGCGCCCGGTCGGCCTCCGCGCGGTCGGCGGCGATCACCACGGCGCGCTCGTCGAAGGCCGTACGGGCGGTCAGGGCCGGTGCGGCCGCGATCGGGTCGAGCGGGGCGGCGGCCAGCCGCCGGGCCTGCTCGCGCAGCGCCTCGGGGGTGCGCGCCGACAGCGGCACGGGCACCACGGGCGGGCGCTGCGGCCGCTCCGGGGTTCCGGCCGCGGCGACGGGCGGCTCGGTGAGGATGACGTGCGCGTTGGTGCCGCTGATCCCGAAGGAGGAGACGCCGCCGCGCCGGGGCCCGCCGGTCTCCGGCCAGGGGCGGGCCCGGTCGAGCAGGGCCACCGCCCCGGCCGTCCAGTCCACGTGCGGGGACGGCCGGTCGACGTGCAGGGTCGCGGGCAGGGTGGCGTGCCGGATCGCCTGCACCATCTTGATCACGCCGCCGACGCCGGCCGCCGCCTGGGCGTGCCCGATGTTGGACTTGAGCGAGCCCAGCCACAACGGCCGACGCCCGTCCCGGTCCTGCCCGTAGGTGGCCAGCAGGGCGTTCGCCTCGATCGGGTCGCCCAGCGCGGTGCCGGTGCCGTGCGCCTCGACGGCGTCGACCTGCCGCGGGGTGAGCCCGGCGTCGGCGAGGGCGTCCTCGATGACGCGCTGCTGGGCGAGGCCGTTCGGCGCGGACAGCCCATTGGAGGCGCCGTCGGAGTTGACGGCGCTGCCCGCGACGACCGCCAGCACCGGGTGGCCGTGCCGGCGGGCGGCGGAGAGCCGCTCGACCACCACCATGCCGGCGCCCTCGCCCCAGCCGGTGCCGTCCGCCTGCGCGGAGAACGCCTTGCAGCGGCCGTCGGCGGCCAGCACCCGCTGGCGGGAGAGCTCCACGAACATGCCGGGGGTGGCCATCACGGTGACGCCGCCGGCCAGGGCGAGCGTGCACTCCCCGGAGCGCACGGAGCGCACCGCCTGGTGCAGCGCCACCAGCGAGGCCGAGCAGGCGGTGTCCACGGTCAGCGCCGGGCCGTTCAGACCGAGCAGGTAGGCGATCCGGCCGGAGACCACGCTCACGCTGGTGCCGGTCAGCAGGTGCCCGGCGACGCCGGGGCCGGCCGTCTCCATGCCGGGCCCGTAGTCGGCGTGCATCACCCCGGCGAAGACGCCGGTCCGGCTGCCCGCCAGCGCCGTCGGGTCGATCCCGGCACGCTCCAGCGCCTCCCAGGCGACCTCCAGCAGGAGCCGCTGCTGCGGGTCCATGGCGAGCGCCTCGCGGGGGCTGATCCCGAAGAACTCCGCGTCGAAGTCCGGCGCGTCCCGGACGAAGCCGCCACGGCGGACGTACGACGTCCCGGTCCGCTCCTGGTCCGGGTGGAACAGTGCGGCCAGGTCCCAGCCGCGGTCCTCCGGGAAGTCCCCGGTGGCGTCCGTCCCGGCGTCGACCAGGCGCCACAGGTCCTCGGGCGAGCGCACCCCGCCGGGGTAGCGGCAGGCCATGCCGACGATCACCACGGGGTCGTCCTCGTCGGGCTCCGGCGGCCCGTCCGGCGCCCCGTCCGACTCCGGCGCCCCGGTTCCGGCCGGTACCGGGGGCTGCTCGACCGGCACCGGGCCGGTGCGGAGCGCCCCGATCGCGACGGCCAGGGCGGCCGGGCTCGGGTGGTCGTACAGGACGGTGCTCTCCAGCGTCAGGCCGGTCGCGGCCGACAGCCGGTCACGCAGTTCGAGCGCCATCGCGGAGTCCAGGCCCAGCTCCCGGAAGGTCCGGCCGGGCCGGACCTCCGCGGCCGAACCGGCGTCCAGCACCACGGCGGTGTGGCTCCGGACCAGCTCCAGCAGCGCCCGCTGGTCCACAGCGGGGGCCCGCAGTGCGACGGGCGCCTGCGGGGCGGGCGGGGCCTGCGGGGCGGGCGGGGCCTGCGGGGCGGGCGGGGCCTGCGGGGCGGGCGGGGCCTGCTGCCCGGCAGGCCGAACTGCCGCCTCCACCACGGCTCTTCTCCCCTCCGGCACCGCCCCCGGCAGCCCCGCCGGCCAGCAGGAGCGCCGCTGGAACGGGTACGTCGGCAGGTCCACCAGCGGCGCCGAGCCGGGCAGCAGCGCCGCCCAGTCCACCGCGACGCCCCGGACGAAGGCCTCGGCGGCCGCGGTGAGGAAGCGGCGGCGGTCCCCGCGCCCGCGCCGGAGCGTGCCGAGCACCGCGCCCGCGCCGCCGCGCGCGTCGATCGCCTGCCGGACGCCCAGCGCCAGCACCGGGTGCGGGCTGATCTCCAGGAAGGCGGTGTGGCCCGCGTCCAGCAGCTGCTCGACGGCCGGCCCGAAGCGCACCGGCTCGCGCAGGTTGCGGTACCAGTAGCGGGCGTCCAGCTCCGCGGTGTCCACCGGCGCCGCCGTGACGGTGGAGTGGAACGGCACCTCGACGGCCTGCGGGGCGATCCCGGCGAAGGCGGTGAGCAGCTCCTCCCGCAGTTCCTCGACGGCCGCGCTGTGCGAGGCGTAGTCGATCGGCACCCGGCGGGTGCGCACCCGCGGCCCGTAGTGGGCGGCCAGTGCGTCGAGCGCGCCGGGCGGGCCGGCGACCACGGTGTGCCCGGGGCCGTTGACGGCCGCGACCGACAGTGCCCGGTCCACCGCCGCGAGGTCCGACTCGACCTCCCCGGCGGGCAGTTCGACGGACAGCAGTCCGCCGCGGCCGGCGATCCGGTTCAGCGCCCGGCTGCGCAGCGCGACGATCCGCGCGCCGTCCTCCAGCGACAGCGCGCCCACCGCGGTGGCGGCGGCGATCTCGCCCTGGGAGTGGGCCACCACGGCGGCGGGCTCCACCCCGGCCGAGCGCCACAGCGCGGCCAGCGCCACCATGACCGCCCACAGCGCGGGCTGGATCACCTCGTCGCCCGCCAGCGCCGGCGCGCCCTCGGCGCCGCGCAGCACCTCGGTCAACGACCAGTCCACGTAAGGACGGAGGGCCTGCGCGCAGGCCTCGATCCGCTCGGCGAAGACCGGCGAGCCGTCGAGCAGCTCCGCCGCCATGCCCGCCCACTGCGAGCCCTGGCCGGGGAAGACGAAGACCGGACGGACCGGCGGCCCGTCGTGCCGTCCCTCGACCACGGCCGCCGACGGCTGCCCGGCGGCCCGCGCCGCCAGGGCGGCGAGGAAGGCCTCCCGGTCGTCCGCGACGACGACGCAGCGCTGTTCGAAGGTGCTGCGGGTGACGGCGAGCGAGCGGCCCACGGCGGCCGGCTCGAGGTCCGGACGCTCCGCCACCCGGGCGCGCAGCCGTTCCGCCTGGTCCCGCAGCGCGCCTTCGTCCCGCCCGGAGAGCACCCAGGGCAGCGCCCCGGCCGCGCCCCCGCCGCCCACCGGTGCGGGCTCGCCCGCGCGCCGGTCGGCCAGCAGCACGTGGCAGTTGGTGCCGCCGATGCCGAAGGAGCTGACCCCGGCGAGCAGCGGCCGCTGCGGCGCGGGCCAGTCCCGGAGCCCGGTGTTGACCGCCAGGTTGAGGGCGTCCAGCGGGATCCGCCCGCCGGGCCCGGTGTGGTTCAGGCTGGGCACGAGTTCGCGCGCGCCGACGCACAGCACGGCCTTGATGAACCCGGCGATCCCGGCCGCGCCCTCCAGGTGGCCGATGTTGGTCTTGACCGATCCGACCAGCAGGGGGTCGCCCGGCGTACGGGCGGCGCCCAGGGCCGCGCCGAGCGCGGCGGCCTCGACCGGGTCCCCGGCCCGGGTGCCCGAGCCGTGCAGTTCGACGTACTGGACCTCGCCCGGCTCGACGCCCGCGTCGGCGCAGGCCGCGAGCAGCACCCGCCGCTGCGACTCCCGGCCGGGGGTGGGCAGCGTCTCGGTGGCCCCGTCGTTGTTCAGCGCGCTGCCGCGGATGACGGCGTGGATCCGGTCGCCGTCCCGGACGGCGGCGTCCAGCAGCTTGAGGACGACGATCCCGCCGCCCTCACCGCGGACGTAGCCGTCGGCGCGGGCGTCGAAGGTGTGGCAGCGCCCGGCGGGTGAGAGCGTCCCGGCCCGTTCCAGGGCCAGGGTGCTCTGCGGCGCCAGGATCAGGCTCACCCCGCCGGCCAGGGCGAGTTCGGACTCGCCGCTGCGCAGGCTGGCGCAGGCCAGGTGCACGGCGGCCAGCGAGGAGGACTGTCCGGTGTCCACCACCAGGCTCGGCCCGTGCAGGCCCAGCGCGTAGGAGATCCGGTTGGCGGTCACCCCGCGCTGGAGTCCGGTCAGGGTGTGCCCGGTGACCGCCTCGGGGCCGAGGCCGTGCAGCAGCGTGGCGTAGTCGTCGGCGATCACGCCGAGGAAGACGCCGGTCCGGCTGCCGGCGAGCCCGGCCGGTCCGGTCCTGGCGTCCTCCAGGGCCTCCCAGGCCAGTTCGAGCGCCAACCGCTGCTGCGGGTCCGTCGCGACGGCCTCGCGGCGGGAGATGCCGAAGAACTCCGGGTCGAAGGCGTCTACCCGGTCGAGGAAGCCGCCGCGGGCCGGTCCCCGGTCGCCGGGGCGCTCGGTGACGGCGTCCCCACCGGCGCGCAGCAGCCGCCAGAACGCCTCCGGCCCGTCCGCCTGCGGGAAGCGGCAGCCGATGCCGACCACCGCGACCGCCCGGGACGGGAGACCGTCCGCTTCGCGCCCAGCCATGCCCTGCATCGATGCACCCCCGTGAACCCCGGACAATCGGACCGCAGGCGACCGGGCACGGCACAACGGGCCACTCCCTCAAGTGGCCTGATGCACCGTCACCCGGTCCAGCCCCGGTCCCCGCCGACCCGTTCCCCGTAGTCGGCATGCACCCCTGAGCTGTCTGCGTGGTCGACAGAGTATCAGCGTCCTTAGTCGCGTCAACACCTCATCGAGTATCGGGACTGACGGGAATGGGCGCACCGGGGCCGTCCGGCCGGGGTCCCCGGGCGCTCCGCCACCTCGCGCCGCCCGTGACCCGGCCGCTCCGGGGGCCGCCCGGACACTCGCCCGGCACGCCGCGAGTCGGCCGCCACCGCACGAAATCGGCCACTGCGTGAACCGACGCTTCCGGGTTCGGGAGACTGAGGATTACCCGAACAGGCGGCTGGTCATGAGGCATTGTAAGGACCGTGCGATCTGTTGAGGCAGACATGTCTATTCGGGAGGGGGCGGTTCCGGTGCTGGATCTGCGCGAGGTACGGACACTGTTGACACTCGGGGAGGAACTGCACTTCGGGCAGGCCGCCAAGAGACTGCGCGTGTCGCAGTCCAGGGTCAGCCAGACGCTGCGGGACGTGGAGCAGCGCATCGGCGGCCAGCTGTTCGAGCGGACCAGCCGTCAGGTCAGGCTGACCAAACTGGGGGTGGGCCTGGTCGACCGGTTGAAGCCGCTCTACCAGGAGATGACCGCCGCGTACTCCGAGACGGTGGCCCAGGCCTGCGGCGTCGACGGGCAGCTGCGGCTGGGCTTCACCGGTGCGGCCGGCGGGTCGTACGCGGCGGGCCTGATACGCGCCGGCCAGGCGTACGCACCGGAGTGCGACATCACCCTGCACGAGGTGGCCTGCAGCGACCTGCTCGGCCCGCTGCGCCGGGGCGAGGTGGACGCGCTGGTGGTGCGGCTGCCGATCGAGGAGCCGGACATCACGGTGGGGCCGGTGATCGGCCTGGAGTCGCGGATGCTGGCGGTCGCCCTGGACCACCCGGTCGCGGAGCGGCAGTCGATCTCGATCGAGGAGATCGCGCACGAGACGGTGTTCGCGCTGGCGAACACCGCGCCCGACTACTGGCGGGACTTCCACCTACCGCTGGCGACGCCCGCCGGGCACGTGCTGCGCCGGGGGCAGGAGGTGCAGACCTGCCAGGAGATCCTGTCCCTGGTGGCCGCCGGGAAGGGGGTGGCGCCACTGGCGGAGTCGGTGGCCCGCTACTACGCCCAGCCGGACGTGGCGTTCGTCCGGATCCACGACCTGCCACCGGCGCCGGTGGCGCTGATCTGGCGCACCGCCGAGGAGAACGCCCGGATCCGGGCGATCGCGGAGTGCGCGGCCCGACTGGCGGACGCCACCGTTCCCGGTCAGGTCCGCCGGCGGGTCCCGGTCCCCGCGCCGGCCTGACCGGGCCGCGACGGGTCGGGCCGGGGCTGACCCGGCTGTGGCCGACCCGGCTGCGACTCCCCCGGTTTCGGGCGCGCCCATGCCCCGGGCAGCACCGCGGCCACCACCGCGCCCGACAACAGGAAGGCCCCACCGACCCCGACCAGCCGGGAGGCGACACCGACCAGCAGGGAGCCGGCCCCGGTGCCCACGTCGTACGCCATGTTCCAGGCGGTGCTGGCCGTGCCGCGGCGGGCCGGTCCGGTCCGGGCGAACACCAGCACCAGGGTCTCGTTCTGCAACGCCCCGAACCCCGCCCCGCAGAGCACGGCCGCCAGGGCCGCCGGGACCGTCGCCGCAGCGGTGAGCAGCACCGCCGCGGCGATGCCGCCCGTGCCGAGGGCCGCGGCGATCACCGCCGGGACCAGCGTGCGGCCCTCGCCGATCCGGTCGGCGAGCCCGCCCGCCGCCAGCCGGCCCAGGATCATGGCGGCGGACAGCGCGAACAGCACCACCGCCGCCGCTCCCGGGGCCGGCAGTGCGAAGGCCACGAACGAGGTGACGCCGCCCACCGCGGCCGCGCTCGCGGCCAGCAGCGCCAACAGGCCGACCAGCGGCGCGAGTCCGCCGGCCGGCGGGTGCGGTGGAGCCGTCGGCGGCAGCGCGGACGGCTCCACCGCGGCCTCCAGCACGGCAGGCTCCGCGGCCGGCACCACCAGCGCCCACGCGAGCGGCACCGCGAGCCCGCCCAGCAGCGTCGCGCCCAGGAACACCGCCGGGAAGCCGAAGGTCTGCGCGCACCACACCCCCAGCGGCAGGCAGATCACCTGCGGGAGCCCCGCCGCGGCCCCGTACCAGCCGACCACCGCGGCCCGCCGGCCCGGCGGGGCCAGTTCGGCGGCCAGCGCGCTGCCCGCCACGGCGGCCATGCCGAACCCCGCGCCCCGGACGGCCGAGACGGCCAGCACCCACCCCAGCGCGGGCGACAGCAGGTAGGCCGCCGTCGGCAGGCTGAGCAGCAGGGAGCCGGTGATCAGCAGCCGGCGCAGGCCGAGCGCCGGGACCAGCCGGCCCATGCACAGCTGCACCAGGATGCCCGCGCCCATGGTCACCCCGGTGGCCGCCCCGGCGCCGACGTCCGAGGAGCCCCCGGTCGCGGACCAGAGCGGCACCACCGAGAGCAGTGGCGCGTAGTCGGAGAAGACGGCGAAGGTCGCGGCCAGCAGCAGCGGGAGGTTGCGCGCGCGGATCACGCCCCGGCGCCCGGCTCCCCCGGCCCCGCGGAGCCGGACCGCGGTGCGCCCGCTCCGGCCGCGTCGCCCGGTTCGGCCGCTTCGCCAGGTTCGGCCGGCCAGCGGGGCGAGCGGCCGAGCATCGCCAGGATCCGGTCCAGCCGGTCGGTGCTGCCGGTGGGCAGCCCCGGCCGGAAGGAGGACCCGGGCTGGAGCCGGTTGCTCCCGTCCGGCACCTCCTCGACGTACGGCAGCACCGCGTCGAGCAGTTCGGCCTCGTACGCGGCGGGCACCCCGATCGCGGCGGCCACGTCCCAGCCGTGCACCACGTAGTCGACGAAGTGGAAGCCGATCGCCGTACGGGCCGGGAACATCTGTCCGCCGCGGACCTCGGGCAGCCAGAACTCGGTGTCCAGCACGCCCTCCCGGGCGAAGGCCCGGCTCACCCGGGCCGAGGAGTCCCGGAAGGCGCCGGCCCAGTCGTCGCCGAACTCTCGGTCGGCCCAGTCTGCGCGCTCGGTCCGCACGCCTTCGGCGGCGGCGGCGAAGCCGTGGTTCTGGCCGATCATGTGGGCCAGCAGCTTGTGCAGCGTCCACTCCGAGCAGGGGGTCGGCCGGTCGAGGTCCTTGGCCTCGACCCGGTCGATGATCTCCTCGGTGACCTGGAGCGCCCGCCGGTCCCAGGGCCGGATGTCGGGTGTGGTGTCGATGGGGATCACCGGTCCTTCGACTGCGGGCGGGAGGACGGGACGGGCTGGCCGGGCAGCGACTGGCTCTGGCCGCGGAACTCGGCGATCACCTTGCCGTCCGCCCGGCGCACCGTGACGTCGTAGATCCCGCTGCGGCCGAACCGGGAGCGCTCCACCGCCTCGGCGGCCAGCTCGTCCCCGGCCGAGGCCGGGCGCAGGAAGGTCACCTGGGCCGCCTGGGCCACGGTGGCGACGCCGTGGGTGTTGCAGGCGTAGGCGAAGGCCGCGTCGGCGAGCAGGAACAGGTAGCCGCCGTGCGCCGTGCCGTGGCCGTTCACCATGGTGTCGGCGAGCTTGAGGTGCGCGGTGGCGCGGCCGGGGCCGACCTGGTCGATGGTGATGCCGAGCGCCTGGCAGGTCCGGTCGTCGGCGTACATGGCCTCCGCGCAGCGCCGGGCGGTGGCCTCCGCCTCCGGCGCCGCCGAATCACTGGTCATGGGTGGGCTCCTGGGGCTGTCGGGTCCTGGGCGCGGGCGGATGCCGGTACCGCGATCGGTACCGGCACCCACCACAGCGATGTGACGATATATCAGTCGCTCGGGGCCGGTCAGTCGACCGGAGCGATCTCCTCCGCCGCCCGCAGGCCCGAGCGGATCGCGCCCTCCATCAGCCCGAAGAACTCGGTGCTGGTCTCCGTGCCGGCCCAGTGCACCCGGCCGAACGGCTCGGTCAGCTGCGGGCCCTGGGCCAGCCAGTCGCCCGGCCCGAACAGCGCGGCGTAGCAGCCGCGGCTGTACTCCTCGTTGATCCAGTCGGTGACGTGGTAGCCGATCGGCTCGGGCAGCTGCGGGAAGAGCCGCCGGGCCTGGGCCAGGACGGCGGTGCGCTGCTCCTCGGCGGGCAGGGCCGCGAAGGTCCGGGCCTCGCTGCCGGTGACGAAGCCGGTCAGGATGCCGACGCCCTCACCGGGAGGCGAGTCGTCCACGGTGGACAGCAGCGGCCCGTCGGAGCTGACCGACCAGCCGGACAGCCCGTGGTCGCGCCAGAGCGGCTTGGGGTGGATCAGGTGGACCTTGACGGCGCAGCCCCGCGCGGTGGCCGAGCTCGACCGCGGCGCGGGCAGCCCGGGCCGGAACTCGATGGTGTCGGCCAGCAGCGGCGGCAGCGCGATGACCACGCTGTCGCCCTCGTGCACGCCCTGGTCGGTGTGGACCCGGACCCGGTCGCCGATCTGCTCGACCAGGCGCACCGGCCGGGAGAGCAGCACCCGGTCGCCGAGCTTGTCGGCCAGCAGTTCGCTCAGCCGGTGCGCGCCGCCGTCGACCCGCTCCTCCTGGGCGCCGCCCTGGAAGGCGTTGAGGTAGCGGATGCCGCCGCCGGAGTTCAGGTAGAAGGCCATGTGCAGCACCGACACGTCGGCCGGGTCGGCGGCCATCATCTCGCCGAGGAACAGCGGGAAGAACAGCTTGGCGTCGGGGTGCTGGACGTTCTGCTCGATCCACTCGGCCACGGTGAGCCGGTCCAGCCGCTCCGCGTCCGGGGTGAGGTGCGGGGCGTCCGCGCGGACCGCCTTGGTGACCTCGTCCAGCAGGTCGAACATCTCGCCGAGGGCGATCGGGCTGAGCGGCGGGAAGCGGCCGTCGGTGCTCTCCGGGTCGCCGCCCAGGGAGAACCGGCTCTGGCCGAGCATGGTGGTGGGCGCGGTGGCCAGGCCGAGCCGCTCGATCAGTGCCTTGAGCTCGGTGTGGCGCTCGCCGAGGTAGGCGGCGCCCGCGTCGGCCCACTGGCCGGGGGCGACCTCGATGCCGTGGGTGCGGCCGCCGACCCGGTCGCGGGCCTCCAGGACGGTCACCTCGACGCCTCTGGCGGCCAGTTCGGTGGCGGCGGTGAGTCCGGCGAGGCCGGCGCCGACGACGATGACGCTCATCGGGCCGCACCTTCGATCAGCTTGGCCAGGGCGGCCGGGGTCGGGGCGTCGATGAACTCGGCGATGCCGAACTCCGCGCCGAATTCGCGGGCGACCCCGCTGAGCACCCGGGTGGCGAGCAGGGAGTCCCCGCCCAGGTCGAAGAAGTCCGAGTCGGCGGTCACCTGGTCTGATTCCAGGACCCGGCCGAAGATGCCGATCACGCTGTCGACGGTACCAACGGTGGACACGGTCGTTCTCCTTGGCTTCAGTTGCTGGTTGCGTACATCTGGTGGGTCCGGCGCCGGTCGACCTTGCCGCTCGCGGTGAGGACGAGTTCGGGCACGACGGTGATCCGGGACGGTACGAGGTGGCTCGGCCCCGACTGGCGCAGGTACCGGGCGAGCCCGGCCGCGAGGGTGGCGGTGTCGGCGTGCGGACGGGGTGTCACATAGGCGACCAGGACGGTGTGGTCGCCCAGCGCGGCGCCGGTGGCGGCGGCCGCCGCCACGTCCGGGTGGGCGCAGATCTGGGCCTCCACCTCGCCCGGGCTGACCCGGATGCCGCGGACCTTGAGTTCTTCGTCCAGGCGGCCCTGGTGGACGAGGACGCCGTCCGGCTCCCGGCGGACCCGGTCGCCGGTGCGGAAGTAGCGCCCCGGCGCGCCGGGCAGGTCGAGTTCGGCGAACCGCTCGGCGGTGACCTCCGGCAGGCCCCGGTAGCCGAGCGCCAGCCCGTCCCCGCCGATCAGCAGTTCGCCCTCCTCGCCGAGTTGCTCCCGGACGTGCGGCAGCGCCCGGCCGATCGGCACGACCCGGGTGGTCCCCACGAGGACGGCCGGGCCGGCGAGCGGTCCGTGCAGGTCGATCGCGTGGGTGACCAGGGTGGTCTCGGTGCAGCCGTAGGTGTTGACCAGCCGGACCGCGTCGGCGCCGGGCAGCGCGCACCAGTCGTCGATCCGGGCCGGCCGGGCCGCCTCGCCGCCGATGACGACGGTGCGCAGGCTCTCCGGCAGGGCGGCCCGCTCCTCGGTCAGGTGGTTGACGAACTCGTGCCAGAACGCCGTGGGCAGGTCCAGCAGGGTGATCCGGTGCCGCTCGACCATCCGCAGGAAGCGCGGGAAGGAGGCCGAGTAGGCGTCCGCGTCGAAGACCAGGGTCGCGCCGACGGTGAGCGCGGGCAGGATCTCCTCGAAGCAGGTGTCCCAGTTGAGCGAGGCGAACTGGAGCACCCGGTCGCCGGGGGCGACCGCGAACAGGGTCGCCAGCGAGGCGACCGAGGCGCCGATCGCCCGGCGCGGGGTGACCACCGGCTTGGGCTGCCCGGTGGAGCCGGAGGTGAACAGCAGGTAGGCGGGGGCGGCCGGATCGGGGTCGGGCAGCCGGCCCGCCGGGAAGCCGTCGGGCTCCCCGGTGCCCGCGGCGTCGGACGGGTCCAGCACCGGCACCCCGGCGGGCAGCCGCCCGGGGTCCGCGGCGATCGCGCTGCGGACCTCGGCGGCCGCCAGCAGCGCGGCCTTGCGCTCCAGCGGGAACGCGGGGTCGATCGGGCAGTAGGTGCCGCCGGCCGCGAGCACGCCGAGCAGCGCCGCCACGGTGTCCGCGGAGCGGGAGGTCAGTACGGCCACCGTGCCGCAGTCCGGGCCGAGCCGGGCGGCGATCCGCCGTACCCGGCGCTCCAGTTCGCCGTACGTCACGGTCGACGTGTCGTCGACCACGGCGACGGCGTCCGGGTCGCGCCGGGCGGTCTGCAGGAACCGGCGCAGGACGTCCACCTCGGCCGGGTCGTACCCGGCCGGCCGGTTGTCGTCAGTCATGGGAAGCACCTCGGGTAGACGTGGACGGGGACGGGGACGGGGTCGTGGGGAGCCGGTCTCCGGTCAGCGGCGCGCCGACCCGGAGACGGGCACCGGCTCGCTCCCGTCGCGCTGCAGGCGCTGCTCCTTGCGCTGCTGCACCAGCAGCCCCGCGGTGGCGGCCACCGCGAGCACCATCACGGCGATGCCGTACACCGTCGCGGTGGACTTCAACCCGATGTGGCCCACGGCCACCCCGGCGGCGACGGCCGGCAGGCTGAACCCCAGGTAGCAGACGACGTACATGCTGGCGATCAGTTCGGCGCGGACGTCCGGTCCGGCCAGCGGCCCGACGGTCTGGAAGGCGCTCAGGAAGCCCGTCCCGAAGCCGTACCCGGCGATCACCGTGCCGACGAAGAACAGCGGGGTGGAGGCCGCGGCCAGGGCGCCCAGGGTGGCGCCGACCCCGATGAAGAAGGCGACGAAGCCGAGGGTCATGGTCTGCCGCGGCGGGTGGTTGCGGCGCAGCAGCGAGCCGATCGCCCCCGTCCCGGTCAGCGCGAAGATGACCAGGCCGCCGATGACGTGGTTGGAGATGTGCAGGATGCCGGCCGCGATCGACGGGCCGAGCGACATGTAGAGGCCGCCCAGCGCCCAGACCGCGAACAGGCAGGGCACCACCACCAGGAACATCGGCCTGGCCTCGCGCGGGATGCCCATCCGCGGCGTCAGCGAGGCCGGCGCGCCCGGCCGGCGCGGCGAGGTCTCGGCGAGCGCGGGGACGCACAGCGCGCAGAGCACGAAGGCCGCGAGCAGCAGCGCGTACACCAGGGTCTGCGGGTGCGGTGCGTACTGGACCAGCAGGCCCGCGCCGAGCGCGCCCAGTGCCAGGCCGACGATCGGCGCGGCGCTGTTGACCAGCGGGCCGAGCCTGGGCCGGTGCTGCGGGGCGAGGTCCAGCAGCGCGGCGCTGGTCGCCCCGGTCGCGGCGCCGGTGGCCAGGCCCTGCGCCACCCGGGCGGCCATCAGCCAGGCGACGCCGTCGGCGCGGATGAACAGCGCCATGCTGACCACCTCGACGACGAGCGCGCCGAGCAGCACCGGCCGCCGGCCGACGTAGTCGGACAGTCCGCCGACCACCAGCAGCGCGACCAGCAGCGCCAGGGCGTAGGCCGCGAACACCTCGGTCAGGGTGATCGAGGAGAAGCCCCACTTGGCCTGGTAGACCACGTAGAGCGGGGACGGCGCGCTGGAGGCGAACAGCAGCAGGCACTGGGTGGTGGCGATCAGCCAGAACGCCACCGGACCGCGCAGCCCGCGGGGGCGCACCGCCGGGGAGAGGTCACTCATGCTGGCTCCTTCACGCGTGGTTCTCCTGGTGGCGCCGCAGCACGCGGTCCACCAGCTGTTCGGCGGCACCCAGGTAGCCCTCGGGGGCCAGCAGGTCCTGGACGGTGACGCCGGCCGGCAGCTTGGCCACCAGGTCCGCCCGGGCCTCCATCACCTCGGTGAACGAAGCGACGCCGGAGGCGGACCGGCGGGCGCACTCGGCGAGCAGCTTCTTCGCCTCGGCCTTGCCCAGCAGCGGGGCGAGGGCGACGTTCAGCCGCTCGGAGACGATCGAGCCGCCGGTGAGCGCCAGGTTCTCCCGCATCCGCTCCGGGAAGACCTCCAGGCCCTCGGCGAGTTCCACGGCCGTGTACGCCGCGCCCGAGGCCAGCCGCAGCGCCTCGCGCAGCGGCTGCCACTCGGCGTGCCAGGCGCCGGGCGCCCGCTCGTCCTCGGCCACCATGCTCTGGGCCAGGATCAGGGCGTGGGCGGGCAGTTGACGGGCGGCCGCCATGATGAGGGTGGCCAGCACCGGGTTGCGCTTCTGGGGCATCGCCGAGGAGACGCCGCGGCCTGCGGCGGCCGGTTCGGCGACCTCGCCGACCTCGGTCCGGGACATCCCCTGGACGTCCAGGGCGAACTTCCCCAGCGTCCCGGTGACGGAACTGAGCACCCAGCCGAGGTCGTTCAGCGGGACGCGCAGGCTGTGCCAGGGGGCGGAGGGCTCACGCAGGCCGAGTTCGGCGGCGAACCGCGCCGCGAGCTCGATCCCGTGGCCGGGCCGGTCGGCCGGGGTGGCCCGGGCGTACTCCTGGTAGGCCGCCATCGTGCCGGCCGCGCCGCCCAGTTGGGCCGGCAGCAGGGCGGCGGTGCGGTCGACCCGCTCGACGGTGTCCAGCACCGAGTCCAGCCAGCCGGCCGCCTTCAAGCCGAAGGTGGTGGGCACGGCGTGCTGGGCCAGGGTGCGGGCGGCCATCGGGGTGGTGCGGTGTTCGTCGGCGAGCTTCGCCAGCGCCGCGGCCACCCGGGAGAGGTTCTGCCGGATGTCGGCCAGCACTCTCGCGCCGAGCAGCATCGCGGCCGAGTCCAGGATGTCCTGGCTGGTGCTGCCGAGGTGCACGTACCCGGCCGCGGCGGGGTCGACGGCGGCGACCGCCGCCGTCAGCTCCCGGACCAGGACGACGACCGGGTTGGCGGCGCCGCGGGCCTCGGCGGCCAGCTCCACGACGTCGATCCGGGCTCTCGCGGCGCCCTCGGCGATCGCTCCCGCCAGGTCGGCGGGTATCACGCCGAGGGACGCCTGGGCACGGGCCAGCGCGACCTCGGTCTCCAGCATCGCGGCGACCCATGCCTCGTCGCCCAGGGTTCGGAGCGCGTCGGTGCCCGCCCAGACCGGTGAGAGCAGTCCGGCGTCGACGCTCACCGGTGCGCGGTCACTGCCGCTCGGTCGGCGGACGGTCGAATCGGACGCGGTCTGATCGGGCACTGCGCGGTCCTCCTTCTGGATGGTTCAACTCAGGACTTTCTCAAGGGACTCGTCGGTACGACCGGCGGCCGGGGCCACCGGGTGGTGCGGTGCGGCCGGGTACTCAGAGGGTGACCCGCACCCGCGCCGCCGACGGCGAGCGCTGGCCCGGTTCGGCCGACAGGCACGCCCGGGCGATCGCGTCGGCGTCGCCGAGGATCACCGAGTCGACCCCGGGCCGGATCCCGGCCGCGGTCGCCCAGTGCACCGTCTCGGTCGGCACCCCGAAGGCGTAGCGGTACGGGTGCACCCGGCCCGCCGCGTCGACCAGCCGGTACGGGCGCTCGGTGACCGTCAGCCCGCCGGTCTCGACGTGCCCGTCGGTGCCGGTGGGGATCAGGTACGGCCGGCAGGCCCGGCGGTCCAGCAGGTTGCGGACCAGCGGGTCCTCGGTGGTGCGGATGTCGACCTCGGGCAGCCGCGCCTCGATCAGCGCGGTCACCTCGACCTCCCCGCCGGGAACGGACGTGGAGTCGACGGTGAACCCGGCCCCCGCCGGTGCGGGCGTGACCCGCATGCCGGGGGCCAGCATGGTCACCACGCCCGCCTCGACCAGGGCGATCAGCTCCTCGATCCGTCTGGGCGGCGGACCGATCGAGACGTAGGCGTTGAGCGGGGTGTACCAGGACTGCAGCTCGTCGCGGTAGGACTCGCCGGTGATCCCGGCGTGGTCCACCAGCAGGCGGACTTCGTTGCGCAGGTCGCGCATGACGTCCAGGGCCGCTTTCAGCGCCCCGCTGACGTTGCCGCGCCGGGCCTCCACCAGGTCCTGCCGCAGGTGGCCGAGCAGCCATTCCTGGAACTCGACCCGGCTGAGGAACTTGCGGTCCCCGTACGGCCGGGCGATCGCGTCCCAGTCCCAGCGGTCGGCCGGCCCGAGGCCGAACCGGCCGAGCAGCTCCTCGTCGTCCGCGCCCGGCAGCCGGTCGCCGTACTCCCGCAGGAAGGCGTCGGCCTGCTCGCCGCCGCGCCGCTCGGAGATCAGCGCGTGGTAGTAGACCCCGGTGACCTCGCGGTCGACCAGCGGCCAGATGTGCCGGGTGAACTCGACCTCCGCGCCCAGCCGGCGCTGCTCGCGCAGCACGTTGATCCGTTCCATGGTGCGGGAGTTGGGCCAGTGGCGGCCGAAGGCGCCCTTCTGGTTCTCGCCGCGCGCGTGGTACGGGATGCCGCGCCGGGAGCCGGCGTACATCAACGGCTCCCGTCCGGACGGGCGGTAGCGCAGCCGCTCGCCCTCCCGGACGAAGGTGCCGCCGCGGCCGGTGGTCAGCAGCGTCAGGTAGTCGAAGAAGTTGAGCCCCAGTCCCCGCAGCGCGACCGGCTGGCCCGGGGCGACGAAGTCCAGGTCGGCCTCGGCCGGGTTGGCCGGCGGCAGGTAGCCGAGGCCCTGCGCCCGGGCGTAGCCGTCCAGGCCCAGTTCGCCGGCGCTCGGCGGCATGTCCAGGTGCCCCTGGGCCAGGACGACGCTGTCCAGCAGCAGTCCGCTGCCGTCGTCCAGGGTGACGATCTGCGAACCGTCCTCGGCCTCGGTCAGGCTCACCGCGGTGTTGCGGTGCAGCCGGATCGAGACGTGGTCGGGGGCCGTGCTGATCAGGCGGTCGAGCACCCAGACCAGGTAGTGGCCGTAGAAGGCCCGGGAGGGGTAGGAGTCCGGGCCGAGCTCCGCGGCCTCCTTGCTCACCCACTCCGGGTACTCGAGGGGCTCCAGCTCGATGTCCAGCTTCGCCCACTCGTACAGGCTCGGTCCCGGACGTATCGGGCCTTCGCAGGTGACGCTCGGGTCGGTGAACATGGTGACCTGCGACGCCACCGTGTTCATCAGCAGTTCGGTCGGCTGCGTGACGTCCCAGACCCGGCCGCCGCTGCCGACGTACGGATCCACCACGTGGATCACGACCGGGTGGCCGCCCTCCGTCGCGTTGACGGTTAACCGTTCCACGACGGAGAGGCCCCGGGGACCGGCGCCGATGACGCCGATCGCACGTGTCTGCTTCTCTCCTGACATAGCTCTTCCTGGTAGCCGTGAAGGAGTGGAGGTGGAGCCGGACTACTGCTGGGCGGCGTCGGCCGTCAGCGCGGTGGCGTAGCGGGTGCGCAGCTCGCGCTTGAGCACCTTGCCGGTGGGGCCGGTCGGGAAGTCGCCCTCCTGCTCGGCCACGAAGACCGCGGCCAGCTCGGCGAGGCCCGCCGCCGCCATGGCCTTGTTCGCCGCGTCGAGGATCTTGGCCGGGTCGGTGCCGACCGCGCCCTCCTGGAGCCGGACCACGGCGATCGGCTGCTGGCCGTCGCCGAGCGCGCCGGGCACGCCGATGACCGAACAGTCCATCACCAGGTCCTCGCAGTCGGCGATCAGCACCTCCTCCAGCGGGAGGCTGTAGACCGGGCCCGCGGCGGTGTTGATCACGTCGACCGTGCGGTCCAGGTGGTAGAACCGGCCGTCCTCGGTGCGGCGGGCGATGTCACCGGTCAGCCAGTAGCCGGCCAGCTCGAAGCTGCTGGTCAGCTCCGGGTCGTTCCAGTAACCCGGGGTGCGGGACGGGGTCTTGACCGCGAGGTAGCCGACCGTGCCGTCCGGCACCTCGTTGCCGTCGTCGTCCAGGACGGCGGCGTGCTCGACCACCTCGACCGGCAGGCCGACGCAGCGGTCGTCGCGGGGCGTCTCCGGGGTGGTGACCTGGCCGAACAGCGCCATGCCCATCTCGGAGGAGCCCAGCCCGTCGACGAACCGGGAGCCGGGCAGCACCGCCTGGCCGGCGTCGCCCTCGGGGAGCAGCCAGGGCTGGATCAGGCCGGAGGGGCGCTCGCCGAGCCGCACCAGCCGGCGGATGTGGCCGAAGTGCGCCGAGTCGCCGGTGTTGAACCAGGTGTGCACCTTGGCGGCGGCCTCCACCGGCGCCTCGCCGGTGGCGAGTTCGACGAAGGTGCGGGCGAAGGAGGCGACCATGGTGGGCTGGAAGGCCTTCATCACCGGCTCCACCGCGGTGCGCCGCCAGTCGCCCATGGTCAGGGTGGGCAGGCCCAGCAGGATCGTGGTGAGCAGGTAGCTGAGACCGCCGGCGTGGGTGTGCGGCATCAGCGACAGCAGCCGGTCGTACGGCTCGGCCGGGAAGCGCACCATGCGCGTCTCCTTGCCGACCCAGAACTGGCGGTGGGCCACCATGGTGGACTTGGGGGTGCCGGTGGTGCCGGAGGAGTGGATCAGCCCCACCACGTCCTCGGCGGCGTGCCGGTACGGGTAGACGTCCGGGAGCGTGCCCGACTCGGGGTCGTGCGCGCGGATCTCCGCGGACGGCACGATGAACCGGGGCCGCGGCTGACCGGGCTTGTAGGCCGCCGAGATCAGCCGCGGGTCGTCCGCGACCAGGCCGACCACGCCGACGTGGTCCAGGTAGCGCTTGGCCGTCGCGATCGGCATCGCGTCGTTGACCAGCGCCGGGACGGCACCGAGCGCGGTGAGCGCCAGGAAGTGCAGGATCGGCTGGAGGCCCTCGGCGATGTAGAGCGCGACCGGATCGCCGGGGCGCACGCCGTTCGCCCAGTACCAGCGGGCGTACTGGTCGCGGATGGCCTCCAGTTCGCGCAGGCTGTACCCGCGCAGCGCCACCTGCCCGCGCTCGTCCGTCCGGTGGCTGTAGACCAGCGGCACGTCGGTGTTCGGGTTGTACTTGAGGGCGTACTGCAGGAAGTTGCCGGCCCCCAGGTCGGGATCGACCAGGAACTTCTGCCGTACCGAGAGCGGCGCGATGGGGCTGAGGTCACTCATGGGAGCTCCTGGTGCTCGGGACGGTTTCCGACACTGCGACGTGGGAGCGCCACCACTCGCGCCCCGCCTCGCCGAGGGTCTGGATCGGGTCGTAGTACTCGTACGACTTGGCGAGCGCGTACGGGTCGTCCTGCTCCAGGGAGGTGACGTAGTTCTTGGACCAGTACGAGATGCCGCGCTCGCGGTCGTAGTGCTCGGTCTGGTGCACCCAGCGCTTGCCGACGAACGGCACGTCGCAGACCAGCCGGGGCGTGGCGAAGCCCGGCAGGTACCCCATGACCGACTGCTGCAACGCCTGGGTCTCCCACAGGGCGAGGCGCCAGTGCTCGGCGTTCGGGATCATGTCGCAGAGGTAGAAGTAGTACGGCATCACGCCGGCGCCGTCGAGCAGCGCGAAGCACAGGTCGAGCAGCGACTCGGGGGTGTCGTTGACCCCGCGCAGCATGACGCCCTGGTTGCGCACGTCGCGCACGCCCAGGTCGAGCATGCTCCGGGCGGCCCGCGCGTTCAGCGGGGTCACCTGCTGCGCGGAGTTGGTGTGGGTGTGCACGGCCAGGCTGACGCCGCGCTCGCGCGCGGTGGCGGCCAGCCGGCCCATGGTGCGCTGGGCGTCGTCGCTGAGCCAGTGCTGCGGCAGGTCCATCAGCGCCTTGGAGGCCAGCCGGATGTCCCGGATGTGGTCCAGCTCCAGCAGCGCCGAGACGAAGGACTCCAGCCGCGGCCACGGCACGTTGGCCACGTCGCCGCCGGAGACCACCACGTCGCGGACGGTCGGCGTCCGGCGCAGGTAGTCCAGCATCGCGTCGTGGCGGTCGGCCTGCTTGACCGTGAACTTCAACTTGAGGATCTGCGGCGTCGAGTTGCCGACCAGGTCCATCCGGGTGCAGTGCCCGCAGTACTGGGGGCAGGTGGAGACCAACTCGGCCAGCACCTTGGTGGGGTAACGGTGGGTCAGGCCCTCGACCACCCACATCTCCGCCTCGTGCAGCGAGTCCCGCGAGGCATACGGGTGCGAGGGCCACTCGGGGTCCCGGTCGGAGAACACCGGCAGCATGTGCCGGCGCACCGGGTCCGCGTACATGCTCTCGGCGTCCGGCTCGGAGTGGGGCACCATCATGCTGAGCACGTACGGCGGCAGCAGCAGCGACATGGTCGCCCGCTCCGCCTGGTCGCGCTCCACGTCGAGGTAGAACTCCTCGGACAGCAGGTCGCCGTAGACCGACCTGAGCTGGCGGACGTTCTTCACGCAGTGCACCCGCTGCCACTGCGGATCGTGCCACTCCTGCTCGGTCACCTCGCGCCAGCCGGGGATCCTCCGCCAGTCGGGCTCCACCAGGGCTCTGTACCGATATGAGTAAGGCTGTTGCAACACACTTCCCCCGCAACATCGGTGTAGTGGGAAAAACCGGTGCGGTCGTGACATGGGAACGAGCGGCCCGAAGCCGCCCATCGGATATCCCGTCAGGAAAGTGAGAAAAAATCGCTCGGAGCCGAGAAGAGACGGCCCGCTCAATCCCCCGTGTCACGGCACGACTCGGTGCCTTGCCGGGATCGATCCTGCGCCGTCCGGGAGCGGCGATCAAGCACGATTCCCGAATCGATCCATCCGCCCACCAGATCGTTGCAGGTCAGCAGTTCTGCGCCGCTCCCCCCTCCGTGATCGACGGCACAGACTGTTCACATTCGTCCACTCCCCCGGTCCCGGGGAGCTCCCGACGGGCAGCGCGGCCGCCGCTACCGGGTGGCCTACCCGTTCGGGTACCCCCGTGGTGCAGCCGGTCCGGGCGCACCGTCGACGTGCCCGAACACGCCTGTTCCGCTCCGTTCACGACCAGAAGACTCCAGGTGTCAGGTCAACGGCTGACCGCCGGGTTCGGCGGGGCGGTGAGGAGAGGGCGGCATGGTGACTGCGGGCAGAGCCTGGTGGTCGGACGCGGGCGGCTACGTGCCCGAGGTACTGGAGGCGCTGGCGGAGCACCCCGACAAGGTGGTGCTGCGCTACCCGGGTACGGAGCTGACCGCGGCCGACTACCTGCGGGCCGTCACCGGCACCTACCGCACCCTGCGGGCGAACGGCGTCGGGCGCGGCACGGTGGTCGCCGTGCTCACCGCGCCCAACAGCCCGGACATGCTCAGCGTGCGGCACGCCGCCCACCTGGCCGGCGCCGCGATCTGCTACCTGCGCTCCACCAACCCGGGCACCAGCACGGCGATGCTGCCGCTCACCGACCAGCTCGGCATCGTGCGGGACACGGGCGCGGCCGTGCTGTACGCCGACCGGACCAGCGCGGCGCGGGCCGCCGAACTGGCCGAGCGGTCCGGGGCGGTGCTGGTCGGCCCCGGACAGGACGGGTCCGCCGGGACGGCGCCCACCGACGACCCCGGGGCCGTCGCCCCGGAGCGCGGGGAGCCCGACGACCTGGCGGTCATCATGTTCACCAGCGGCAGCACCGGCCGCCCCAAGGGGATCCGCAAGTCGCTGCGGTCCTGGGAGGGCACCGTGCGGATCGCGGTCGACACCCCCGCGGAGGCCGCCGAGATCACGGCCCTGTTCAGCACCCCGCTGAGCCACAGCGCCGGCCTCCTGGTCGACGGCGCCCTGGCGGTGGGCGGCAGCGTCGTGCTGCTGCCGGAGTTCGACGCGCCGCAGGTGGTGCGCGCCGTGATCGAGCACCGCGTCACCCGCACCTTCATGGCCACCACCCAGCTGTACCGGCTGCTCGACCACATCGACGACCTGGGGCACCGCGACGCCTGGTCGGCCGGACTGGCCGGCCTGCGGAGCCTGAGCTACAGCGGGACGTCGGCGGCGCCCAGCCGCCTCGCCGTCGCGCACGAGGTGTTCGGCCCGATCCTGCTGCAGCTCTACGGCACCACGGAGAGCGGCCGGATCAGCTACCTCGACCCGGCCGGGCACGCCGACCCCGCCCTGGCCGCCACCGTCGGCCGGGTCTTCCCCGAGGTCGAGCTGGAGGTGCGCGACCCGGACACCGGGGTGCCGCTGGCCGACGGCCAGGTCGGTGAGATCCGGATGCGCTCCCCGCAGCTCATGGACGGCTACCTCGACCCGGCCCTGGACGCCGGTGTGCTGCGGGACGGCTGGTACCGCACCGGCGACATCGGCTACCGCGACGACCGCGGCCACCTCCACCTGCTCGACCGGGTCTCCGACGTGGTCAAGGTCGACGGGGTCAAGATCTACCCGGCCGTGGTCGAGCGCGAGCTGCTGACCGTCCCCGGCGTCGCCCTCGCGGCCGTCTACGGCGTGCGCGACGCCGACGGCACCGAGCACCTCCACGCCGCCCTGACCTGCCGCCCCGGCACGCTCGTCGAACCCGAGGCGGTGCGCAAGCACATCAGCGCCGACCTCTCCCCGGCCCTGGCCCCCGAGCGGGTCCTGGTGCTCGACGAACTCCCCATGAACCCGACCGGCAAGCCCGACAAGGCGCGGCTGCGCGAGTACAGCGCCGCCGCCACCGCCTGAGGCCCCGCGTCAACCCGAACTTCCGTACCGATCAAGCCATTTCGCACGTCGTGTCGAACGAGAGGAACTCCCATGCCCCGGCACCTCGACTACTTCACCCAGCAGCTCACCGAGGAGCAGCGCCGCACCCGCACCTTCCTGGAGATCGGCCGCCGCGCGGGCAACTTCCCCAGCGCGATCGCCCGCACCGCCGACGAGGACAACGAGATCACCGTCTGGTGCAGCAACGACTACCTCGGGATGGGGCAGCACCCCTCCGTCCTGGCCGCCGTCCACGACGCCGTGGCCCGGTTCGGCGCCGGCTCCGGCGGCTCCCGCAACATCGGCGGCACCAACCACCGCCACGTGGAGCTGGAGCGCGAACTCGCGGACTGGCACGGCAAGGACGCGGCGCTGCTCTTCGCCTCCGGCTACACCGCCAACGACGGCGCGCTCGCGGTGATCGCGGGCAACCCCAAGGGCACCGTGGTCTTCTCCGACGAGCTGAACCACGCGTCGATGATCGACGGCCTGCGGCGCAGCGGCGCCCAGAAGCGCATCTTCCGCCACAACGACGTCGCGCACCTGGCCGAACTCCTCGCGGCGACCGACCCGGAGGCGCCCAAGCTGATCGTGCTGGAGTCGGTGTACTCCATGTCCGGTGACGTGGCGCCGCTCGCCGAGATCGCCGACCTGGCCGAGCAGTACGGCGCGACCACCTTCCTCGACGAGGTGCACGCCATCGGCATGTACGGCCCGGAGGGCTCGGGCATCGCCGCCCGCGAGGGCATCGCCCACCGGTTCGACGTCATCATGGGCACCCTCGCCAAGGGCCTGGGCACCGCCGGCGGTTACATCGCCGGGCCGCAGGACCTGGTCGACGCGGTGCGCACGATGTCGCGCGCCTTCGTCTTCACCACCTCGCTGCCGCCCGCGACCGCGGCCGGCGCCCTGGCCGCCGTGCGCCACCTGCGCGGCTCCGACGCCGAGCGGGAGAGCCTGGCCCGCAACGCCCAGCTGCTGCACCGGCTGCTCCAGGAGGCCGACGTGCCCTTCCTGTCGACCGACTCGCACATCGTCTCGGCGCTGGTCGGCGACGACGCCCTGTGCAAGGAGGCCTCGGCGCTCCTCCTGGACCGGCACAAGCTGTACGTCCAGGCCATCAACGCCCCCAGCGTCCGCGCCGGCGAGGAACTGCTGCGGATCGCCCCGTCGGCGACCCACACGGAGGCCGACGTGGAGAAGTTCGCCCAGGCCCTGGCGGGCATCTGGCAGGAGCTCGGGATCGCCACCGCGTCCGACCGCGCGGCCGGGCACACCACCGCGAAGGAGCTTGTGTGACCCGCTCCCTGGCCGCCGTGCTCGCCGACACGGCGGCACGGCGGCCGGACCGTCCGGCCCTGGTCCAGGGCGACACCGTCGTCACCTACGGGCAGCTGTGGGACCGGGCCCGCCACTACGCCGCGGTCCTGCGCCGGCACGGCGTCGGCCCCGGCGACCGGGTGGTCCTGCTCCTGCCCAACTCCCCCCGCTTCCCCGCCGCGTACTACGGGGTCCTCGCCCTGGGCGCGGTCGTGGTGCCGATGAACGCGCAGTCCCGCACCGCCGAGGTGGAGTTCGTGCTCAAGGACTGCGACGCGCGCGCCCTGGTCTGCGAGGGCACCGTCGTCGGGCAGGGCGGGCCGGCCGCCTCGGCCGCCGGGATCGAGCTGTTCACCGTGGCGGACGACCGCTCCGGCGGGATCGACCTCGACGCCCCCCACTCCGGGCAGCCGGTCGCCGGGCACGTGGCGGTCGCCCCGGACGACCTGGCGGCGATCCTCTACACCTCGGGCACCACCGGCCGCCCCAAGGGCGCGATGCTCACCCACCGCAACGTCGTCACCAACATCGAGGTGACCGCCGTCTCCCCGTTCGGGGTCCAGGACGACGACGTGCTCTACGGGTGCCTGCCGCTGTCGCACACCTTCGGGCAGGTCTGCGTGATGGGCACCTGCTTCCTGGCCGGCGCCACCCTCGTCCTGGCGCCCCGGTTCGCGGCCGAGCAGGCCCTCCAGGAGATGGCGCGCCACGGCTGCACCGTCTTCATGGGCGTGCCGACCATGTACCACGCGCTGCTGGAGGCGGTGGCCGCGGGCACGCCCGCGCACCGGCTGCGGCGCGCCTACAGCGGCGGATCCGCCCTGGCCGTACCCGTCCTGACGCGGGTCCGGGAGGTCCTCGGCTGCGAGGTGTACGAGGGGTACGGCCTGACCGAGACCTCGCCCTGCGTCTCGTACAACCACCCGGGAACGCCGCCGCGGCCCGGCACCGTCGGGCTGCCGGTCACCGGTGTCGAGGTGGCCGTGGCCCGCGCCGACCTGGAGGGCCGGGTGGAGCTGCTGCCCGTGGGCGAGGTGGGCGAGGTCGTGGTCCGGGGCCACAACGTGATGGCCGGGTACCTCGGCCTGCCGAAGGCCACCGCCGAGGTGCTGGTGGACGGCTGGTTCCGGTCCGGGGACCTCGGGCGCCTGGCGCCGGACGGCTACCTCACGCTGGTGGACCGGAAGAAGGACGTGATCATCCAGGGCGGCTACAACGTCTACCCGCGCGAGGTCGAGGACGTGCTGCTGCGCCACCCGGGCGTCGAGCAGATCGCGGTGGTGGGTGTCCCGGATCCGGCCCGCGGCGAGCAGGTCTGCGCCGTCGTGGTGCGCCGGGACGGCTTCGGCACGGACGCCGAACTGGTCGGGGAACTGGACGAGTTGGCCCGCCGGGAGTTGACCGGCTACAAGCGGCCGCGCCGGGTGGAGTTCGTCGAGCGGCTGCCGCTCGGCCCCAGCGGCAAGGTCCTCAAGCGCGAGCTGGTCACGCTGCTGCCGGCTTCGCCAGCAGACCGAGTTCCATCGCCCTGACCACGGCGAGGGTGCGGTTGGGGCTGTTGAGCTTGGCGAGGATGTTCCCCATCAGCCGCTTGACGCCGTTCTCGGAGATGCCCAGTGAGCGGGCGGCCTGCTTGTTGCTGAGGCCGCCCGCGACCAGTTCCAGGACCTGGGTCTCCCGCGCCGTCAGCGCGACGGCGGGGCCGGGGTCGGCGGGCACCAGCAGGCGCCGCGCCAGGCTCGCCGACACGTGGAAGCGCCCGGCGGACACGTCGGAGACCGCCTCCCGCAGCAGGCTGAGGTGCAGGGCCGACCGGTCCACGAAGCCGTGCACGTGCGGGGCCCAGGACGGGGTCATCCGCTCCTCCGGGCCGACCAGGACCACCAGGCGCACGTCGTGGTCGCGCAGCCGCCGGGCCGGCGCCGCGTCCGGGGCCTCCGCCAGTTCGGCGGCGGAGGTGAGCAGCAGGTCCGGCGAGAGCCTCGGGGCCGCCGCCGCGGCGTCGGCGACGGTCGGGTAGCTGAAAATGCTCGCGATCGACTCCAAGGAGTGCAGCATCCCTTCGAGCCCGTAGCGGTGGATGTCCTTGCGGACCGCCAGGGCCACGGTGAGGCCCGGCGAGGGCTGGGAGGACTGCGAGGACTGGGAGGGCTGGGACGTCGGAAGGGGCATGATCTCCTTCTCCTGTACGAGGGTGGGGCCTCGGGTCGTGCGAGGGTGGCCGCCCCGGCCGGGGCGGCCACCCTCCTGCTCCGATCGGGGTCAGTCGGTCAGGACCGGTTCGCCCTCGGGCCGGGGAACGGCCGTCGGGGCGGTCTGCGGGGCGACGGCCGCGGGGGCCTGCTGCCGCACCAGCCACAGGGCGGTGAACACGGCGCTCACCAGGGTGACGACCCCGGCGGTGAGGAACGCGGTGTTCAGGCCGCTGCTGTAGGAGGCGCCGTGCTCCTGGCGGGTGCGCACGATGGCGCCGAGCACCGCGACCCCGAAGACCGCGCCGATCTGGCGCGTGGTGCTGCTGATCCCGGAGGCGAGGCCGCCCTCCTGGGCACTGACCGAGGAGATGGCCGCCCCGGTCAGCGGGGACATGGTGAGGCCGAAGCCGACCCCGGTGACCGCCAGGCGCCACCACACGTTCGGGTACGGCGTGTCGGTGTGCACGGCGGCCATCGTCACCAGCCCGGCCCCGGCCAGGACCAGACCCACGGTGACGACGCTGCGGAAGCCGAACCGCGCGGCGATCCGGGCGGCGTACGGGCTGCACACCACCATCGCGAGCGTGCACGGCAGCGTCTCCATCGCCGAGCGCAGCACCGAGTGGCCCTGGACGGTGGCGAAGAACTGGGTGAAGAAGAAACCCGAGCCCATCAGGCCGAAGCCGACCACGATCATCGCCCCGTTGGAGACGGTGAACAGCCGGAGCCGGAACAGGCGCAGCGGCAGCATCGGCCTGGCCGACCGGGCCTCGACGACCAGGAACAGCACCAGCAGGACGACCGTCGCGGCGAAGCAGGACAGGATCAGCGGCGCCGTCCAGCCCTTGTCACCGGCCTCGGTGAGGCCGAAGGCCAGCGTGCCGACGACCAGGAGCGCCAGCACCTGGCCGGGCACGTCGAGCGGGGGCGCCTCGGGGTTGCGCTGGTCCGGCAGGATGCGCGCCCCCACGATCAGCGTCACCACGCCGATCGGGATGTTGATCAGGAAGATGGCCCGCCAGTCGAAGGCCTGGACCAGCAGGCCGCCGGCCGCCGGCCCGACCGCGAGGCCGATGCCGCTGAACGTGGCCCACTGGCCGATCGCCTTCACCCGGTCCCCGGGGACGGGGTAGCCGGAGGCGAGCAGCGCGAGGCTGGCGGGGCTGAGCGCGGCGGCCCCGATGCCCTGCAGGATGCGGGCGGCCAGCAGCCAGCCCACCGAGGCGGACAGGCAGCACGCCAGCGAGGCGAGCGTGAACACCGCCATGCCGCCCAGGAAGATGCGCTTGCCGCCGAAGCGGTCCGCGAAGACGCCGCCGGCCAGCAGCAGCATCGCCACCGCGAGCACGTAGGCGTTCACGATCCACTGCAGCCCGGTCAGGGTCGTGTCCAGGCGCTTCTGCATGTCCGGCAGCGCCGCGCTGGTGATGGTGTTGTTGAGGAGGACCATGAACTGCCCGATGCAGGTCACGGCGAGTAGGGCGACCCTGTTGTGGGGACGGATCCCGTCGGACACAGGGGTGGCTCCTTATCGAGAGTCGGGGTACTGGGACGCGGGGAAGGAAGGGTCGGGGTCGGACGGGTGGTCAGGTGATCGGGTGCTCGGCCGGTCGCGTGCGCGGATGGTCGGGGTGGGCGGGGTCGGGTCGGTCCGTGCCGTACATCGACTCGATGGCGTCCGCGTGCAGCTCGGCTATCGCCGTCCGGCGCAGGCTGAGCTTCGGCGTCAGCTCGCCGCTCTCCGGCGTCCACGGGCCGGGCAGCAGGCGGTACTTCTTGATCTGTTCGACCCGGGCGAGGACGGCGTTGGCCTCGGCGACGGCCTGGTCGAGGGCGGCCCGGACGGCCGGGTGGCGGGCCGGGTCGGTCAGCCCCGCCGCGTCGACCCCGTTGGCCCGTGCCCAGGTGGGCAGGGCGTCCTCGTCCAGGACGAGCAGCGCGGTGACGTACCGCCGGCGGTCGCCGATGGCGGCGGCCTGGCCGATCAACGGGTGGGCGCGCAGCAGGGATTCCAGTCTCGTCGGGGCGATGTTCTTGCCACCGGCGGTGATGATCAGCTCCTTCTTCCGGTCGGTGATGGTGACCAGGCCGCGGTCGTCCACGGCGCCGACGTCGCCCGTGGGCAGCCAGCCGTCGGCGTCGGTGGCGGGGTCGAGGCCGCCGTCGGCGCGCAGGTAGCCTGCGCACACCACGGGGCCCCGGAGGAACAGCTCGCCGTCGGCGCCGGTCCGGACCTCGACACCGGGCCCCGGACGGCCCACCGCGCCCAGCGCGAAGACCTCCGGCGTGCTGACGGTGGCGGCTCCGGTGGTTTCGCTGAGCCCCCACACCTCGTACACGGACAGCCCGAGACCGGCCAGGAACTCGAGCACGGCGGTGGGAATGGGCGCCGCGCCGCTGAGGGCGCGGTGACAGTCGTCGAGCCCGATGGCGGCTCGGATCGGCTGCAGCACGACATCGTCCAACTTTTCATACTGGGAAGCAAGTTCGTTCGGCACGGCCCGCCCGGCCGACCGCAGCCGGTACACCTCGACGGCGGTCTCCCGCGCCTCGTCGACCGCCGCGGCCTCCCCGGGCGGCAGCTCCGCGAGCCGGGCGCGCGCCGCGACCGCCAGCTTCTCCCACACCCGCGGCACCCCGAAGAGCGCGTGCGGGCGCACCACCCGCAGCGCGGACGCCAGCTGCGCCGGGTCGTCGCAGATGGTGACGTGGCCCGCGTTGCAGATCGGCATGTAGATGCCCAGCACCCGCTCGGCGATGTGCGCCAGCGGCAGGTGGGCGATGGTGCGCGGGTGCGGGGGCACCGGGACGAGACGGTCCTGCATCATCGACTCGTGGATCACGTTGCGGTGCGAGAGCACCACGCCCTTGGGATCGCCGGTGGTGCCCGAGGTGTAGACGACGGTCAGCGGCGTGTCGGGAGTCGCGGCGTCGGTCAGCTCGTCGAAGGCGCGCTCGTCGGGCAGTTCGCGGGTCAGCTCGGCGTACGTGACGTAGCGCGGGTCACCCGCGGGGACCTCGGCCGGCTCCACCAGCACGACCGCGCGCAGGCCCTGCATTTCCGTCAGCACTGGCTTCCAGCGCCGCAGTTGCTCCGCGCCCTCCAGGACCACCACCGTGGCCGCGCTGTGCCGGGCCACGAAGCGCAGCTGTTCGGTGCTCAGCGTGTCGTAGGGGGTGCAGGCCAGCGCGCCGAGGTGGACGGCGGCGAGGTCGGCGACCCAGTGCTCGGGCCGCTTGGACATCGCGATCAGCACCCGCTCGCCGCGGGCCAGACCGACCCCGGCCAGGCCGTGGGCGAGCGCGGCGGTCTCGGCGCGCAGCCGCGACCAGGTCCAGGTGGTGGCGTCGGGGCCGGTGCCGCCGGTCAGCGCGGGGCGGCCGGGGTAGGCGCGGGCGTTGCGGCGCAGCAGCCGGGTGACCGTCAGGTCCCCGGTGTCCAGGGACGGTTGGGGAGGGGTTGCCGATGCCACGGCGGGCTCCTTCGGTTGCGAGGGTCGTTCCGGCTTCACTCGGCGCCGCCGCCGCGCGGGCGCACCACCAGCGGGAGGCTGCGCGGGTACGGCAGGGAGCTCGTCGCCATCCGGATCCGGGCGCCCGGCGCGATGCGCAGCTGCCAGCGGGCGGCGAGGGTGGCCAGGGCGACGGTCATCGTGGTCGCGGCGAGGTGCTCCCCGATGCAGCGGTGCGCTCCGACGCCCCAGGGGACGTAGGCGCCGGGCGGCGGGGCCTGGTCGGGGTCGGCCGCGGCGCGCTCCGGGTCGAAGCGGTGCGGGTCCGGGTAGACGGCCGGGTTCCGGTGCACGGCGCGCGGGCTGTAGCCGACCTCCGCGCCGGCCGGGACGAGGGTCCCGGCGAGGACGACGTCGTGCCGGGCGCGCCGGGTGGACAGCATCGGCGCGTGCAGCCGCAGCGTCTCGTCCACGACCTTCCGGGTGTACGAGAGCTCCCTGACCCGGTCGTAGCCGAGCGGCTGCCCGGCCAGGACGCGGACGGCCTCGTCGTGCAGCCGCCGCTGCACCTCGGGCCGGACGGCCGTCTCGAAGACGGCCCAGGTCAGCGTGGTGCTGGTGGTCTCCAGGCCGGCGAAGATCAGGATCAGGGCCTCGCCGCGGATCTCGTGGTCGGTGAAGGGGCGGCCGGTGTCCGGGTGGGTCGCCCGCAGCAGGATGTCGAGCACGTCGGGCACGGAGCCGGGGTTGGCCCGCCGGTCCCGGATCAGCGCGTCGATGACGGCGTGGAAGCGGCCCATGGCGGCCTCGAAGCGCCGGTTGGCGGGGGTGGGCAGGGTGGTCAGGACCTCGGGGAAGACGGTCCCGGCGAGCAGCTTGCCGGAGATCAGGCTGAGGGTGTGCCGGATGTCGCGCACCACGGCCGGGGCGAGGTCCGCGCCGAACAGGGAGCGCAGCACCACGGCGGCGACGAAGTCGGAGATCTCCTCGTCCGCCCGTACCGGAGCTCCGGGCCGCCAGGCGCCGAAGCGCCGCTGCGCCTCCTCGACGATGGCCCGGGTGTGGTCGCGCACGCTGGTGCGGCTGAACGCCGGCTGGAGGGTGCGCCGCTGGTGCCGGTGGTCCGCGCCGTCGGAGGCGATCGGCGGGTTCCCGAAGTGCCCGGCCAGGACGTCGAAGAAGCGGCCCCGTTCGAAGGCGTCGGTGTCGACCTGGATGCGGTGCACCAGGGCCGGGTCGTTGGCCAGGTACAGGCCGACGGGCCCGAACCCGACCCGCACCAGCGGGTCCTCGGTCCTGGTCGACTCGAAGAAGGACAGCGGCCGGCGCAGCAGGGCGGGCACGTGGCCCAGGACGGGAACCCGCCCGGGTGCCGGCGGGCAGGGGGCGGTGGTGGTCGCTGACATGGCGCTACGGGCTCCTCGTCGTTGCCTGGGCGGCGGGTGCCGCGGTCAGTGGGAAGGGCCGGGCACGGTGCCGACGGCGAGCACGTTGCCCTCGCTGATGTAGCCGTCGGGGTCGTCCAGCGGGTGGGCGGGGCCGGCCGGGTCGGCGAACCGCCGCCACCCGCCGTCGAGGCCCAGGGCCAGGGCCTGCCCGGCCAGTTGCGCGCACGCGGCCTTGTAGAACTCCTGGGCGGCGGGGGTCAGCGGGGCGTGGTGCTCGATCAGGACGGTCCGCTGGCGCACCTCGGTGAGCCCGGCGCGCCTCAGGTGGCGGTGGAGCTCGCGGCTGCGCAGGAGTTGCCGGGCGTAGCCGGGGCGCGTGCCGGCGGCGCGGAAGAAGTCGGTGAACAGGTAGGGGTCGGCGGGCCGGGCGGTGATCAGGTGGGCGTCCAGGTCCTTGACGGCGACCGTGCCGCCGGGGCGGACCACCCGGATCAACTCGGCCAGTGCGCGGGCGAGTTCGTCGTCGTCCAGGTACTGCACGGTGTTGGCGCACCAGACGGCGTCGAAGCTGTCGTCCGGGTGGGGCAGGTCCAGCAGGTCCGCCGTACGGACCTCGGTGGGGCAGGGCAGCCGCCAGGCGGCCGCGCGGTCGGCGGCGAGCGCGGCGTTCTCCTCGGCCAGGT
This sequence comes from Kitasatospora sp. NPDC040550, assembly GCF_055594965.1. Lineage (NCBI taxonomy): Bacteria > Bacillati > Actinomycetota > Actinomycetes > Kitasatosporales > Streptomycetaceae > Kitasatospora > Kitasatospora sp. NPDC040550. The sequence goes on along the minus strand of NZ_JBVIWC010000022.1, from coordinate 119,998 downwards.
CGACGGCCGTGATCCGGCCCTCGGCGCCGACCAGCGCGGCCAGGTGCGGCAGGAAGTCGCCGGGGCCGCAGCCCGCGTCCAGGACGTGCTGTCCGGGGCGCAGCCCGGCCCGGCCGAGCAGTTCCAGATAGGGCTGCTCGCAGGCGCGGAAGTGGGCGTCGACGACGGTGTGGTGGGTGAAGCCGAGGCCGGTCGAGGAGGTGTGGCCCCAGGCCTCGTGGTCCTCGGTCAGCATGCCCGGGCCCCGCTCCGGGCGTCCGCCGTGGCATCGACCTCGGCCAGCAGGCCGCGGAGGGCGTCGGTGACCGCGTCGGGGGCTTCCAGGGGCTGGAGGTGGCCCGTGCGGGTGAGGGTGATCAGGCGCCCCTGCGGCAACGCGTCCGCGACGTACCGGGACTCCTCCGGGGCGACCAGGGCGTCCTGGGCGCCGGCGATCACCAGGGCGGGGATCCGGGCGGCGCGCAGGACCTCGGTGGAGTCGGGGCGGGCCGCGATCGCCCGCTGGGCCCAGGCCAGGGCGGCGGGGTCGGCGGCGTGCGCGTCGGCGAGGACCCGGGCGAGCAGGTCGGGGCGCTCGGTGCAGGTGGAGTCGGCGAGCAGCAGCGGGGTGACCCGCTCCACCAGCACGGGCCGGTGGGCCGGGTCCTGGACCAGTTCCGCGAAGCGCAGCCGCTGGGCGGCGGCCTCGGGGTCGTCGGCGGTGGCGCGGGCGGAGAGCAGGGCGAGCCCGGCGACCCGGTCGGGGTGGCGGCGCAGGAACGCCATGGCCGCGTAGCCGCCCATGGACGATCCGACCAGGACGACCCGGTCCAGGCCGTACCCGTCGAGCGTGCGGGCCAGGTCCTCGGCGACCACGTCGAGCGAGGGCGGGGCGTCGCCGAGCGGGACCGATCCGAAACCGCGCTGGTCGACGGCCAGGACGGATCGCCCCAGGGCGCGCAGGGCGCCCTCCTGCGCCGCCCACATCGAGGCGTGCAGGGAGAGCGCGTGCAGCAGGACGACGGGCGTACGGGAGCCGGGCGTACGGGGGCCGGACGTACGGGTGGCGGTCACGGTCACCGGGAGGCCTCCGCCTCGGCCGTGGTGATGAACTCCCGTACGTGGTCGTGGGCCTCGGCGCCGCGGACCCACGCCAGGGTGACCGGGGCGGGCGGCAGGTCGTGGATCGGCACCACCTCGATGCCGGGCGGCGCGAGGTCGGCGAGGGAGACCAGCGAGATGTGCACGGCGTCGCCGGCGGCGACCGTGCGCATCATCTCCGGGACGGTGCGCACCCGGCGCACCCGGCGGATCGGGCGCCCGGCGGGCGTGCGCGGTGGTACGACGTCGTCCCACACGTACGCGGGGAAGACGCCGGGCGGGGCGAAGGCGTCGTAGTCGGCGAGCTCCTCGATGGAGACCGACGCCCGGCCGGCCAGCGGGTGCCCGGAGCCGACGACCACCGCGCGGGCGTCCTCGGTGAGCACCCGGCTGGTCACCAGGTCGGGCTCGTTGATGCCGAACTTCACGATCATCACGTCGAGTTCGCCGGCCCGGACGCCACGGAACGGATCGGCGATGTCGTACTCGACCAGCCGCACGTCGGCCCGCTCGCGGCCGGCCAGCCGGACGATGCGGTCCACCACCTCGGTGGAGCCGTGGTAGCCGAACCGGACGGTCCGGGAGTTCGCGGCGGTCGGGGTCTGCTCGGGCGTCGGGCTCTGCTCAGGCAACGCGGGCCTCCTCGGTCAGTCCGGCGGCCGCCTTGAGCCGTCCGGGAAGGTGCTTCTCGGTGGTCACGCGCACGGTGACCAGGCGCGCGGGGGCCCCGACGATCCGGGGCACCTGGTGCACCACCAGGTGGTCGCCGGGCGCGATGTGGCCGTCCAGGACGGCTTCCGCCAGCACGTGGTTGACGTGCACCAGGGCCTCCGAGATGGTGCACTCCGCGGTGGCGACGTACAGGTCGCGGCGGGCCCGCGGGCGGCCCGGCGGGTGGGGCCCGCCGGGGATCTCGACCAGGGTGTCCGGCCGGTCCGGCAGCCTGGCGGGCGCGTCGAAGGTCTTGAGCAGCCTGCGCAGCGAGGCGGTCCGGGCGGCGGGCCCGGGCGCGGTCCAGGCCGCGGAGCCGTCGGCGGCGGTGTGCGCGAAGCGGAACCGCTCGCGCAGCTGCTCCGGGTTGCCGGCGAGGAAGACGGTGCGGGTGAAGGAGGTGCGCCAGTCCGCGGCCTGTCCGGGGTCGACGCCGAGGGCGAAGATGCAGGTGTCGCGCACCCACCGGGCCAGGTCGAAGGCCCTCAGCACCACCGCGACCGAGCTGCCGGTGTCGCCCTCCGCGGTGATGTCGCTGCGGGCGGCGGTCAGGCCGTCGTACGAGCTCAGGTCGTGCCGGGCGGCGAGGTCGGGCCGGGCGGCGCGGATCCGCATCGCCTCCTGGGCGCGCAGGCGGTCCTGCGTCATGGGGGCGGCCGTCGCGCTCACAGGAACACCCCCCTCAGCAGGTCCTCGGCGGGCGCGGCGCGGCGCTTGCCGAGGAGGTGGGAGGTCAGCCGGTAGGGGTCGACGTACACGTGGTCCTTGCGGTGCCGCGCCAGCCGGTCGGCCAGCGCCGGCCGGTCCGCCGCCGGGCCGGCCTCGTCCAGCAGGCGCGCGGCCCGCCGGACGTACTGCAGCAGCAGGTCGGAGCGGAACGACTGCTGCCAGCCGGGGCCGAGCACCGCGATGAAGTACAGCCGCATGCCCAGGCGTACGGCGTCCTCGTGGTGCTCGGCGCGGGCGGCGTCGATCAGCGTCCCGGCGTGCAGCCCCCGCCAGCCGCCCTGCCGGGCCGAGCGGATCCGGCCCTCGATCGGCACCCGGCCGACCGAGACCCGCCGCACGCGCGGGCCGAGCGCGCTCAGCACCCGCTCCAACTGCTGGTAGTCGGCGTCGAGTTCGTGGTCGTAGAGGAGCACCAGCTCGTCGAAGTCCGGGGCGAGCGGGATGAGTTCCCGCAGGGCGCAGGCCAGGTAGTTCGGCCGCCCGTCCGCGGTGACCAGTCGGCGCAGCGGCAGTCCGAAGCGGGTGAGGTCCAGGTAGACGGGGCCGCCGACCTCGCGCTGGTCCAGGCACATGCCGAGCGCGGTGAGCCGGTCGAGGACGGCGTCCAGGCCCAGGCCGGGCGGCTGGTGCCGCAGCAGGCCCGGGTCGTGCAGGCCGAGGGCCGCGTAGTGCCCGGACCACAGCTCCAGGACGCGGGTGCCCACCGGGTGCACCCAGCCGCGTTCGACGGCTTCGGCGTACGGGAGCAGGGCCTGCGCGGGGGCCCGCTCGGCCGCCCGGAAGGCGACGTACAGCTCGCCGATCCGCTCCTCGGTGAGCTCGCCGTAGTCGGTGGCGCCCCGGCTGCGGTCGAGGAACTCCCAGAAGCCCAGGGTCTGTTCGGTGGCGTGGTAGGTGGTGTGGCTGTAGCGGTAGGCGACGTCCGCGAGCGGGCGGGTGGCCCGGTACATCACGTCCGTCCACAGCAGCCCCTTGAGGTGGCTCGGGCCGAGCGGCTTGGACGGGGTGATGGTGACGGGCGCGAGGAGCACCCGGGGGCGGTCCACCGCGTCCGGCCGCGGGCGGGGGCCCGCCGCGGAGAGGGTCGTCGTCATGTCCGAGTCCCTTCGGTCGCGGTGACCCGGCGCAGGAGCTCGTCCCGGCCGGGCGGCGGGGTCGGTGCGGGACCGGCGGGGGCCGCCTGCCGGACCCGGGCGAGGAACTTGTCGTCGGCGAACAGCTCCGCGGGCGTGCACAGGGTCATGAGCATCCGCGTGAGCCCCCGCCAGACCGTGCCGTCGATGCGGGCCGCGGCGGCGATCTCCGCGCCGCCGGGCAGCTCGCCGGGCGGCACCGGCGCGGCGGGGCGGCCGTCGACGGCGGCCTGCCAGCGGGCGCTGCGGAGCCGGTCGGCGCCCGCGGCCTGCTCGTACCAGGGCAGGAACAGCTCGTGGGTCATCCGGGCGACGGCCAGGCGCTGCGCGGCGTCCACGTCGGGCCGCTCGGCCAGCAGGTCGGCGAGCCGGAAGGCGTGGTCGAGGGCGAGCGACATGCCGCGGCCGAAGAGCGGGTTGGTGATGCAGGCGGCGTCGCCGACCTGGAACAGGCCGGGGACGGGGAACTGCTGCGGGCCGGCCGCCCCGCGCAGGGTGTTGGGCGGGCTGGAGATCACCCGCACCGGGGAGATCGGGGAGCTGACGCCGTCCGCCAGCCAGGGGGCGAGGCCCGGGGTGGCGCGGGCGGCCGCGGTGAACCCGGTGCGGGTGCGCAGTCCGGCCTGGAGGACGCGGTCGCCCGGCAGGGAGCCCAGGGCGATGGAGAAGGTGCCGTCGTCGCCGGGGTGCAGCACGCCCGCGTAGTGGTCGTAGACGTCCCCGACGCCGTGGCCGCGGTTGAGCGGCCCCGGCAGGTCGCGGCCCCGCAGCCGGTAGAAGCGGGTGTGGCCGACCAGCCCGGACGCACTGGTGCGGTCGGCGGTCACGGGGATGCCGGCGTCGTGCAGCCAGCGGCGGGACAGCGCCCGGCGCCCGGTCGCGTCCACCACGATGTCGGCGGGCACCCGCTCGCCCGTACCGGTGAGGACGGCCGCCACGCCCCGGTGCCCGGGGTGGAGTTCGACGCCGACGACGGTGGTGTCGTGCCGGACGGTGACGTCGGGGGTGTCGCCGACCGTCCGGTGCAGCAGCAGCTCCAGGGTGGAGCGGCGGCAGCCGAGCGCGACCAGTTCGCCGTCGCCGGGTTCCGTGGCGCTGTCGGCGGCGTCGGCGGGCAGCGCCCGGGTGAGGTCGAGGACGGGCGCGCCCGCGGCCCTGGCGTCGGCCAGCAGCCGGGGTGCGCGCTCGCGCAGCACCCGGACGCCGAGCGAGGTGAGGGTGTGCGACTGGAGGCCCTGGGGCGCGGTCGGGCGCCGCCACCCGGAGCCGGGATCCGCGGTGGACCACTGCGGCGGTCTCGGGGCGCGCTCCAGGACCAGCACGCGGTACCCGATTCCGGACAGGGCGAGCGCGCTCGCCAGTCCGGCGACGCTTCCGCCGGCGATCACTGCGGTCGGCATGTCAGCGCCGCCGCCCGTGGACGAAGAAGACCCGGCGCACGTCGCGCTCGGTGCGCGGGGGCACCGGATCGGGCCAGCGCCCGTAGTCGGCGCCCGGCTCGCCGGGCTGGGTCGCCCGGACGTCGAACCCGTGCCGGTCGAAGAGCTCCTCCGGCTCGTCCGTGCCGAACAGCCAGGGGCAGCCCCAGCCGCTGAACACGTCGAGCAGGCCGCGCATGTGGGGCAGGGTCAGGGCGGCCGCGTTGACGATGTCGGCGGCGATCCGGCTGCCGGGCGCCGAGATCGCGGCCACCCGCTCCAGGACGCGGTGGGCGTCGGGTGCCGGGACGTAGTAGAGGAGCCCTTCGAGCAGCCAGGTGGAGGGGACGGCGGGGTCGTACCCGGCGGCCTCCAGGCGGGCCTCCCAGTCGGGCTCGGTGAGGTCGACGGCGACCTTCCGGTGGTCGGTGCGCGGCTCGGTCGCCCCGAGCCGCTCGGCCTTGTACGCGAGCACGGCCGGGCGGTCGACCTCGAACCAGCGCACCCGGTCGGGCCAGTCCAGGCGGTAGGCGCGGGAGTCCATGCCGGCCGGGGCCAGCACGATCTGGGTGGTGTCCGGGTCCTCGGCCGCCGCCCGGAGGTAGTCGTCGAAGAACCGGGTGCGGATCGCGTTGTAGTCGGGGGTGCTCGGGATGGTGCGCTCACGGCCCGGGGGGAAGGTCGCGCGGATCACCTCGGCGAGCAGTTCGGGGCCGATGTCCCCGGCGAGGGCGGCGGCGTGCGGGTCCTCGTACAGCCGGTCCGGGCGCCTGCTCTCGGCGGCGCGCAGGGCGGCGGTGAGGAGTGCGGTGCGCTCGACGGCGTCCAGTGAAGTGGTCATGTCGGTCCTCCGGTTGGTGGGGGCGCCGCCCGGGGGCGGCTCGTCTCCGGCCGGCTCAGGGGGCTGCTGTGCCGTGCCCTTCGGGGCCCTGCCCGGTCAGCCGGGCCCACTCCTGCGGGTCCTGTCTGAACAGCCGGTCCTTGACCTGGGTGGGCCGGATGCCGCTCTCGACCCGGGCCTGCCAGTCGCGCTGGAAGGCGTCGGGGTCGAGGGGCAGGAGGGCCGGTGCGCGGAGCCCGCCCCGGCCGCGCGCCGTGCGGTAGTCGGCCGACTGGTGCTGGAGGGCCCGGTCGAGGAGGGCGGTGAAGCGCTCGGACTCCTCCCGGCTCCACGGGGTGCGCGGGGCGACGGCGAACTCGTAGCCCGGGGAGCGCCGCGGGGCTCCGGTGACCCGGCAGGCGACGTTGCGCAGTTCGAGGCCGGTGGCGTCCAGCGCGCCGTGCAGCGCCCTGATCACCTGGGCGTCGCGCAGCCGCTCGCCGGCGTGGTCGGAGCGGTTCGCCCGGCCGGCGTACTCCAGGCGCGGCACGCCGTCCTGGTGGTCGACGACGCGGACCACGTCGCCCACCGCGTAGCGGTAGAGCCCGCCGACGTGGCTGAACACCACGTGGTAGTCGCGGTCCGGCTCCAGTTCGTGCGGCCGGAGGGTGGCGGTGTCGGGGCCGAGGTCCCGGTCGGCGTCGGCGAACTCGTACACCGCGGCGTTCGCCACCAGGCTGCCGGCCCGGCCGTGCCGGTCCAGGGCGACGCCCACCGGGCCCTCGGAGGCGGCCACGGGGGCGGGCAGGGCCACCACGCCGGGGCCGTACTCCTCGCGCAGCCGCGGCAGGTACAGCGAGGCCACCCCGGTGGTCCAGCAGAACAGGGCGCGCATCCGGGGCCAGACGTGGCACGGGCGCACGGTGCCGTGCCGGTCGGCGAGGCGCTCCAGTTCGGCGGCGCGGGCCGGATCGGGGGTGCGGTGCGGCAGCCCGCCGAGCGTGCCGTCCCGGACCTCCTGGATGATCCGGGGCCACCACAGGTTCAGCTGGTACGGCAGCGCGGCGACCATCGCCGGGTTGATCCCGATGACGCAGCGGACGTCGCTCTCGACCGCCAGGCGCAGCCGCAGGTACATCTTCTCCGCGTGCCGGTCCGCCGCGACCGGCACCGGGAGGGTCGCCCAGGGGGCGCCGGTGCCGGGCTCCGCGGACAGCGGCTCCCCGAAGGCGGCGCCGAAGTCGACCTGGCTGGCGCCGACGTGGGGGCGCCCGGAGGCTGTGGTGGGCGGCGCCGCGATCGGGTCGTGCTTGAGGTTCAGCACCGCCCCGGGGGACTCCAGGACCTCCGGGAAGTGCTCGATGAGCGGCGCCCACGCGGCGTAGTAGAAGGGGAAGAAGGTGGTGCGCATGAAGCGGGGGGTGACCGGGATCTTCTTGTGGGCGCCGGTGCTGCCACTGCTGGTGAAGAACACCGCGGGGTGGTCGGCGGTCAGGACGTTCCGCTCGCCGGCCGCGGCCCGTTCGATCCACGGTTCGAGGTCGGCGTAGGTCTGCACCGGGACGGCCCTGCGGTAGTCGTCCAGGGTGCGGATGCGGGCGAAGCCGTGCCGCTTCCCGTACTCGGTGCCCGCGTTGAACTCCAGCAGGTCGGTCAGCACCTGCTGCTGCCGGGCGGCCGGGTCGGTGAACGCGGCCCGCAGGGCCTGCCGTTCGGCGAGGACCCGCTCGCGGTAGCGCCGCAGGCGGACGGGGTCGGACCAGGCCTCAGCGGAACTCATGGGCGACCACCTCCCGGATCGCGGCCGCGGTGAGCTCCGGGCGGTCCAGCTCCTCGATGACGGTCACCGGCAGGTCCTGGATCTCGTCCCGCATGATCTTGGCCAGGTCGCTCTGGTACCGCCGGAAGCCGGCCCGGTCCGGCTGCGGGCCGTAGTGCTCCAGGACGTTGAGGTCGGCCCCCTCACGGCTGCGCTGCCAGGTCGTCGCGGGCGGCACGTCGAGGTAGACCACCCGGCTCGGCCGGGGGAAGGTGCGCCACCAGTCGAGCAGGGGGCTCTCCCCCGCCCCGGCGAGGCGGCACTTCGCCAGCAGCTTGTAGTAGTAGGAGTCGACGACGACGGGGGTGCCGGCGTCGGCGCGCAGCAGTTGGTCGCGCAGGTGGACGACGGCGGTCTGCACGAGGGTGGCGAAGAAGTCCGGGGACCAGACGCCCGGGTGCGGCGCCACGTCCTTGACGACGTTGCGGCGCAGGCGGCCGATGAGCTCGTGCTCGGGGGCGAGGCGGGTGTCGTCCACGGAGAGGAACCGCCACTGGGGGGCGGTCCGGGCGAGTCGGTCGAGTGCCGAGGACTTGCCCGAGTAGTCGGGGCCGAGGAGTACGCAGAAGGGCGGGTGCCCGCCGTCGAAGTCGATGGGAGTCCTCCTCGCTACAGGGCCGACAGGAAGGTGTCGACGGCCAGGGACGCCTGGACCGGGTTGAGCCGGGGGTCGCAGAGGCTGGTGTAGCGCGCCGTCAGGGCCGCCTCGTCCGGCACGTTCGCGCCCACGCACTCGGTGACGTCGTCGGCGGCGGTCTCCAGGTGCAGGCCGCCGGGGCGGATCCCGACGCCGCGCAGGGCGGAGACGAAGCCCCGGATCTCGTCGGAGACGTCGTCCAGGTGCCGGGTCTTGAGTCCGTTCGAGGCCTTGTACGTGTTGCCGTGCATCGGGTCGCAGAGCCAGACGACGGGGTGGCCGGCGTTCTTGACGGCCTGGGCGAGGGCCGGCAGGTGGGTGCGCACGTCGTCCTTGCCGAACCGGGAGATCAGCGTCAGCCGGCCGGGCTCGCGCTCGGGGTCGAGGCGCTCGACCACGTCGAGCAGGTCCTGGACCTTCGCCTTGCCGCTCACCTTGCAGGCCACCGGGTTCATCACGTCGGCCAGCAGGCGCACGTGCGCGCCCTCGCTGTGCCGGGTGCGCTCGCCGATCCACGGGAGGTGGGTGGAGCCCAGGAACCAGCCGCCCGCGGACTCGTCGAACCGCACCAGGGCCGTCTCGTAGTCCATCACCAGGGCTTCGTGGCTGATCCAGGTGCGCCGGCCGATCGCCGGGCTGCGGTCGTGCCGCCCCTCGATGGCGTCGGCCACCGTCTTGGCGGCCCGGTAGGCGCGCAGCATCCGCTCGGGGTCGTGTCTGCGGGCCGCCGCGTCCGGGGCCTCGGAGTTGACGATGTGGCCCCGGAAGGCCGGCAGCGGGCGGCCGTCCACGTCCTCGGTGGGCGCGGACCGGGGCTTGGCGAACTGGCCCGCGATCCGGCCGATCCGGACGACCGGGACCCCGGTCGAGACCGCGACGGTGTCGGCGAGCCGGACGAGGGCGCGCTCCTTGCGGACGGCGTGCTCGGCCGTGCACTCCGCGAAGTCCTCCGCGCAGTCGCCGGCCTGGAGCACGTGGGCGTCGCCGGCCGCGACGCCGGCGAGTTCGCGGCGCAGCTGGAGCAGGTCGGGCAGCCGGGTGAGGACGGGACGGCCGGAGAGGTCGGCGCAGACCTCGTCGCGCCGGGCCGGATCGGCCCAGGAGGGCTGCTGGGCCGCCCGGTAGAAGCGCCAGCCGGTCTGGTCTCCGGCGTGCGAGTGCGGAGTGCGGGCCGCCTGTTCGGCGGTCGCGAGAGCCTGGGGCATGACAGTTCCTTCGCTGGGGTGAAGGGCGATCAGGCGGTGACGGTTCCTAGTCGCTCGTGAGCTGGACCATGTGCGGGTTGAACTGCTCGTGGACGTAGGCCCGTCCGCCGGCGGCGTAGTGGATGACGTACTCCTTGAAGGCGGAGTCCACCCACTGCTCGGTGAGGCTGTCCCGCCAGCGCATGAGTCCGGTGGACAGCTGCTCGCGGTGCTGGTGCACCTGCTGGTCGCGGAGCTGGAGGCCGATCGGGGTGAGCGCGTCGGGCACGCCCATCCGGCTGCGGGCGGCCCCGTCGAACACCACCCGGTTGATGCTGACCACCTCCTGCGAGGGGGTGACCAGGCAGGAACGGCGCTCCAGGACGACGGAGGTGTCCGCGAGTCCGAGCGCGGCGCGGATGCCGTCCGGGAGGCGGCCCGCCGGGGTGTCGCCCTGGGCGTCGACCCGGATCGACAGGTCGTGGCCGGTGAGGGCTTGCAGGAGCAGGGTGGTGGAGCCGTCGCAGGCCAGCAGCATCCGGGTGCTGGCGCTCAGTTCGGCGGTCGGCTGGAGGGGGCTCATCATCGGTCTCCTGGGCTGTCCTTGGTCGGTGTGCCGGAGGGGGGAGCGTCCTGCGGTCGCGCCGTTGCGAGGGAAGGAAGGGAGCGGAGGGGAAGGAGGGGGTGGCCGCGCCGGGGGGCGTGGCGCGACCACCCCGGTTCAGGGGGGCGGCGCGGGCGTCAGTGCGTCCGCACCGCTTCGGCCGGCCGGCCGTCGGGCTCGGCGCTGCCGACCCCGCCCGCGGCGGCGCTCGGCAGCGGCGGCCGGCTGCGCGCGAAGCGCTTCATCAGCGGCTGCTCCACGCCGATGTACAGCAGCCAGGAGAAGAAGAGGCTGATCAGCACTTCGAGGGCGAGGATCCCGGCCCCGACCGGCGCGCTGTGCGAGGCGCTGAGGCCGAAGCGGTCGACGAAGACGTGCACGGTGATGTCGTGGACCAGGTAGAAGGCGAACGAGACCTCACCGAGCCAGACGAAGACGCGCTTGCGCAGGAACGAGGGCCGGCCCGCGATGTCGGTGCTGGCCATCGCGGCGATCAGCAGGGCGACCGGGACCAGCGTCACGGCGCTCATCGCGTAGAGCCACGGCACCCACTTCAACTCGACCACGTAGGCGACGGCGACCAGCGCCAGCGCCGGCACCACCGGGAACTTGATCCAGCGGCCGGTCATCACGATCCGGGCCATCAGGATGCCCACCGCGAACTCCAGGATCCGGAACGGCGGCAGCTGCCACACGAACCAGTACTGCCACACGGAGGCCTGGAACTTCAACGGCATGGCGGGAGAGTCGGGCAGGGCCGCGTAGGCGATGGCGGGGACGGCGACCACGGCAGCGGCCAGGATGCCCACCCAGAGCCACAGCCGCTCCGGCCGGATCCGCTGGATCGCCCGGTGCAGCAGCGGGAAGCACAGGTAGAAGACGGCCTCGACGGAGAGCGACCACGCGGGCGGGTTGATGCTCTGGAAGACCTTGGCGTCCGGGATCCAGGTGTGCAGCAGGAAGAGGTTGGAGATCCCCGCCGTCCAGGTGGCCTTCAGGTAGGCGAACAGCGCCAGCGCGACGAAGAAGGTCACCACGTGGTTCGGGTAGATCTTGACGAACCGGCGCCGCCAGAACTGCCGGGGCTTGTCCCCGGGGCGGGCCGACCAGGTCAGCACGAAACCGCTGAGGACGAAGAAGAACCCGACGCCCAGCCAGCCCGCCTTGCTGACGGCGTGCGTGACGGACGTGGCGGTACCGCCGGTGAAGGGCGTGTACGGCGGCAGGGTCGAGTGGAAGAGGAAGACCATGAACGCGGCGAAGAACCGCATGCCGGTCAGTGACGGCAACCGTGAGAAGCGCGCGGACGCGGGCACGGGTGTCCCGGTCGGACTGGACATGGTGAAGACTCCCGACGGTGAGGTGGGGGACGGCGGCCGGGTCACCCGGCCGGTGTGACTACGCCCTTGGCGTCCAGCAGGAACTCGGTGTAGTTGCCGTCGTGCGGCATGCCCGGCACCAGCTCCCAGGGGAGGACGGCGCCGTCGGTGATCTTCCGGACGGACGGGTCGAGCAGTGCCTGTCCGGTGATCGCGGCGTTCTCGGTCAGCAGGTTGAGCACCAGCGAGGGCCGCAGCGGGGCGATGCCGTCGGCCGGGCTCCAGGGGGCGACCACGACGAACGGGAAGGCCAGCTCGGTGCCGACGGCCGGGTGGTCCGCGCGGTCGGCGGCGAGGACCACGGGGCGCGGCAGGAAGGAGCCGTCGCCGAGGTCGACGAGGAAGTCCTCGCCGTACAACGGGCTGCTGTGGTCGGTGAGTTCGGTGGCCAGCTTGGCCATCTGCCGGCGCAGCCCGTCGGCGCGCTCGCGCCCGACGACGAGGAGCACGCTCTCCGGGTCGGCGGCGGGCAGCACCGGCAGGTGGGCCAGTCGCCCGGCCAGGGCGGCCGCGGTGTCGTGGACGTCGTTGCTGGTCAGGACCGCCGAGAGGTTGGTGCAGCGGGTGCCGCCGTCGAAGGCCGCGCTGGTGGCCAGGTGGTCCAGCAGGGCGTCGGTCAGCGGCACGTCGAGCAGGGCCCGGGAGCGCCCCGGGCCGCGGGTGGCGACCCGGGCGCGGTCGCTCCAGTCGCTCACCGCCTGCTCGTTGCCGTAGATGATGCCGCGGTCGGCGGCGTTCAGCAGGAACGAGCCGACGGCGTGCGGGCTCGGCAGCAGGGCCAGCTTCTCCGGTGGCAGCCCGGCCGCCAGCAGGGCGGCGGCCAGTCGGCGCGGGGTGAACGGATCGCGGCTGCCGGGCCGGACCACGACGCTGTAGCCGTGGTGCAGCGGCTGCACCCAGGTGGCGTGCGGCAGCGGGTGGTTGCTGGCCATCACGGCGGTGAAGAGCCGGCCCGCCGGCGCCCGGTGGACGCGGTGGGTCGGTGTCAGCCGGGCGGCGGGCAGCTCCGCCGCGGTGGTGGCGGGCAGCTCGTCGATCTCGGCGGCCATGTCCGCCAGGCCGCGCCGGACGGTGGTGGAGGCGAGGCCGGTGCCGCGCACGGTGTGCCGCACGTAGTCGTCGGCGCTCTCGCCGTCCAGTTCGGCGGTGGCGAACAGGCGCGCGGCGGTGCGGAACACCGCCGGCTCGGGGGGCAGGCCGTCGGCGTCGCGGCGCAGCCGGTTGACGGCGGCCTGGGCGGCCAGCCTGGGGGCGAGGCCGATGTCCGCGAGCGGTTCGCCGTGCACGTCGGTCAGCACGGTGCGGTCGGCGCTCGGCCGGCTCTCCCCGGCGACCAGGGGGTCGATGACGAGCACTCAGTACACCCCCTCGACGACGTCGGCGTCCTCGAAGGTCGCCACGCTGGTCACCTCCGCGAGGCCGTCGACGCCGCCGTCCGAGGCCGGCCGGACCCGCACGGCGGTGTCCCGTTCCAGCACGTTGGGCAGGAACATCTCCTCGCTGACCAGGTGCAGTCTGACCCGGCCGCGCTCGCCGTAGCCGACCTGCTCGCCGTCCTCGTCCACCAGGTCCAGGCGGGTGGTCTCGGCGAACGGCTCGAAGACGCAGGCGTGCACGTCCTCGGGCGTCCGGACCCGCTGCGGGGCCACGCCCATCAGGCTGTTCCCGTAGATCCCCACCAGGCGGGCGTCGGGGAAGAAGTCCTCCCGGACCACGCGCAGGCTCTCCGGGCTGAACGAGGTGCCGGCCCAGATGATCGCCCCGACCCGGGAGGCGACCAGTTCGTGCAGCTCCGGCCGGGCGCAGATGGCCTCGATCAGCGGCGGCGTGGTGCTCAGCACCCGCACCGGCTGGCTCAGCAGGACCTCGCGGGCCTGGTCGAGGAGGTGGTCGATGTAGTCGTCGGCCTCCTGCTGCCGGCCGGAGCCGAGCAGGCGCTTGACCCAGCGCGGGTCGAGGTCGACGGTGTAGCACAGGCCGCCGGCGGGCTCGGCGTAGCGGGAGGTGTCGAAGGCCACCACGTGCGGGCCGGTGGGCCCCAGGTGCAGCCAGTCGCCGGTCTCGGGGACGCCGTGGTCGGTCAGCCGCTGCCTGGTCCAGGCGCCCATCCGGGAGCGGTAGTTGCCGTCGACGATCCGCTTGGGGGCGCCGGTGGTGCCGCCGGACTCGTAGACCCGGAAGACCTGGCCGGGTGCGGCGCCCCGGGGTATCAGGTCGGCCGCCGGGACGGTGCGCAGTTCGCGGCTGACGTCGGGGAAGCGCAGCAGGTCGGCCGCGCCGGTGACGTCGGTGCGCGGGTCGAAGCCCAGGTCCGCGCGGCGGGCGAGCCAGAACGGCGAGCCGGTGGCCTCGTCGAAGTGCCAGGCCATCAGGGCGCGGACGTGGGCGTCGAAGTCGGCCGCCCCGAGGGGTGGGCGGTGCGGGTCGGACAGGTGGGCGGGGGTGCTGGTCACGCGTTCGTCCCTTCGGAGCGGTGCGGCATCAGATCGGCTGGTTGAGCGCGTCGTCCACCTGGTGGGCGACCGCTTCCAGGCCGTTCCGGATGAAGTCGAGCTGCCGGTCCAGGGACGCCTGGTCGGTGGTGTTCATCTCGGCCAGGAGGATGTTGCGGGAGGCGTCCTGGGCGATCTTGGCGCGGACGAAGCGGCGGTCCTGGAACTCGGCCAGCAGCTCCCGGAGGTCGCCGTCGCGGCCGAGCGTCTCGCCGAGCACGGCGGCGTCCTCAATGGCCATGGCCGCGCCCTGGGTGCGGTGCGGCGCCATGGCGTGGGCGGCGTCGCCGAGCAGCAGCAGCCCGTCCTGGTACCAGGGCAGCGGGAGGAGCACCTCCTCGATCGGCGCGTAGACGATGTCGTCGTCGGGCTTGATGCGGTCGCGCAGGTCGCCGATCAGGCCGGTGTAGCCGGCCAGCCGCTGGGTGAGGTGGCCGTGGAAGTCCTCCCGCGCGTGGCGCGGGTTGCCCGGCTCCGGCGTCACGTGCAACAGGTACATGACATCCGTGTTGAGCGGGAAGAGCCCCGCCTTGGTGCCCATGCCCTGGAAGTACATGTTCCGGGTGACGTCGGGGTGCCGTTCGAGGGCCACCCGCCACACCGAGTAGCCGGTGAACCGGGGCTCGATGCCGAGGGCCGCCTTGCGGAACGAGGAGCGGATCCCGTCGAACGCGACCACCAGGTCGTAGTGCTCGGTGCTGCCGTCGGTGAGGACGGTCTCGACCCCGCCGTCGGCGGTGGTGCGCATCTTCTCCACCGAGGTGCCGTAGCGGATCGTGGTGCCCACGTCGACGCAGGCCTTCTCCAGGATCCGGGCCAGGTCCTTGCGCTGGATCGCGCAGTTGGCGGGCACGCCGTCGACCCCGAGCTTCGACCGCAGCGCGAGCAGCAGCCGGGAGGCGGAGTCGTGGAAGTCGACCCGGTCGAAGGTGAAGCCGTGGCCGAGGACCTCGTCGAGCAGGCCCAGCTGCCTCAGGGCCCGCAGCGCGTTGCCCGGGATGTTGATGCCGACGCCGGCGACGAGGTTCTCCGACTGGATCTCGACGACGGTGGTGTCGATGCCCTGCTGTCCGAGTGCGGCTCCGGCGGCGAGACCGCCGATGCCCCCTCCGATGATCAGGATGCGGCGTTTCACTGTGACTCCTCACGCATGAAGGGACGGATACGGGTCACTGGTGCTGTTGTTGGGGCAGACCGGCCACCCAGCGCGCGTGGTCGCGGACGAGCTGGCGGTCGGGAGCGATGAGGAGCAGCACGCGGTCCGAGCTGATGAACTCGTCGGCGAAGGGGCCGCCCAGGTACTTGCGGGACAGCTCGTCGATGTGGTCGCGGGCCTCGGTGCCGAGGACCTCCTCGACCACCCGGCCGCGGATCTCGGCGAAGTTCAGCGGGTCGTCCTGCTGCCAGATGGTGACGGTGGCCCGCGGGTCGCGGCGCAGGTTGCGCACCTTCTGCCGCCCCACCTCGCTGTTGAGGGCGAGGTACTCACCCCGGGTGGAGACCCAGACGATCTGGGTCTGCGGGGTTCCGTCCCGCATCAGGGTGGTCAGGGCGGCGAAGTTCGGTCCGTCCGCGAGGGCGCGGACCTCCGGGGCGAGGCGGGGACCCGTCTCGACGTCCATCTCCTGGTGAGAAGACATGCTGTGTCCTTCCTGCGGGAGGGGGTTCCTTCGTTCGGGACGCGCTTCCTTCGTTGGTGCTCGGCCGCCGCTGGTACGGCGGTGGACGGCGGTACGGCGGTGGACGGCGGTACGGCGGTCGCCGGTGGAACGGCAGTGGACGGTGCCGGGTGGCGCGGTTCAGCCCTGCAGCGCGGGGCTGGACTCCTCCGCGCCCGTGGGCGCGGCCACCGGCTGCGGGCGCTTGCGGTTGCGGCGCAGCGCTCCCACGCTGACGACCAGGGCGAGGCCGGCCAGCAGCTCGAAGCCGGCGCCGGCCAGCGGGTTCCACCGGAGCATGTCGGCGTCGGCGAGCAGTCCGCCGACCGCGGCGGCGGTCATCTGGCCCACGTAGACGGCGCTGTTGTTCAGCGCCAGCAGCATGTCGCCGCGGTCCCCGCCGATGCCCAGGGCCCGGTGCAGCAGCAGCGGGAAGCTGGGCCAGTGCACCAGGCCCCACACGCCGACGGCGAGTGCCGCGACCAACGGCCACTGGAGGGTCGGGGTGAGCACCACCAGCCAGAGGCCCAGCGCGGTGATGGTGATCGAGAGGCCGACGACCGAGCCGAAGCGGTCGGCCAGCCGGCCTCCGACGAAGACCCCGCCGAAGCTGCCGACGCCGAAGAGCAGCAGGACCCACGACTGCTGACCGGCGGACAGCCCGGTGACCTGCTCCAGGATGGAGCCGAGGTAGGTGTAGACGGTGAACGTGCCCGCGGTCCACAGCGCCGTCACCAGCAGGTGCGTGGGGGCCTGCGGGATCCGGATCGCGGCCATCCGCTCCCGCACCGTGGCGCCGGGGCCGGTGGGCACGTCCGGCAGGAAGAACTGGATGCCGGCCACCGTCACCGCCGCGAGCACCGCGACCAGGCCGAACGCCCAACGCCAGGACGAGAGTTCGCCGATCCAGTTGCCGATCGGCACCCCGAAGGCGATGGCGCTGGTCATGCCCGCGTAGACGATGGCCAGTGCCCGGCCGCGCACCTCGGGCGGGCTGATCCGGGCGGCCACCGCGGAGGCGTTGGCCGAGTACAGGGCGGCGCCCGCGCCGGTGATCACCCGGCTGATCAGCAGCACGGTGAAGTTCGCCGAGACGGCCGACAGGAGGTTGCCGAGGCCGAAGACGAGCATGACCCCGATGAGCAGCGGCTTGCGCCGGAACTTGGCGGTGAGCCCGGCCAGGATCGGCGCTCCCACCGCGTAGGTGGCGGCGAACGCGGTGGACGTCTGTCCCGCGAGCGCCGTCGAGAGGTGCAGGTCCCGTCCCACCGCCGGCAGCAGGCCGGCGACGATGAACAGGTCGGTACCGGTTGCGAACGTTCCCAGCGCGAGCAGCCAGACCCGAGGGTCCACCCGCCCCGCCGAACTCGCCGAGCTCATCGGGGTCCTCCTTCTCCGGGGACGGTCGGTCAGATGGCGGTGTCCAGCGCGAGCTCCCGCCAGGTGTCGAGCTCCTTGGCGACGGTCTCGAGCTTGCTCTCGACCCGGGCGACGCAGTCCGCGCCGAGCGGCAGGCGCACCGGGGGCGCGTCCGACGCGGCCACGGTGACGATCGCGCGGGCGGCCTTGACCGGGTCGCCGGGCTGCTGGTGGTTGTTGTCCACCGCCCACTCGCGGGTCTTGCCCACGGTCTGCGCGTAGTCGTCGATCGGGGTGGTGCTGTGCAGCGAGGAGCCGTCCAGGAAGTCGGTGCGGAAGACCCCGGGCTCGATGATCGTGACGTGGATGCCGAGCGGGGCGAGGTCGGCCCGCAGGGCCTCGCTGAGGCCCTCGACGGCGAACTTGGTGCTGTTGTAGATGCCCCAGCCCGAGCCGGCCGTGAACCCGCCGACGGAGCTGATGTTGAGGATCCGGCCGGACCGCTCCCGGCGCATGTACGGCAGTACCGCCCGGGTGACGGCGAGCAGGCCGAAGACGTTGATGTCGTAGACCGCGCGCGCCTCGGCGTCCGAGGCCTCCTCGACGGCGCCGAGCAGGCCGCGGCCGGCGTTGTTCACCAGGACGTCGATCCGGCCGAAGCGCTCGTACGCGGCCCGCGCGACCTCCTGGGCCTGCTGCTCGTCGGTCACGTCGAGCGGCAGGTACAGCACCTCGCCGCCGGCGTCGCCGAGCGCCGCCCGCACGACCTCCGTGTCGCGCGCCGTCGCGACGACCTGGTGACCGCTGGCCAGCGCCTCCCGGGCGATGTGCAGGCCGAGGCCACGGGAACTGCCGGTGATCAGCCAAACGGACATGAACTTCCTCCAACTTTCGGTGTGTTGCGGCGGCCCTGCGGGCCGGGACCAGCGGGTGTGGTTCTCAGGTGCCGGTGTGCTGCGCGAGGAACGGGCCGAGCACCGCGGCGAACCCCTCGGGGTCCTCCGCCAGCGCGTTGTGGCCCGTGTCGATCTCCGCGTAGGCGGCACCGGGTATGCCCTCGCGCAGCAGCTGCTGCTGGTTGGCCCCGCAGACGCGGTCGTGCGCGCTGGCGAACACCAGCGCCGGCGCGGTGATGCGGCCGAGCAGCGGACGCAGGTCGACGGTGAGGCCGACCTCGAACTGCCGCGCGGTGCCGGGCTGGAAGTTGTCGGCGATCTGCCGGACGAGCTTCCCGTGCTCCGCCTCGTTGGTCGCCTCCCAGTAGCGGGGGCCGAGGGTGGCCAGCGGGAACATCTGCGGAACGAGCGCGGTGCCCAGCTCCGCATCGGTGCGCAGCAGGTCGAGCGAGTAGCGGAAGTCGGCCGTCATCCGCTCGTCGGTGTAGGCCCAGCCGGCGTGCGAGACGACCGAGCGCACCCGCTCGGGGTGCTCGGCCGCGAGGCGCAGCGCCACCACGCCGCCGAGGGAGTGGCCGGCGAGGTGGAAGGCGTCCAGGCCGGCGTGGTCGGCCACCGCCAGCACCTCCGCGACCAGGTCGCCCAGGGTCAGCGGACCGCCGTGGTCGACCGTGTCACCGGAACCGGACAGGTCCGGGGTGACGACGGTGAACCTCCCTTTCAGCTCCTCGACTTGCTGGGCCCAGGCGGCGCCGCGGGTTCCGGTGCCGTGCACCAGGACCAGAGCCGGGCCGCTGCCTTCGATGCTGTACGCCACGTCGGCGTCGCCGCCGCTGATCCGTATCCCCGCACTCGGCATGTCAGGTGCCTCCTCAGGATTGGTCGACTACCGGACAAGATGGGACCATGAGTCGAGGTTGGATGCAAGTATCACTTTTAACTGAGAGCCAAGTACGGGAGCGATCTGGGCCACACCCGGAGGCGCCGCTCGACCGCCCGACGGCGGAGCGGCGCAGGTGAGGGGCACATTCGGTGGCCAGCGATGCAAGTAGGCGGCGCGGGTTCAATCTTGACCTTGCATCAATGATTGAACGACTATCACTTCTGTAGCACCGATGCTTCGCTCGTACATGAAGGCAGGTACGCCCCATGGATCAGCCCGAAGTAGCGTCCGACCGCTCGATCGCCGTCATCGGCCTGGGATGCAGGTTCCCCGGCTCCTCGAACGCCGACGAGTTCTGGGAGCACCTGATCGGCAATGCCGACAGCGTCACGGCGATTCCCGGCGACCGGTACGACGCGGCCGCCCACCACTCCCCCGACCCGGCCACCCCGGGCAAGTCGGTGTCGGCGAAGGGCGGGTTCATCGACGACCCCTTCGCCTTCGACCCCGGCTTCTTCGGCATCTCACCCGCCGAGGCCCGCGCCATCGACCCCCAGCACCGCGTCCTGCTCCAGGTCGTCTGGGAGGCACTGGAGGACGCCGGCATCCGCCCCTCCGCCCTGGCCGGCAGCCGGACCGGCGTCTTCGTCGGCCAGGCGACCGCCGAGTACGGGGACGAGTACCGGTCGCTGACCGACCAGGACATCTGGCGCACCGTCGGCAGCCAGCTGCGCTCGATGGCCTCTGGGCGCATCTCGTACGCGCTGGACCTGCGCGGCCCCAGCATCGTGCTGGACACCGCCTGCTCCTCCTCCCTGGTCGCGGTGCACATGGCCCGGCAGAGCCTGCTCACCGGGGAGAGCGACCTCGCCGTCGTCGGCGGCGCCAACGTCGTCCTCTCCCCCCGGGACGCCGTCGCCTACTCCCAGGCGGGCATGCTCTCGCCGGAGGGCCAGTGCGCGTTCGGCGACGCCGACGCCGACGGGTTCGTGCGCAGTGACGGCGTCGGCGTGGTGCTGCTCAAGCGCCTCGCGGACGCCCGGCGCGACGGCGACCCGGTCCTCGCGGTGCTGGCCGGCAGCGCGGTCAACAACGACGGGCGCAGCAGCGGGCTGCTGGTCAAGCCCTCCGTCCCGGGCCAGGTCGAGATGGTCCGCGAGGCCTGCCGCAGCGCCGGGATATCCCCGGCCGACCTCGGCTACGTGGAGGCGCACGGCACCGGCACCGCCGTCGGCGACACGGTGGAACTGTCCGCGCTGACGGCCGCGGCCGGCCCGGACCGCACCCCGGGGCGGCCACTGCGGACCGGCTCGGTGAAGTCCAACATCGGCCACGCCGAGGCGGCCGCCGGCATGGCCGGGCTGATCAAGACCGTCCTGATCGCCCACCACGGCGTCATCCCCGCCTCGCTCCACCTGAACAGTCCGCACCCGCTGATCGCCGCCCCGGACTCCCCGGTCCGCCTGGTCACCGAGAACGAACCCCTCGGGGACGGCGAGGACACCTACCTCGGGGTCAGCTCCTTCGGCCTGTCGGGGACCAACGCCCATGTCGTGCTGCGCCCGTACCCCGCCGAGGCCGCCGGTGCCGACACCGCGACGGACACCGCGACGGACACCCGCACGGACGCCGCGACGGACTCCGCGAGGGACGGGCGACCCGAGCTGCTGGTGATCAGCGCCCGCTCGCAGCGCTCCCTGGAACGGCTCGCGACCGCCTACGCCCGCCACCTGCGCCCCGGCGGCGCCGGCCACCGCGAGCCCCTGCGCGACGTCTGCGCCGCGGCCGCGCAGCGCCGCGACCACCACCCGTACCGGATGTGGGCGATCGGCGACAGCCACGAGCAGCTCGCCGAGCGGCTGGAGGCCCTGGCGGCCGGTCAGGAGATCGCCGACGGCGGACGCGGCGAGGCCGGTTTCGGCCCGCCACGGCAGACGGTGTTCGTCCTCCCCGGGCAGGGCGCGCAGTGGCCGGGCATGGGGCGCCGCCTGCTGGCGGCCTTCCCCGCCTTCCACGACCGGATGGCCGAGTGCGACACGGCGATCCGGGCCGAACTGGGCTGGTCCGTCGTCGACCTGCTGAACCGCGAGCAGGAGGAGTTCCCCACCGACATCGACGTCGTCCAGCCCGCCCTGTGGGCGATGGAGGTCTCGCTGGCCGCCCTCTGGCAGGACCTCGGCGTCAGCCCCTCGGCGTGCGTCGGCCACAGCATGGGCGAGGCCGCCGCCGCCGTGATCACCGGCGCCCTGTCGGTGCGCGACGCCGCCGCCGTCATCTGCCGCCGCAGCCGGCTGATGGCCCGACTCGGCGGCCGGGGACGGATGCTGGCCACCGACCTGTCCCCGGACGAGGCCGAACTGGTCGCCGCCCGGTACCCCGACGCGCTCTGCGTCGCGGTCGAGAACTCGCCGCGCTCCACCGTCCTCGCCGGGGATCCGGACAGCCTCGCCCGGCTCGCCGAGGGCCTCACCGAACGCGGCCGGCTGGCCCGGTTCGTCAACGTCGGCGTGGCCTCCCACTCCCCCGACATGGACGCCCTGCGGCCCGAGCTGCTCGACGCCCTCACCGGCCTCGAACCGCGCGGCACCTCGCTGCCGCTGTACTCCACCGTGCGCGCCGAGCCCGTCCCCGGGGCGGCCCTCGACGCCCGGTACTGGATGGACAACCTGCGGCGCCCGGTGCGGTTCGCCGGTGCCGTGGCGCAGTTGGCCAAGCAGGAGGAGAGCGTCTTCCTGGAGATCAGCCCGCACCCGCTGCTGACCTCGGCCGTGGAGGAGACCCTGGAGGCGCTCGGCGCCCCGGCCTTCACCGTCGCCTCGCTGCGCCGCAGGGAGGACGAGGGCGCCGAACTCGCCCGCGCGGCCGGGCGCCTGCACGCCGCGGGCGCCGGTCTCGACTTCACCCGGTGGTTCCGGGGCACGGTCCGCCCCGTGCCGCTGCCCCGCTACCCCTGGGACGACGAGCACCTGCGGGAACCGGCCGCCCTCCCGGCGGCCACCGGCTTCACCTACGAACGGCCGCTGGACATCGAGGCGTTGGGGGTGTCGTTCCGCGGCACGGCCGTCGTACCGCCGATGCTGTACGTCGACGCCGTGCTGAGCGCGGCACGTGCCGAACTCGGCGGGCAGCACCGCCTGGAGGACGTCACCCTGACCGGGGAGCTGGTCGACCGCAGACAGGCGCTCGGCGCGTCCCTCCGGGTCCGGCTGCGCCCCGAGGGTGCCGACCACCTCGCGACCGTCCAGGTCGTCACCCCGGGGGCGGGCGGCGAACCGGCGCTGACCTGCCTGACGGCCCGGGTCACCTCGTCTCCGCCCAGGGGCGGCGCCTCGCCCCGGAGCCTGGACGCGCTGCTGGCGCAGTGCGGCGAGTACCTGCCCGGTCCGGACTTCTACGACGAGGTCCGCGGGTACGGCTACGACGTCCCCGACGAACTCGCCGGCGTCCGCCGGCTCTGGCGGCGGACGGGCCTCGCGGTGGCCCGGATGCACCTGCCGGCCCCCGGGCACCCCGCGGCCTGGGAGGTGCCGTTGCAGCCGCTGCTCGCCGTGCTGCCCCGCAGTGGGCCGGAGGGCACGAGCCACAGCTATCTGGCCGTCGGCATCGACGCCGTGACGGTGCACGGTGACGCGACCGACCTGGCGAAGCCGGTGTGGAGCTCGGCCGTGCTCCGGCCGGTGGCGGAGGGCACGGCGTCCGGTGACTCCGTCGTCCGCGCGGACGTCGTGCTCCACACGGACGACGGGGACCACGTGCTGGCGGAGCTGCACGGGGTCCAACTCCTGCGACTGACCGGCCCGATGGCGGCGGAGGCCGGACCCGGGCCCGTGCCTGCGCCGGCCGCCGTACCCGCCGCCGTACCCGTACCGGCGCCCGGAGCAGCGCCCGAGGCCGCACCCGCGCCCGCGCGGGCCGCCGACCGCGAGGCGGCCGTGCTGACGCACGCCGCGGCGCTGCTCGGCACGACCCCCGAACGCATCGACCGCCGACGGCCGTTGCGCGAGCTGGGCCTCGACTCCATCACGGCCGTCCGGCTACGGCAGCGGATCCGGACCGCCATGGGCATCGACCTGCCGGTGGGGCGTCTGCTCGGCCGGGAGAGCATCGGCCGACTGCTGGAATCGACTGAGGTTTAAACGAATACTACGCATCAAAGTTAACTTCTGGTATAACTCCGCAGAGGAGGACCGGGCCCGGCCGTACGGGCCGCGCAACAGATGGTTACAAGGTCCACTCCCTTGTCGCTGGAGAACGTATGTATGCTGCTGACCCCCCTCTCGCGCCCGTCGCCATGGGCCGCCGCGAACGCAACAAGCAGCGGATGAGGGAACGAATCTTCTCCGCTGCCCTGAGCCTCTTCGCCGAGAAGGGCTTCGAGCAGACGAAGGTCGACGACATCACGGAGCGCGCCGACGTCGCGCGCGGCACGTTCTTCAACCACTTCCAGCACAAGGAAGAGCTCGTCACCACCTGGAGCAGCCAGCGCCAATCGAGATTCGAGGAGAAGATGCGACAGAGGACGCCCTCGAACGACGACCTGTGCGTCGCCCTCGGACGGTGCATGACGGCACTCGTCGAGATCAACGAGGAGGAGGAGCCGGGGTTCAACCGGGTCATGCTCACCTCGTGGGTGCGGGCGGGTCTGCCGATCACCGAGCCGCCGCGCACGGCCGAGGTGTTCGCCAACGTGATCCGGGCCGGACTGGCGGAGGGCCGGATCAGGGCCGGCGTCGACCCGATGCAGGTGGGGTACCTGCTGCGGGACGCCTACCTGGGAGCGCTGTTCCGTTGGTGCCGCGGCGACTTGAAGGCCGACGGCCTGGCCGCGGAGCTGCAGCGCATCGTGGACTTCCTGCTGCCCAGCATCGTCCACGACAGCCCCGTCGTCGGCAGCAGCAGGAAGTAGCCGGCGCGGCCGACCCCCCTCGCGAGCAGACCCGCGCACGACCTCGAAGGCGCCGCCCGAACACCGGGCGGCGCCTTCGAGGTCGGCGGTGTCGCCGTGACGGACCGTCAGTGCGAGGCGCTGGCACCGCCCTTGGCCACGTCCCGGATGAGGCAGGTCAGGCGCGAGGTGCAGACCCGGCGGCCCTGGTCGTCGGTGATGACCACCTCGTAGGTCGCCGTGGTGCGGCCGCGGTGGACCGGAGTCGCCGTGCCCGTGACGATCCCCTCGCGCATCCCCCGGTGGTGGGTGCAGCTCAGCTCCACCCCGACCGCGACCCGCTCGGGGCCGGCGTGGAGGGTCGCACCGATCGAGCCCACGTGCTCCGCCAGGACGGCCGAGGCGCCGCCGTGCAGCAGGCCGTACGGCTGGGTGTTGCCCTCGACCGGCATGGTGGCCACCACCCGGTCGGCGGTGGCCTCGACGAGCACGATGCCCATGCGGTTGCCGAGGTGCCCGGAGGCGAACATCGCCTCCAGGTCGACGCCGCCGTCGGCGAAACGGCTGAGGACCTCAGGCGGGATCGCCACGGTGCGCGGCATGGTCTGCGTCTGGGTCTGCTCACCCATGGGTGCGGCTCCGATCGGCGATGGGGTCGGGAAAGGGTCGCTCGTAGGACTGTAGTTTGCCCCATCTGTCCATCGCTGCACTGTGATTGACGTCTCCCCGTCAGAAAGTGTGCAGCGCCGCGGCCCTGACCGACATGAACCTGGCATGTGACTCTAAACTTAAATCCTAGTATAAGTTATGCAAGGGCTGACCCAGGAACTGACACCCTCACCCCACAGGAGAACGCATGGCCGACGAAGCCTCCGTCGCACTTGTCCCGACGGGCCGCCGGGAGCGCAACAAGCAGCGGATGAGGGAACGTATCTTCTCGGCCGCCCTGAGCCTCTTCGCCGAGAAGGGGTTCGAGCAGACCACGATCGACGACATCACGGAGCGCGCCGACGTCGCCCGGGGCACCTTCTTCAACCACTTCCAGCACAAGGAAGAGCTCATCACCACCTGGAGCAACCGGCGCAGAGAGCGGCTGGAGGAGAAGCTCCAGCAAGAGGTGCTCGCGGAAGTCGACGTGAGCAGAGCCCTCGGACGGTGCATGACGGCGCTCGTCGACATCAACGACGAGGAGCCGGCCGAGCTCAACCAGGTCATGCTGATGTGCTGGGTCCGGGCGGGCCTGCCGATCACCGAACACCCCTACACCGCCGAGATGTTCGCGGACGTGATCCGGGCCGGCCTCGCGAACGGCCGGATCCGCACCGGCACCGACCCCCTCCAGGTCGGCCACCTCCTCCGCGACGCCTACCTCGGCGCCCTGTTCCGGCTGCGCCGGAACGACCTCAAGGACATCGACCTCAGGCTGGAACTCCAGCGCGTCCTGGACATGGTCCTCCCCAGCATCCTCAGCGACGCCCCCCGCTGACCCACCCCGACCGGTCCGGCCCCTCCGGCCCCTCCGGCCCCTCCGGCCCTTCCGGCCCCCCGCAGCCCCGAAGCCGGCCCCACCGCCTCCGGGGCCGGCCACCGCGACCTCAGCCGGCGGGCTGCGGGTCGGCCTCCTCGACCGGGGCCTGCGCCCGCGACTCCGGGTCGGGCTCGTTGCGGCGCGACCACGGCAGCGAGGCCAGACCGGCCAGCCCCAGCAGCGCGGCCCCGCACCACAGCGGGGCCCGCAGGCCCAGGTGGGCGGCCAGCAGGCCGCCGCCGAGCGAGCCCACCAGCAGCCCGAGCAGGCTGAACGTGCGGGTGGCCCCGGTCACCCGGCCGATCAGCTCGCCCGGGATCAGGCTCTGGCGCAGCGAGGAGACCGTGATCGTCCACACGGTGGTGTAGAAGAAGTAGACCGCCAGCATCGCGGTGACCAGCAGGGCCGAGTCGGTCACGGCCATCACCAGGTAGGCCGCGGCGCCCAGCAGCAGGGTGGCGCCGATGGTGCGCCCGGTACCGAGCAGTCGGCGCACCGCCGGAGCCGCGAAGCTGCCGACCAGGCTGCCCGCCGCCGAGACGGTCAGCGCCAGGCCGTACTCGGCCGGGCTCAGTCCCAGGGTGTCGGTGGCGAACAGCACCAGCACCGAGAACGGCAGCATGTACGCCAGGTTGGTGACCACCGACATCAGGGCCAGGGTGCGCAGCAGCCGGTGCCCGACCAGGTAGCGCAGACCCTCGCCGATCTGCGCGAGCGCGTTCGGCCGCGGCTCCCCCGAGGCGGCGCCGGCCGCTCCGGCGGGAACCGGTCCGGGGGTGACCGGTCCGGGGGTGACCGGTCCGGGGGTGAAGTCGCCCTTCAACCACCAGAAGCAGCACGCGGCGAGCACGAAGGACGAGGCGTCCAGCAGCACCGGCAGGATCGCGGCGATGCCGAACAGCAGGCCGCCCAGCGGCGGCCCGGCGATCTCGTCGCAGACGGTCTGCGCGGCCGCCAGCCGCCCGTTGGCACGGTCCAGGTGCCGGGGGGCGACCACGGTGGGCAGCACCGAGAAGGACGAGACGTCGGCGAGCGTCTCGAACAGGCCGAGCACCACGAAGACGCCGTACAGCACCCAGATCGAGGCCAGGCCCAGCCAGACCAGCAGTCCGAGCGCCCCGAGCACCGCGCCGCGGACCAGGTTGACGCCGATCAGCAGCCGGCGCCGGTCGAAGCGGTCCACGGCGACACCGCTCAGCACCGCCACCAGCAGCCGCGGCACCGCGTAGGCCGTGGACAACCCGGCCACCAGCTCCGGACGGTCGGTCAGGGACGAGGCGAGCAGCGGGACCGCGACGAAACTCGCCCCGTCACCGAGGTTGGAGACGGCACTGCCCAGCCACAGCTTGCCGAACTCCGGCCCCAGCCCCTTCACCTCGCCCCCGCGGAGTCCGCGCCGTGCCTCGGGTGCCGCTTCCACCATGTGTCGATCTCCTCCGCGATGCGCCGGACCCGGGGCCGGGTCATGACGTTGAAGTGGTCCCCCGGAACGGTACGGACGGTCAGCCCGCCGGACAGGGCCGTCTCCCAGGGCGCCCAGCGACGCCGGGCGGCGTCCTGCTCGGCGGCCAGGTAGAGCACCTCGCCGTCGTACCCGGGCACCCCGGGGCGGGCCAGCACGCCGACGTTGGTCCGGAACACCTCGGCCATCGCGGCGAAGCGGCCCTCGTCCAACTCCGGTCCGATGATGCCCTCCCGGCGCGCCCAGGCCCACAGCGCCCCGTCGTCGGGGCACTCGGCCGCGGTGGTGCCCACCGCTCCGGTGCGGCCCGCCGCGGCGGCCAGGTAATGGCTGAACTCGGCGGTCAGGTCGGCGTCCTCGTCGCCGGGACCGGGCATCGGGGCGTCGATCAGCACCACCTCGGGGCGCGGGCCGGCGGCGGCCAGCCGGTGCGCCATCTCCACGGCGACCACCCCGCCCATCGACCAGCCGACCAGGGTGAGCGGCCCGGCGACTCCCCCGGCGGCCAGCAGGCCGAGGAAGTGCTCGGCCAGTTCACCGGCGGAACGCAGCGGGGCGCGGTCGTCGTGCAGGCCCGGTACGGCGGCCGCGTACACCGGCCGGTCGGTGTCGAGCGCGCCGGCCAGCGCGGCGTAGCACAGGATGTCCCCGCCGATCGGTGGCAGGCACAGCACCGCCGGGCCGCTGCCGGGCCTGATGGTGCGCAGGGCCCCGGGGCCGGCGTCGGGTCCGCCGCCCGCGCTCTCGCCCGCGCTCTCGCCGAGCAGCCGGGCGAAGGACTCGACGGTGGGGGCCTCGAAGAGTTCGACCGGGTGGAGGTCGGTGCCGCAGATCTCGTTGAGCCGGGCGACCGCCTGGAGGGCGACCAGGGAGCGGCCGCCGAGTTCGAAGAAGTCGTCGTCCAGGTACACCTCGGGGCGCTCCAGCAGGGCGGCCCAGGTGTCCGCGACCGTACGCTCCAGCGCGGTCACCGGCGGCCGGCCGGTGCGCGTACCGGGCCCCGCCGCCGCGGCCCCCGGTGCGGGCGCCGCCTCGGGGAGCGCCTCGCGCAGCCGGGGGGCCAGCGACTCGACGCTCGCGCGGGGGTCGGCCGCCGCCGCGCCCAGCAGCCGGAGCAGGTCGTCGGCCAGGCGCTCGGCCGTGGCCGGGGCGAAGCGGTCGGCCGCGTACGTCAGGTCGATCCGCAAGCCGCCGTCCCGGCGCTCGCCGATCCACAGGCTCAGGTCGAACCAGGCGGTGGCCGCGTGCGCCTCCACGTCCTCGCCCGCCAGGCCGCCCAGCCGGACGGGCCGTTCGGAGAAGCCCTCCACCGACAGGAAGGCGGAGAACAGCGGGTTGCGCCCGGTCTCCCGGCGCACCCCCAGCCGGTCCACGAGCCAGTCGAAGGGCACGTCCTGGTGCGCGTAGGTCCGCAGCGCCGAGCCCCGAACCGCCGACACCAGCTCCTGGAAGGAGGCGTCCCCGTCCGGCCGGACCCGGAACACCGTGGTGTTGACGAACAGGCCCACCACCTCGGCCCACTCCGCCCGCGCCCGGCCGGAGACCGGGCTGCCGACCACCAGGTCCGCCCGGCCGGTGTGCCGGCGCAGCACCGCCGCGTAGGCGGCGAGCAGCACCATGAACAGCGTCGCACCCTGGGCCCGGCCGAGCTCGCGCAGCGCACCGGTCACCGTCCCGGACAGCTCCCGGGAGACCACCGCGCCCTCGCCGGGCCGGGGCGCCGGGTCCACCTCGTCGGCGGGGAGCCCCAGGTCGGCCGGGGCGCCGGCGAGTTCGGTGCGCCAGAAGGCCAGGCTGCGCTCCGCCTC
The DNA here is from genome assembly GCF_055594965.1 of Kitasatospora sp. NPDC040550. Lineage (NCBI taxonomy): Bacteria > Bacillati > Actinomycetota > Actinomycetes > Kitasatosporales > Streptomycetaceae > Kitasatospora > Kitasatospora sp. NPDC040550. Next base: position 91,513 of record NZ_JBVIWC010000022.1, on the reverse strand, counting down.
CGGACCGTCCAGCCAATCCCGTTGGCCGGCCGCGTAGCCGGGGTAGCCGGCGGTCGGCACCGGCTCGGGGAGCGGGCCGCCGGCCAGGTGGGCGTCGTAGCGGGACTCCAGCTCGCCGTAGAGGAGGTCCAGCGACCAGCCGTCGGCGATGCTGTGGTGCAGGTTGAGCAGCAGGACGTGGTCGTCCTGGGCCAGCCGCAGCACGGAGGCCCGTACCAGCGGGCCCCCGGCCAGCAGGAACGGCGTGCGCGCGTCCGCCTCGGTGTACCGCAGCAGTTCGGCCTCGCGCTCGGCGACGGCCAGGTCGCTCAGGTCGACCAGCGGGCACTCCAGCGGTGCGCCGGAGGGCAGTTGCAGCGGTTCGCCCAGCACCTCGACGTAGCGCATCCGCAGCATCTCGTGCCGCTGCGCCAGTTCGGCCAGCGCCCGGCGCAGCGCGGACACGCTGAACCGCCCGCGGAAGCGGTGCGCCGACGGCAGGTTGTAGAGCGCGCCGCCGTCGGTGAGGCGCTCCAGGAACCAGAAGCGCCGCTGGGCCTCCGAGAGCCGGAGCCGGGCGGCCGCCGCGGGGTTCGCCGCGGCGCGCGCCAGGAAGGTCTGCCGCTGCTGCGCGGTCAGCTGGGTGAAGCGTTCGAACCCGCCGGTTGCCATGCCGTTCCTCGAGACGTCGTCAGACTGCGGTCAGGGCGTCCGGCGCGGTGATCCGGGGCCAGTTGCGCCGGTCCTCGCCGTGCGCGTGCTCCAGGGCGAGGGCGATCCGCTCCAGGCCGAAGGCCACGCAGGAGCTGTGCGCGGCGTCCTCGCCGTGGCGGATGCCGAACCGGCGGCCCAGGTGGTCCCGGTGCCGGTTGGCCGAGGCGATCGCCGTCCCCGGGTCGGTGTCGGTGAGCTTGGCCACGAACTCGTACTTGAGCCCCTGTTCGAGCTGGGTGGAGCGCATCAGCCGCCCGCCCGGACCGAAGAACGGGTCGGTCGCGGAGACCACCCGGACGTCCAGGCCCAGCCCGCCGAGGAACGCCTCGCAGCGCGGTATCCAGGAGTCCCGCCAGTCGGCGGCCTGCTCGGCCGGGCCGACGGCGACGAACTCGCGCATCCGGAAGCTGCGGAAGCGGCCGGTCTCGCTGGTCGCCTCGTGCCGGTAGCAGTAGCCGGCCGCGTCGAGGACGACCTGCTCGTCCAGCTGCCGGCCCGCCAGTTCGGCGTAGAGGTTGTAGCAGACCGCCGGGGCGAGCACGACGTCGGTGGCCGGGCGCCCGTCGGCCGGTCCGCCGGGCCGGTCGGAGCCGTCGGGCGCGTACGCGTGCACGGTGCCGAGCAGGTGCGGGAAGGACTCCGCGTACTCGGCCCGCTCGATCCGTGCGGCGCTCATCAGCGGCGGGTACCAGACCGGGCCGGGGCCGGTCCCGGCGGTGGCGGTGAGCGCGTCCTGGAGTTCGGCGACGGTCCGCTCGAACGCGGGCCCGAGCGCGGGCGCTCCGGGGATTCCGGTGTCCTTCACAGCTGAAACGCCCTTTCGCCGAGGAGCAGCAGGTCGGAGGTGGCCAGGTCGATCTGCCGGTTGGAGATCATCAGCCGGGCCGAGTGGAGGTCGCGGATGTGCCGGGCGACGGAGTAGGGGCCGTCCTCGGTGTAGCCGGCCATGCCGCAGATCTCCAGGGCGGCCTCGGCGATCCGGGCGGCCTCGACGGAGACCGAGGTCTTGAGCGCGTTGGCCCGGGTGGTGACGGTGTGTTCGCCGTCCGCGCCGCCGTCCCAGCGGGCGTAGTCCGCGGCGAAGCTGCGGACCGCGCCCTGCAGCAGGGCCAGTCGGGCGTGCGCCTCGCCGAGGCGCTCGTCGGCGAAGGTCCCGCCGTTGCCGAGCGCGGCCCGCGCCCGGGCCCGGGTGAAGCGCGCCGCGCGGCGCACCGCGTCGCCCGCCACGCCCGTCCAGACGCCGGCCCACAGCACGTGCGAGAGCGGCACCATGCAGCGGGTGGCGGTGGTGCCGAAGGGTTCGGCGAGCACCTGGTCGGCCGGGACGGCGGCCCGCACCAGGAACGGCGGGCTGACGGTGCCGCGCATGCCGAGGGTGTTCCACCCGCCGGTCTGCTCCAGCTCCAGCTGGTCGCGCCGGGCCAGCACCAGGACCTGGTCGGCGGCCGCGGCCTGCTCGTCCCGGCGGGCGGTGATCAGGAAGGCGTCCGCGACCGACCCGTACGAGACGGTGGTGGCCTGCTTCTCCAGGCGCAGCAGCCCGCCGTCCGGGACGAGCGCCGCCCGGCTGGTGCGCAGGTTGCCGCCGATGCCCGCCTCGGAGGTGACCGAGGCGATCAGGTGCTGCTCGCGGGCCGCCTCGGCCAGGTACCCGGCGAGCGCCGGGGAGGCGGCGGCGGAGCGGGCCAGGCAGGCGACCTGGAGCTGGTGCATCGCCCAGATCATCGCGGTGGCGGCGCAGTGCCCGCCGAGCCGGGAGCCGATCCGGGTGAGCTGTTCGACGCCCAGGCCGGGGCCGCCGTACTCGACCGGCACCGCCGCGGACCACAGCCCGGCCTCGCGCAGGGCGGCGATGCTCGCGGCCGGGACGGTGGCGGTGCGGTCGGCGCGGACGGCCTCGCCCTCGAGCAGTTCGGCGCGTTCCTCGATCGCGGCGAGCGCCGACTCCTCGGTCAGCGTCACGGCTCCGGCCGTCCGGGCGGGTGCCGGCGCGGTCTCCAGGTCGGTGGTCACCGTGCGGCCCCCTCGGTCTCCAGCACCTCGACGCAGGCGTCGGTGAGCCGCTCGATGCTGGCGAACAGGGCCCGGGTGAGCATCCGCTCCGGGAACTCGATCGCCAACGCGCCCTCCACTGCCAGCATCACCCGGGCGGAGGCGAGCGAGGTCAGGCCGTGGTCGTACAGGTCGTCGGTGGCCGCCAGCAGGTCGGCGGAGGGCTCCACCTCGGCGTTGCGGGCCAGCGCGTCCCGGACGGCGCGCTCGCAGCGCTCTCGGGTGGTGGTCATTGGTCCTCCTCGTGGTTCCGGTGGATCGCCGAGAGCAGCTCGGCCGCGGCCCGCCGCTGCTCCTGGTCGCGCTCGCCGAGGTCGCGGACCAGCCGCAGCTGGCGCTGCGGCGGGACGCCCCCGGACTCCAGCGCGATGGTGTGGGCCAGGTACCAGCGGCGTTCCAGGGCGGCCAGGCCCTCGGCGACCGGCCGCAGTTCGGGCAGCGGGCCGGCGAGCGCGGCCAGGAACCGGGCGAGGTACATCCGCTCGGCGGCGACCCCGCTGACGTCCGGGGCTCCGGTGGGGTCGGCCGCCAGGTGGTCGGCGAGCGCGGCGGCGTCCTGCTCGTCGTGCGCGCGCAGCTGTTCGCCGAGCTGGCGGGCGAGGGCGGCCGGCCCGGGGCGCCGGGTGGGCCCCGACCGGACCAGCAGCAGCCGGGAGCCCTGGGCGCTCGGCCCGGAGCGCAGCCGCGCCCAGTCGGCCGGGCGGTACCGGACCGGTTCGGGGTTGTTCATCGGGTCGACGACGACCACCCCGTCGGCGTCCGCCGCGACCACGATCACGCAGTGGGTGATGTGCTGCTCGCCCTCGAACGGGGAGGGCAGGTGGAAGGCGTCCACGGCGGCGGCCACCGGCACGCCGGCCGCCAGGCTCTCCCGCTCGTACGCGCCCGCCCGCTCCGGGTCGGCGAACCGCAGGTCGGCCACGTCGAGGCCGTACCCGGTGCCGGCCGCCGCGAGCCAGCGGCCGCTGCCGTCCAGGGCCGCGCCGCCGGGCCGGGAGAAGCCCCAGCTCATGCCGACGGCCTCCTCGGCGGCGGGCACGCCCTGCCAGTCGAGCAGGTTGGCGACGCACTGCTGGTAGCAACTGCCGTACAGCGCGAGGCCGGTGAAGCGCGGTGCGAGGTCAGGCACGGGCGGCCGCCGGTTCGTCCGCGTCCTGGCCGTACACCTCGGCGGCGACCGCGACGATCGCGGCGAAGTCGGGCACCCGGTCGGCCTGGTCGCGCACCAGCGCGGCCAGGCCGGCGAGCGTCGCGTCCTCGAACAGCCGGGCCAGGCGCAGTTCGACGCCGATGACCGCCTCGATCCGGGAGAGCACCCGCACCGCGCGCAGCGAACTGCCGCCCAGGGCGAAGAAGTCCGCCTCGACGGTGCCGACCGGCCGCTCCAGCACGTCGGCCCAGACGCCCGCCAGCCAGCGCTCGACGTCGTCGGCGGGCGCGGTTCCGGCGCCGGCCGGCTCGTCGGCCCCGGTCGGGGCGGGGGCCGCGGCCGGCAGCGCGCGGCGGTCGAGCTTGCCGTTGGCGAGCCGGGGCAGTTCGGCCACCGCCGTGAACCGGACCGGCACGTGGGAGGCCGGCAGCAGCGCGGCGGCGTGGGCGCGCAGTTCGGCGGCGAGCGGCGCCGGGGCGCCGTCGGCCGGGACGTAGTAGGCGACCAGCTCGTGCGGCGCCGGCTCCCGGTCGGACGTCCCGGTCGGGGACAGCAGCCGTGCCAGTTCGGCCAGCTGGTCCTCGGTCAGGTCATCAAGGCTGGGCAGCATGGGGGTGTCTTCCTCTCTCACCGGGTTCAGCGGGTGGCCGTGACGACCGTCATGCGGTCCGTCCACCAGTACTGGCAGTCCGCGGGCGGGACGAGCCCGTCCACGACCTCCACCGAGAACGAGCTGAAATACCGCAGCAGGCTGCGCTGGTGGCGCCGGCTGAGCGAGTCGCGCTCGTTGGTGTAGTAGGTGAACACCCCGCCGGGCCGCAGGTGGGCGGCGGCCTCGGAGAAGAACGCCTCGGCCACCGTGCTGTCCCGCAGCACGTACTGGTCGAACTCGTCCTCGCTGGTGGGGAAGGCGTCCCAGAAGATCCCGTCGAAGTCGCCCAGGGTGGGCATGACGGACTGCCAGTTGCCCTGGATCAGCTCGATGTCGGAGTCCGGGCGCCGGGCGCGCCAGGCCTTGGCCACCTCCAGCACCTGGTCGTTGAACTCGACGATGGTGTGCGAGCGGACGCCCTGCTCCTCGATGTAGGTCGCGGAGAGGCCGAGGCCGAAGCCGATCTCCAGGATGTCGCCGTGGCCGGCGCCGACCCGTTCGGCCATCCGGCGCATCAGCGCGGCCTCCCAGTCCTGCATCACCTGCTGGCCCTCGATGATCAGCGAGCCGTCGTGGTAGTCGGCCTCGCTGCCGTGCCATTCGGCGTTGATCTCGCCGCGGGTGGTGCCGTCCACGAACTCCGGGGCGATCACGTCGAGGTGGCGCAGCTGCTCGGCCAGCTCGTCGACGGCCCGGTGCACGACCCAGCGCTGCTGCTCGGCCCGCGGGGCGGCGATGAACGAGCCGCGGTGCAGCCCCACTTCGATGGAGAAGTCCTTGTAGCGACGCAGCATGGTCAGTGCTCCGGATCTGTGGTGGTGGTCGGGGCGAGGCCGGCGCGGGTGACCCGTTGCCAGGCGGCGGCGGCCAGTTCGGCCGGCGCGGCGGCGAGCAGGGCGGCCACCCGCTCCCTGGTCCGGTCGCCGGCGTCGGCGACCGGCGCCGCGAGGACGGCGGCCCGGGCGATCCCGGGATGGGCCTCCAGGGCGGCGACGACCTCGGCCGGTTCGACCCGGACGCCGCGGATCTTGATCTGCTCGTCGGCGCGGCCCCGGAACTCCACCTCGCCGTCGGGCCGCATCCGGGCCAGGTCGCCGGTGCGGTACAGCCTGGTGCCCGGCAGGTCGCCGGCGAAGCGGTTCTCCACGAACCGGCGCCGGGTCTCGCCGGCGTTGTCGAGGTAGCCGAGGCCGACGCAGTCGCCGGCCAGGTACAGCTCGCCGACCACGTTGACCGGGACGAGCTGGCGGCGTTCGTCCAGGACGACCGCGCCGGTGCCGTCGATCGGCCGGCCGATCAGCACCCGGCCCCGGTCACCGCCGGTGACCCGGTGGAACATCGAGCCGATGCTGGCCTCGGTCGGGCCGTACAGGTTGTACAGCCGGGCGGGCAGGCCGAGTTCCTCGAAGCGACGGGCCACCCCCCGGCCGAGTTCCTCGCCACCGACGATGGCGACCCGCAGCGAGCCCAGCGCCTCGACCGCCTCCGGGCGCCCGGCCGCGTGCCGCACCAGGCCGTCCAGCATGGCCGGGACCAGGTCGATGGTGCGCACCCGGTGGGCGGCGATCACCTCCAGCAGCCGCTCCGGCGAGGCCTGGAGGGTCGGCCCGGACAGCACCGCGCGTCCGCCGAGGGTGAGCGGCCACAGGTACTCCCACACGCAGCTGTCGTACACCGGCGGGGTGGTCTGCAGCACGGTCTCGGCCGCCTCGGCGCCGAACTCGCGGTTCATCCAGGCGATCCGGTTGGCGACGCCGAGGTGGTGGACCACCGCGCCCTTGGGGCGCCCGGTGGAACCCGAGGTGTAGATCGCGTACATCGGCCGGTCGCCGTGCTCCGGGGTGAGCTGCCACGGGGTCGGGGCGTGCTCGCCGACCGGCGCCGAGGGCGCCCGCACCGTCCGGACGGCCCCGACCGCGGCCGGCGCCGCCTCGTCCTCGGCGACCACCGCGAGCGGATTGCCGAGCTCGGCGAGGAGGTCCGTGACGCGCTGGGCGGGCCAGTCCGGGTCGACCGGGACGAAGGCCGCGCCGAGGCTGTTGACCGCGACCATGGCGGCCAGCATCGCCGATCCGCCGGGCAGCACCAGCGGGACGAACTCCGGCACCGGTCCGGCCGCGAGCAGCCGGCCGCGGATGTCGTCGACCAGCGCCAGCAGCTCCTGGTAGGTCAGGCCGGCGCCGTCGGCGACCACGGCGGTGCGCTCGGGGTACCGGCGGGCGGTCCCGGCGATCTGCAGGGCGAGCGGCGCGCGGGGCCCGGCGGCGGGCTCGCCGACGGTCAGCGCCCGGGCCCCGGCCGGGACGAAGGGGATGTCCTTGACCTTGAGGTCGGGGTCGGCGACGACCCGGTCGACCAGGGCGAGGAAGGTCTCGACCAGCCGGTCCGCGCTCTCCTCGTCGAACAGGTCGGCGGAGTACCAGAGCCGGCCCTCCAGCCGCCCGTCGTACTCGCCGAGGATCAGCGTCAGGTCGAGCGTCGAGGTCCGGGCCGGCAGTTCCAGCGTGCTGACCCGGGTGCCCACCAGGTCGAGGTCGATCCGCTCCTCGTCCATCAGGAACATGGTGCGGAAGATCGGGTTCTCGCCGGGCGTGCCGGGTCGGCCGGTGGCCCGCGCGATCTCGTCCAGCGGCAGGTCGGCGGCCCCCTGGGCGGCCAGCGTGCTGTGGCTGAGCCGCTGGACGGCCTCGGCGAAGCGCGGGTTGTCGGCCAGGTCGGCCCGGACCGGCAGGGTGTTGACGAACAGCCCGATCAGCCGCTCCAGCTCCTCCGAGCCGCGGTTGGCGGTGGGCACGCCGATCGCCAGGTCGTACTGGTCGGCGTGCCGGGCCAGGAACACCGCGTACAGGGTGAGCAGGGCGTGGTAGCGGGTGACGCCCTCGCGCTGGGCGAGCGCGGTGAGGGCCGCGGTCTGCCGGGGGCCGACGGTGAACGCCCGGGCCCCGCCGGCGCCGCTGGGCTCGCGCGGAGCCTCCCGGTCGGCCGGCAGCGGCAGGCTCTGCGGCAGCCCGTCCAGGTACTCGCGCCAGAAGCCGTGCAGGCCCTCGGCGTGCGCCCGGAACTCGGGGCCGGCCTGCCAGGCGCTGAAATCGAGGTAGCGGGCGCCGAGCGGGGGCAGGTCCGGCTCGGCCCCGCGGGCGGTGGCCGCGTAGGCGGCGCCCAGCTCGGCGACGAACAGCCCCGAGGACCACTCGTCGAACGCGCTGTGGTGCACCGCGAAGGCCAGCAGGCGGTTCCCGTCCGCGCAGTCCAGCAGCGCCGCGCGCAGCAGCGCGCCGGCGGCCAGGTCGAACGGGCGGGCCACGAAGGCGGCCAACAGCCCGTCGGCGTCCCGCAGTTCCTCTGCCGCGGTGGCGGCGGTGACGGCGGTCTCGATCCGGGCGGCGACCGGGCCGACGGACTGCACCAGGCGGCCGTCCTCGAACCGGATCGCGGTGCGCAGCGGCTCGTGCCGCTCCAGCACGGTGTGCAGCGCCCGCTCCAGGGCGCCGAGGTCGAGCGGGCCGGACACCTCGAAGACCAGCGGCAGGTTGTAGGCGGCCGATTCGGGGGCGAGGCGGTTCAGGAACCACATCCGCTCCTGGCCGGACCAGGCCGGTCCCTGCTCGGCGCCGGTGCGCGGCAGTTCGCGCGGGGTGAGCACGGCCGGGCCGGTCTCCCCGGCCACCGGGGCGTCGGCGGCAACCACGGCGGCCACCACCGCGGCCACCGTCGGCGCGGCGAAGAACTCGGCGAAGCCCAGCTCCACCCCGAGCCGGCTGCGCAGCCGGGTGAGCAGCTGGGTGACCATCAGCGAGTTGCCGCCGAGGTCCAGGAAGCTGTCGTGCGGGCCGATCTCCTGCGCGCCGAGCAGTTCCTGCCACAGCGCGGTGACCGCGGCGACGGCGGCGGGGTGGCCGAGGTCCTCCGGCGCGGACCCGGCCGCGGCGCGGGCGGCGGCCGGGCGCAGGGTGCGCGGCTCGTCCGCGTCGTCGGTGTGGACGGTGTAGCGCTGCGGCTGCGCCGGGGCGGGCAGCCGCTCGGCGGTCGCGGCGGTGAGGGCGGCGACCAGCCGCTCGACCTCGCCGCCGGGGACGGTCGTGAACACCTCGGCGACCACGCGGTCGCGGCCGTCGGGGCCCGGCTCGGCCCCGACCACGGCCTTGGCCACGCCGGGCACGTCCAGCAGGACCAGCTCGACCTCGCGCGGCTGCACGGTGAAACCGCGGACCTTCAACCGGTCGTCGATGCGGCCGGCGAAGCGGAAGCTGCCGTCGGTGAGGGCCACGGCGCGGTCGCCGGTGGCGTACATCCGGGCGCCGGGCTGCTCCGCGAACGGGTCCGGCCGGAACCGGGCGGCGGTGCGGGCGGGCTGGCCGGTGTAGCCGCGGGCGACGGCCAGGCCGCCGACGTACAGCTCGCCGGGCACGCCCGGCGGGACCGGCCGCAGGTCGCCGTCCAGCACGTACGCGCGGACGCCGGGCAGCGGGGTGCCGATGACACCGGTGCCGATCGGGTCGCCCGGGGCGATCGGGCCGGCCACGATCGAGGTGATCGCCTGCTCGGTGGAGCCGTACATGTTGTAGACCGCGCCGTGCGGGCCGGCCACCGCGTGCCAGCGGGCGATCTCGTCGGAGCCGACCTCCTCGCTGCCGACCGCGACGACCCGCACGGTGGCGGGCGGCGGCGGGACGTCCCCGGCCTCGACGGCGGCGAGCCAGGTCGACCAGAAGGAGGTGGGCAGGTCGAGCGCGCTGACCCGGTGTTCGGCCAGGAAGGCGGTGAAGGCGGCGAGGTCGGCGCCGACGGCCGGGTCCATCAGGACCAGCGCCGCCCCGGCCACCCAGGCCGAGAACGCCTCCTCCAGGGTGATGTCGACGCCGAGCGTGGTGAACTGGAGCACCCGGTCGTCCTCGGTCAGCCCCCAGCGCGCGGCGATGCCCGCGCAGTTGTTGAGTAGCGCGGCGTGCTCGGTCAGCACGCCCTTGGGCCGACCGGTCGATCCGGAGGTGAAGACCACGTAGGCGAGATCGGCCCCGGTGCCGTCCCGGTGCACGGCGGGCGCGGGCGGCTCGGCGGCGGCGAGCACCTCGTCGACGTCGACGGCGTCGGCCAGGCCGGCCGCGGCCGCCACGGCCGTGTGCGCCCCGTCGACGAACACCCGGGCCAGGCCGGACTCCTCGGCCACCTCGGCGATCCGGGCGGCGGGCCAGGCCGGGTCCAGCGGTACGTAGGCCGCGCCGCTGCCCAGCACGCCCAGCACCACGGCCAGGAAGCGCTGGTCGCGGGCGCCCAGGTAGCCGACCCGGGCCTCCCGGCCGGCGGGCACGGCGGTGGCCACCCGGTCGGCCAGCAGGCCGAGCCGCTCGTACGACCAGTCGCCGTGGCTGCCGGTCACCGCGGGGGCGTGCGGCCGTTCGGCCCGTTGCGCCGCGAATGCCTCGATCACCGATGTCCAGCCCGTGGGCACCGCCACCGTCGTCTCCCCGTTCACCGTCGTCCCCGTGCTCGCCGTTCCAGTGGGCGCCGTGCCAGCGGCGGCCGTATCAGTGGTCATTGCCGTCCAGAATCTGTCGTGCGCCGGCGGCCCGGGCGGGCCAGCTGCGGCGCAGGTCCCGGCTCACCGACATCCGCTTGAGCCAGCGGTCGCGGCCGTCGTAGTTCGCCCGGAAGGGCTTGCGCCCGTGCACGGCGCGGTGGTTGTCCACGACCAGGATGTCGCCGGGCACCAGCACCACCTGCTGCAACGCCGCCTCCACCACCGCGTAGAAGTCGCGCAGGACGGCCGCCACCACCGGGTCGGCGGGCTCCTCCAGGAAGTACGGGTCCACGCAGACGAAGGGGTGGTCCCGGTCCCCGGTGAGCAGCGCGCGGGGCTTGACCGGCTCGGCGGCGTCGGCGTGGGACTCGTCCGGGCGGTGCCGGAACCGCTCCTCGAACAGCAGGTCGTACTTCGGGTCCGAGAGGTCCCAGTCGGCGGCGCAGCTGACCGTGGTGGCCGCCCGCTGCGGGTTGCGCAGGCACAGCAGGCCGACGTAGTCGGGGCGGTGGCTGTGGAACGCGTCCTCGGTGTGCCACCAGATCGGTTCCTGGCTGGCGAAGTTGATCTGGGTGTTCTCGAACTCGCGCATCGGCAGCACGTCGTGGATCACGGCGCCGCCCTGCTGGGTGTTCCAGCCGAACAGCTCGCCGAACACCGATCCCACCAGGGCGAGTTGGCTCTCGTACCGGTCGGTGCGCCGGACCGCCGCCGGGTCGCGCCAGGTGTCCGGGGTGTCGCCGAGCGCCTCGTCGTCCACCGGCAGGCCGGTGACCAGGGCGAACGCGGCGTCCTCGCGCTGGCGCATGCCGGCCAGCGCGGCGCGCAGCCGGTGCGGCAGCCGCTGGGCCAGGACGGGCGCCTCACGGAAGAAGGCGTGCGCCTGCGGACCGGTCGCGGCACCGGCGTGGGCGGCGGCCAGCTCGGCCAGCTGCCGGCGCTCGTCCGGCTCCAGGGCCAGGGTGAGGCCGGGGCTGAGGGGTCCGGCGCCGATAGGGCCGGGGCTGAGGGGTCCGGCGCCGAGGGGTTCAGTCATCGAGCCCTCCGGCGGTCTGGGTGCGGCGGGCGGCGAGCGGGCGCAGATCGGTCCAGTGCTCGGCGATGTACGCCAGGCACTCCTCCTCGCTCGCCGGGCGGCCGAGCACCGCCCAGCCGAGCGGGGGCTGCCGGTCGGCGGGCCAGAGCGAGTACTGCTGCTGCTCGTTGACCACGACGGTGTGCGAGCCGGTCGCGGCGGGTGCTGAGCTCATGGGGCTGGTTCTTCCTTCCGTGGGCGGCGCGGTCACTGCGCCGGGCCCAGCAGGTCGTCGAAGAGGTCGTCGAGGTGTCGGCGTGCGCGCTGCTCGGCCGCGGCGGCGTCGGCCGCGTGCTCGTCGGCGCCGCCGGGGTCGGCGGTGGTGCCGGTGGCGGGGTCCGGGTGGGGGGCCGGGGCGGCGCTGCGCACCAGTTCGGCCAGCCCGGCCACGGTGGGCCGCCCGTAGAAGTCGGCGAGCGGGAACTCGACGCCGTGGCGGGCCTGAACGGCCCACAACAGCTTGGTGGCGAGCAGGGAGTGGCCGCCGAGCTGGAAGAAGTCGTCGTCCCGGCCGACCCGTTCGGCGCCGAGCAGTCCGGCGAGCTCGGCGGCGAGCTCCCGCTCCAGGGCGTCCCTCGGCTCGGCTTCCGGCCCGCTTCCGGTGGTGAACTCCGGTGCGGGCAGCCGGCGCTGGTCCACCTTGCCGTTGACGGTGAGCGGGAAGCGGTCGAGTGCGACGAACGCGGCCGGGACCATGTACTCCGGCAGCCTGCGGCGCAGGAACTCCCGCAGCTCGGCCGGGCCGGGCGCCGGGCCGTCCTGCGGGACGACGTAGGCGACCAGGCGGCGCTCCGCCGAGCCCTGCCCGTCCACCTTGACGAAGGCCGAGCGCACCGCCGGGTGGGCGTCCAGACCGGCCTGGACCTCGCCCAGCTCGACCCGGAAGCCGCGGATCTTGACCTGACCGTCCGCGCGGCCGAGGAACTCCAGCTCGCCGTCCGGCAGGTGGCGGGCGATGTCGCCGGTCCGGTAGAGCCGGGCGCCGGGCCGGTCGGAGAACGGGTCGGGCACGAAGGCGAGGGCGGTCAGCTCCGGCCGTCCCAGGTAGCCGTGGGCGAGCCCCGTGCCACCGATGTACACCTCGCCGCGCGCTCCCACCGGGACCGGCCGGCGCGCGGCGTCGAGCACGTACACCCGGGAGTTGGCGACCGGGCGTCCGATCGGCGCCCAGCCGGGCCACTCGGCGGGGTCGGCCGGCAGGTGGTGGGCGGTGGTGACGTGGGTCTCGGACGGGCCGTACTCGTTGTGCAACCGGCCGTTCGGCAGGTCGGCGAACAGCCGGCGCAGGTCCTCGGTGACCACCAGCTGCTCGGAGCCGGCGATCACCGTCTCCAGCGTGTGCGGCAGCCGGCCGCCCCGGCGGTACCCCTCGGCCACCTGCTGGAGCGCCACGGCCGGGATGAACAGCCGCTGGACGCGGTGCCGGTTCAGCAGGTCGACCAGGCCGTGCACGTCGCGCCGCTCGTCCTCGGTGATCAGCACCAGGGTGCCGCCCGCGCCGAGCGTGGAGAAGATCTCCTGGAACGAGACGTCGAAGCTGAGCGAGGCGAACTGCAGGGTCCGGTGACCGGGCTGCCGGTGCCGGTAGCGGTCCAGCTGCCAGGCGACCAGGTTGCTGACCGCCCGGTGCGGCATCAGGATGCCCTTCGGGCGTCCGGTGGAGCCGGAGGTGTACGTCACGTACGCGACCGACTCCGGGTCGGCGGGGGCGGCCGGCCGGGCCGGGCCGCCGGCTCCGGGTGCGGCGGGCAGCACGCCGACGTCGATCAGCCGGGCGCCGGTCGCGGGCAGCCGCTCGGGCGTCCCCGCGGCCACCAGGACGACCGAGGGCTCGGTGTCCTCCAGCAGCAGCGCGATCCGCTCCGACGGGTGGCTCAGGTCCAGCGGCACGTACGCCGCACCGGCCCTGAGGGTGCCCAGGACGGCGGCCAGCATCGCGACCGAGCGGGGCACCGCGATGCCGACGAACCCGCCCGCGCCCACCCCGGCCTCCGCCAGCGCCCGGGCCACCGCCTCGGCCCGCCGGTCGAGCTCGGCGTAGGAGACCCGCTCGTCACCGGCCTCGACCGCGATCGCGTCCGGCGTCCGGGCGGCCTGCCGCTCGAACCAGTGGTGGGCCAGCGGCTCGGCGCCCAGGTCGGCGGCGGTGTCGTTCCAGGTCCGCAGGACCAGCTCGCGCTCGGCGGGGTCCAGCAGTTCGTGGTCGGTCAGCGGGCGGTCCGGGGCGTCGGCGAGCGAGCGGACCAGCCGGGCCAGCTGCCGGCCGAGCTGCTCCACCGTCGCGTCGTCGAACAGCGCGGCGTCGTACTCCAGGACGAGCTCGGTGTCGGCGGCCCGCCGGGCGGCGAACAGGGCCAGGTCGAACTTGGCCCGGCCGCCCTCGGCCTCCAGCGGGGTGCAGACCGTCCCGGGTAGGTCCAGCCCGGCGGCGCCGACCTCGTCGGCGGCGAACCAGACCTGGAACAGCGGGTGCCGACCGCCGGAGCGGTCGGGTCGCAGCGCTTCCACCACCTCGTCGAAGGGCACCTCGGCCCGGTCGTACGCCTCGGCGACGACCGTCCGCATCCGGCCGAGCAGGGTCCGGAAGGACGGCGCCCCGGCGAGGTCGGCGCGCAGCGCGAGGGTGTTGAGGAAGAAGCCGATCAGCTCGTGCGTCCAGGCCGGGCCGCGCTGGGCGTACGGCGTGCCGATCACCAGGTCGTCCTGCCCGCCGACCCGGTGCAGCAGGGCCGCCCAGGCGGCCAGCAGGACGGTGACCGAGGTGCAGCCCTCGGCGCGGCCGAGCTCCTCGAGCCGGGCCAGGTCCGCCGGGTCGACCGGCACGGCGAGCTGGCGGGCCGGGCCGGGCCCGGGCTCCTGCCCCGGGCGGGCGGGGAGGTTCACCGTGGTCGGCGCGCCCTCCAGCCGTGCGCGCCAGTGGGCGAGCTGCTCGGCGCGGTCCTCGGTCGGCTCGTGCTGCCGGGCGGCCCAGTCGAGGTAGTGCGCCTTCGTGGGCTCCAGCTCCCCGCCGCCGCCGGTGGCCCGGCGGTACAGCGCGGCCAGGTCGTGCTGGAGGACACCGGAGGACCAGTCGTCGAAGAGGATGTGGTGGACGGTCAGGGTGAGCGTCCAACGCCCGGCGGCGTCCGGGGCACCGTACCGGTCACCGTGCCGGTGCAGGCGCAGCCACACCGGCGGCCGTGCTCCGGCGAGGTCGAGGGGCTCGTCCGCCTCGGCCCGGACGGCCGCTTCGACCGCGGCCTCGCGTACTCCGTCGGGGAGCGCGCCGTGGTCCACGATCTCGACGACGGGCGCCTCGGCGAGCACGGTCTGGCCGGGCTCGCCCTGGGCGTCCACCGTGATCCGGGTGCGCAGCGCGGCGTGCCGCAGGCACAGCTCGCGCAGGCTCTCCAGCAGCGCGGCCTCGTCGAGGTCGCCCTCGATCCGCCAGGCCATCGGGACGTTGTACTCGGCGCTGCCCGGGCGCAGCCGGTCGAGCAGCCAGAGCCGCCGCTGGCCCGGGGAGAGCGGTCCCTCGACGCGCCCGTCCGGACCGCCAGGGCCGGTCGGGGCGGTCGGGCCGGTCGGAGCGGTCCGGCCGGGGGCGCGCAGGCCGCGCTCGGCCAGCAGCTCCTCGATCCGCCGCTCGCGGGCGCCGGTCACGCCCGCCCCGCAGCGGCGTACGGGAGGGTGCGCAGGGCGTCGTCGGCGACCGTGGCGAGCGGGGTGAAGTCGCGGGAGGCGAGGAACTCGGGCCGGGGCGCGGGCACCTCGCCCAGCCGGTTGCGGACGCCGTTGTAGCTGATCAGCACCAGGGTGCGGTTGTTCGGCGACATGTTGGGCACCGACCCGTGCAGGATGTTGCTGTGGAACAGCAGGACGCTGCCCGCCTCCCCCTTGGGGGCGACGATGCCGCGCTCGCGGGTGGCCCGGGCGAGGGTCTCGGCGGTCAGGGAGTACTTCATCTTCGCGGAGAGCGTCCGGCTCCAGTCCGCGTCCTCCTGCACGGTGGTCTCGTACACGCCCTCCCGGTGCGAGCCGGGGACGACCATGAGCGGGCCGTTGAACTCGTCGACCCGGTCCATGAAGACGGCCGCGCTCAGCGCGTGCGGCGCGGGCATGCCGTCCTCGTCGCGCCAGAAGCGGAAGTCCTGGTGCCACTCCCAGACCTCGCCGACCAGTGCCAGCTTGGCGTTGATCTTGAACTGGTGGACGTAGACCTCGTCGTCGAGCAACTGCCGGGCCGGCTCCACCAGCCGGGGCAGCCGGGTCAGCGCGCCGAACAGCGGGTGGGTCGCGTGCACCCCGTGCACCCCGCGCACCACACCGGTACCGGCCTCCAGCACGCGGTGCGGGCCGGGTTCTGCGAATACCTCGGAAAGACCGCCGCGAAGCGCCTCCAGCTCTGCAGAGTCGAAGACGTCAGGAATCAGGATGAACCCGTCCTCGCTGAACAGCCGGATTTGTTCTTCGGTCAGCATGTCGTCAATCAGTCCTCTCCGATGGGGTTGCGGCCAGGCCGATGTCCAAGGCATTCGACCGCCACCCTCACCCAAGCCCGGACCCCGGGCGAGTCACTGCAACTGGTGACTTGACATGCTCACCAAGCTGTGCTTACGAGGGCCCGAGGGCTGCAGTTGACAGGGTGTAGCGTTGTTCGCGGGGTGCTCTCCGACCTGCCCGGCAAGCCTGTGACTCGACAAAACCCGGTGGTAGCCTGACCACTCGGCGGCGGGTGGGGCCCCTTGCGGCGAACGCCGGCCGCTGCGCAACAGGCACATAGTTCAGACGGGGGCGATCATGGACCTGGAATACGTGAATGATTTCTCACCACGCGAGCGCGAGGTTCTGCATCAAATAGCCGGCGGCTGCACCTACGAGCAGGTCGCCCGGCGCCTCGGAATTAGCGTCCACACGGTCAACACCTATCTCCGCCGAATTCGGGCCAAGGCACCCGCCGGAACCCACGCCGACCTGGTCCGGCTGAGCCTGCGGGTCAACGGCCAGGCGTGCGACGACCGGACGGGCAACGACTGGATCGACAGGGCGGTCGCCTGATGGCCGGTCAGCCGACGGACAACCCCACCGTCAGCGCCGCCGAGGCGCTGGCCTACTACGCCAACGGCTGGTACGCCGGCGGCGACACCCGCAAGCCGCAGGCCCCCCTCGTGTGGGAGAGCCCCGAGGCCCGCTGCATCATCGACGTCCGGGGCAGCACCTGGACCCGCTACCTGCGCCGGGCCCGCCGGAAGGTCAAGGCCGGCGGCTTCGAACTCCGCTGGAACACCTCCTTCGACGAGGTGCTCGCCTCCTGCGCCGTGGGCCGCAAGCCGGGCGAGGGCACCTGGATCGACTCCTCGATGTCCGCGCTCTACCGCGAGCTCCACCGGGTCGGCGCCGCCCACTCCGCCGAGGCCTGGCTGGACGGCCACCTCGTCGGCGGCGTCATCGGCATGGGCATCGGCCGCTGGCTCTCCATGGAGACCACCTTCCACTCCGCCCCCGACGCCGGCCACGCAGCCATCGCCGCCATGGCAGAACTGATGGAACGCCGCGGCTGCCTCCTCGTCGACGTCCAGCAACTCCACTCCTTCACCCGCAAGTTGGGCGGCATCGAAATCCCCCGCGACACCTACCGCCAACTCCTCCACGCCGCCCTCGACCCCACCCTCGCCCCACGACCCACCTGAGGCGCGTCCGGGGTACGGGGACCGCCACCGCGTGCCGGTGGTCCGGGTACACGTGCGGCAGGACCGTCGCGTCCGACCGGGCGCCGCCGAGCCTCCCCCTTTCGTCCTGTCACCTTTCGTCGCCGCCCCGGCCCTCCCGGACCGGGGCGGCTGTGGATGCGCCCTTGGGCGGCGCCCCGAACACGCCCCGGGACAGGTCGTCGAACCGGACCGGTGAGGTCTGATGGGGAGGCGCCGGGATCAGCGGGCGGCTGCTCCCGCCGCCTGGCAGCCGCCCGCATCCCACCCATCCCGCTCAACGTCACGCTGGGACACGGTCGTCACCCTGAAGGACACGCGCCGGTTCGCCCGTCTTCGCCACCGAACGGAACATCGGCCGCACCGCCGGCTGGAGCGCCTGCGGTGCTCGCCCACCTGGCGTTGCAGACCGTCGAGCAGGAGGTCTCGCGAGAAGACCCAGGTGAGGTGGGCCTGTTCACCGCTCAGCAGCTGGAGCGTGACACGGAAGGGGCGGTCGGTGCGGTAGGTGAATCGGCCCAGGATCACGAGCGGTGCGGGGTCTCCCGGCGTCGGTTCGGGATTGAGCAGGACGAGGGTGTGGATGGTGGTGCGCCCCAGCGAGGGGCTTTCTGTGACGGCGGGAAGCCGGCTGCGCGAATCGTCCGGCAGCCTGACGGGAGCTGACCGCTTCACGAACTGCCGTGGCGGTCACGGGACATGGCGCGAGTGGCGACTCGCCGGGAGTTCGCGGCCGGTCATCCCCGGATCGGCGCGGGAGCGGCAGGGCGCATGGATCCACGGCTCATGGCACAAGGTCCTTCGGTCCGGCGTCGGGCGCGACAGGCCTCGGCCCGGCCGCAGTTGACGAGGACGACCGGCAACCGAGCACGCCGAGGACGACCTTGGCAACGACTGGCGCGACCAGCGGCAGGACCGGCAGCACGTTCACGCCGGGCAGGACGGGTCGGTGACCGGTCGCATCGGTGACGTACAGCGACACGCGGTCGGCGGTCCCGCACAGCGTGCCGAGCTGATCCAGGCACGTCCCGCTCGGCCGCAGGTGGGGGGCGATGACGTCCACGCGCAGATCCGGTGCCTGTTCGCGGACCGCAGCGGTGACGGCCCGCAGCATCGACCCGGCGGTGACGAGGCCGTCGACGATCACGGCACGGCCGTCCCGCCCCAGATGACGCCGAGTGGTGCTCAGCGATATCCGGATCCGGCCACCGGTCGGCCGTCCTCTGATCGCGACGACGGTCGGCACGCCCAGGGACCTTCCCAGAGCGCGTACTTGGGCAGCCGAGGCGATATCGGCCGCCACCAGGAAGTCCGGGCGCCCGTCCAGGGTGCTCAGCAGCGCCGACTGCAGCGGAAGCAGCGGAAGCAGGGTCAGCGACGACGAGGCGAACGCCGGATGGAGGGAGTCCCGCGTGTCGCAGGCGAGTGTCGTGAGGTGACCGATCCCGGCTGTCGCGGCCAGATCGGCGAGCAGCGTCGAGTTCAGCAGCCGTCGCTGTCCGGGCGCCTGCTGATCCTGCTGGGCGTAGGAGAGGTGCGGGGCGAACGCGGCGATCCGGTCGGCTCCGCGTTCCCGGTAGGAGCGGGCGGTGGCGAGCAGGGCCATCAGGGCCTTGTCCGGATCGCCACCTCCGGCAGGACGCCCGGTCCGGCGGATCTCCGACCGGGTAGCGGGCACGGCAGCCGGTGTCCCCGAGGTACCTGACCAGATTCTTCGCGGCCCGGGTCACCCGGGCATCGGTCGGATGCTCGGTGGCGCCCGGGACCCGGATCCGGCGGTTGCCGGATTTCGGCGGTGAGACGCAGAGCAGGGTGCGGACGGAGCGCACGGTGCGCGATCGGCCGCCGCGCTCGGACCGGGAGCGACCGGCCGGGCGGCGGACGATCAGGTCGCGGTGCCGTCCAGGAACGGCGTCCGGTCGTCCCTCGACGGCGGCAAGAATGGGCCACGACGGTGCGATGCGGCGCCGCGCCGCGACAGTCCTGGAGGTACGAACCCGTGACCCGCTACAGCGTCGACCCCGAACGACACGAGCTGATCGCCACCTGGGGAACCGGCGAAGGTGATCTCGCCACCCGCATCGCCGTCCTCCCCGCCACGGCCGAAACCTCCACCCTCCTGAGTCTGGCCCGCGCCCTCACGCGCCTCTCCGAGGCCGCCTGGCGCACCTACACCCACCCCGCCAGCGCCGCCTCCTCCATCGAGCCCAACTCCGAGGGCTGGCGCCGCGAGGAGGAGCGCGAAGCCTTCGACGAGGTCCCCGGCGCCATCGCCCGGCCCAACCTCCCCCAGGACGGCATGCTCGACGTCTCCTACATCCCCCTGGTCGAATCCGCCCACCGCGCCGGGCGCGCCCTCCACGCTCTCGACAACGCGGCCCTCACCGACGCCGTCCTCGCGGAAACCGCCACCGAACTCGCCGCCGTGGAGAACGCCGAACTCGGCGACCTCACCGACCGCGCCCGCCAGGCCGTCCTCCTCAGCCGCGAAGGCGCCTCCCCCGTCCAGGTCGCCGCCGCCGACCGCCTCCTCGAACAGAACCCCTTCGGCCCCGCCGCCCTCCTCACCGAGATCGACCCCACCGCCGCCGCCGTCGCCGCAGCCCACTGGCTCGCGGCCGCCGCCGAGGTCACCGCCGAAGCCACCGGCCACTCCCCCACCACCGTGCTCCTCGAAGCGGACGACATCGAAGCCCTCCCCCACCAAACCCCCACCCTCGTCCTCGAACTCCTCGAAGCCGGCGTCTCCCCCTACGACGCGGTCACCGGCCTGGTGCGCCACGCCCTCCACGTCGCCGACGGCCTCCTCCCCGACCCCGCCAGCCTGCGCGAACAACTCGAAGACCTCGACGAATACGCCGCCCCGGACGCCGACCCCGAGGACACCGGCCTGCGCCTGACCCCCCTCGACCCCAAACGCCCCGCCCGCGACCTCCTCGAAGACCTCCTCACCGGCATCCACGGCTGCCGGCTCCTCCACGACGACTACGACGACCTCGACGACCTCGACGACGAGGAGCAGGACCGGGACGGCGAACAGGCCGAGCGCCACCAGAACCGCAGCCGCGAACGCTTCGCCCACCTCGTCCGCGAAGCCGCAGCCACCCACCACGCCCGGCTCACCTGACCGGCCACGGAGACCGCCCGCCCGGACACCGGACGCATCCCCTACCTGGACGAACGCTTCATGTACATCCGCCGGACGCTCTCGGCCATCGACAACACCGAACTCGCCCTCACCGAACCCAGGACCGGTTCCAGCCGCAACTGGGCCGCCCTACCGGACCGCGCCACCGCGGCGATCGCCCACCATCCCGCCCCCGACACCTTCCGCGCCCCCGACCCGGCCTGCACGGCCACCACGCCACCCGAATCCCCGCAGCCCCCGCGACACCACGCCTGACCACCCACCAGACACGGAAAACGACACAACGTCGCCAACCAGCGCCCCGGCCAGCCCACCGGGACCACGCTGCGACCACCAGATGACGACACAACAGAAAGGCCGCTCCCGCCAGAAGCGGAAACGGCCTACGACCTGCAAAAACGCTGGTCGGGACGACAGGATTTGAACCTGCGACCCCTTGACCCCCAGTCGCCCGGCGATAGCCATCCCTGCACGTCAGACGGTAGACAGCCCGCGCTGTTCGTTCACCGAGAGGCGCCTCAGAGACGGTGGTGAACGACGCGTGGTCCCCAGCAAGTCCCCCCGACTCGGTCTCGGCTGCTCCAGGGAGCGATTGCCACTCTCGTCTCAGGGCCCAGCTCGGCACCGCACCGGAACTGCGATCCTGGCCGCCCAAGAGGGCAACCGCCACCACCCTCCGGCGCTGGGTTCGCGGACAGCGCGGCATCGCGTTGCGATCCTCGGCCGCCCCGAAGAGCGACCGCCACCGGCCAAGGCCTGGTACTCCTGCACGCGGGCGACGTTGTTGCGATCCTCGGCCGCCCAGGAGGGCGACCGCCACCAGCGCGCGGTCGCCCGGGATGCGCGAGGCGCGTTCGTTGCGATCCTCGGCCGCCCCGAAGGACGACCGCCACTCATACCCGCTGTGTCGCCGAGGCCCTGCCAGTCGTTGCGATCCTCGGCCGCCCGGAAGGGCGACCGCCACTCGAGGAGGGCCTGATGGACGGCCTGACGAAGGAGCAGTTGCGATCCTCGGCCGCCCGGGAGGGCAACCGCCACCCGCACGGGTGGCGGTGCGCAGCACCGCCTTGGAGTCGTTGCGATCCTCAGCCACCGAGAAGGGCGACCGCCACCAGGCGGACTCGGACGGCTGCAACGCCTACCCGTCGTTTTGATCCTCGGCCGCCCCGGAAGACGGCCGCCACTGGGTGATCTGGGTGAGCAGGCCGGCGAGCTGGCCGTTGCGATCCCTGGCAGCCCCGAGGGGCGGCCATCACTGCCTGCGGCGTGGGTACTCTCGCCGACATCGAATTCGTTGCGATGCTCGGCCGCCCGCGAGGGCGACCGCCGCCGCCCAGTTCATCACCTCGGCCTGGGCGCGGGAGTTGCAATCCCGGGCCGCCCCAGAGAGCGACCGCCACGACGCACGACCAGGCCGGTCGCCGAGTTCCGTGTCTCGTTTCGATCCCCGGCCGCTCCAAAGGGCAACCGCCACCACGCAACAGGGTGCAGGCTGCGGTGGCGTCAGGGTTGCGATCGTCGGCCGTCCGGGAGAACGACCGGCCCAACCTGCGCGCCCGTCAGACGCCCACGCAGGCCGTCATTGCGATCCTCAGCCGCCCAGAAAGCCGACGGCCACCACGGTGACGATGCAGGCCACCGTGCGGGTGTCGTCATTGCGATCCTCGGCCGCCCCGGAGGGCGGCCGCCAATGCGCCATCGCTGCCTTGGCTGCGTCGATCACACGGTTGCGATCCTCGGCCGCTCTGGAAGACGACCGCCACAACTACATCAAGGAGCGCTACGACAGCCCCGTCAAGGTGTTGCGATCCTCGGCCGCCCCGGAAGACGACCGCCAACAGAGCCTGACCCAGCTCTTCGGCTTTGGTGCCGTTGCGATCCACGGCCGCTCCCGGAGGGCTACCGCCACCTGCCTGGGGACATCGCCCTTGCGCAGGATGACGATGTTGCGATCCTCGGCTGCCCCCTGAGGGCGACCGCCGCCCCAGGAAATCCAGAGCATGTCGATAGCGGAGTACCAGTTGCGATCCTCGGCCGCCCCGAAGAGCGCCCGCCACCAGGTGGCCGGGTTCACCGGCACCGACGTGACCCTGTTGCGATCCTCGGCCACTCCAGGGTTGACCGCCAACAGTGCTGTGCCCAGCTCTTCGGCTTTGGTGCCGTTGCGATCCTCGGCCGCCCAGCGGGGCGACCGCCACATTCATGCCCATGGCACTCTCGTCGGCCTTCTTGTCGATGCGATCCTCAGACGCCCCGAGGGACAACCACTATTCCCCGCCGAGTTGGCCCGCCACCGACCGGGGCGACGTTTCAACCCTCAGCTCTCCCCAAGGACAGCAGCCATGTCGACGACAATGACCCAGGTGTCGAGGGCAGGTGCGATCACCGATCGCCGAGGAGGATGGGCCGCCTCTCTTAAACCGACTCCTCACCACTGTCCCGACAGATGTTGCAAACCTCAGCCGCCCCGAAGGGTGACCGCCGCTGCTGTACGCCTACATCGGCACCACCGGCGCGTACAAGTTGCGATCCTCGGCCGCCCCGATGGACGACCGCCAGTGACCCACCCCGCTAGCAGGCCCATCAGCCATTCAGCGTTGTGATTCTCAGCCGCTCAAGAGCAACTGCCACCCAAACAGCTCGACATAGACCATGTGGTGCCGCTCGCGTTGCAAATCCTCGGCCGCCTCGGAGGGCGACCGTCGGTGCAGCACCGTTGACGCCCAGATTCGCCGTCGGCGTTTTGTTGCGATCCTCGGCCGCCCAGGGCGACCGCCGCAGTTTGCCCATCCGAAGGTCGACAGTGCCGTTGCGGTTGCGATCCTCGGCCGTCCCTAAGAGCGACCGCCAGCAAGCGTGGGCTCAGCAACAGCACCGGTGACCTTCTGATGCTGAGCAGACACTACCTAGTCCACGAGCGCCGTGAGGGAGATTCCCTCCGGAACGTCTGCGTCGACGGTTACCTTGTAGTCGGAGTACGAGCGTGCTGCGGTGTGGCCGAGCGGGGTGACGTGCACGCGATCGAGGAGCTTGTGGGCGGGGGTTTGGCCGTAGGCGTTGGCGTGGCTGAAGACCCAGAGGCCGCGGAGTGCCATGGAGGCGCGGGCGGCGGCGCGGTCGTGTTCCAGCATCATTTCGAAGGCCTGCCACAGGGCCTGGAGGTCGTCGCTGGTGACGCCGGTCTTGGCGGCGAGCGGGGCTGAGAAGTGGCCGGCGCCGCGGTAGAGGCCGTAGGGGACGATGTTCTTGGTGCCCATCTCCGTCTGCTTGGTGGCCAGGTCCTCGACTCGGGTCGGGGTGACGCGGGTGATGGGGACTTCGATCGTGGTGACGGGGTCGATGGACCTGCTGAACGTGAGCTGCAGGGGGCCCTGGACGCGACCGGCGGTCCGGTCGCGGTTCTTACCGGTGGTCATGACGGCGCCCATCATGCGGATGTCGTAGAAGGTCTGGCACATCCAGCCGCGGGCTTCGGACTCGTTGGCCGCGCCGCCGGTGTCGTAGGCGCGCTCGTGCTGGGCGTTGAGGGCAACGCCGGCTTCCACGTAGATGTCGTAGCCGGGGCGGCCGGCGTTCAGGAGGCCGACGGTGTTGCGGATCTTCCGCTTGAGGGCGACGTCGGTGACGTAGCCCTGCATGGTGATGGGGTCGGTACGGGGGGCGCCGCCGTTGTCGGGGTCGCCGTTGGGGTTGCCGTCGACGATGTCGAAGAGGAACACGAAGTCGTGCTTGCGCGCGGGGTCGAGGTGGGCGGGGATCGTCATGGTGGGCTCTCGCTTTCCGGTAAACGGGTGGTCAGGCGGTTTCGGCATCGGCCGGGGCAGCTTCGATGAGGTCCGAGACGTCGAAGAGCGCACCGGCCCCGGCAGGCTGGGGCTCGGCCGGCCCGGCGGCATGCTCCTTGGCAGCCTTGTAGGCGAGTGCGGCAGTGATGTCGGCCGCGCGCTGGTGTTCGTAGCCGAGGACGAAACGGCCCTGTTCGGGGACGGTGAGCAGCAGGGGGACGTCGTTGAGGTGTTGGTAGATGTCGCGCATGCGGGCTTCGAGGGCGTTGGCGGTGGGCTGGTTGCGGCGGCGGATGATGCGGAGGTGGTTTTCGGCGCTGGCGCGGAGGTTGGCGAGGACGGTGGCGGGGCTGCTCATGGCGGTGCCGAAGTATTTGTCGGTGATGGTGGTGTTGACGGTGCGTCCGGTGTCTTTTGCTGCGCGGCGTTGGACGGCGGCGAGGGTGGCGAAGAGGCGGCCGCACATGTAGGCGGAGTCGTTGGCGTTGGGGTCGAGGCCGGGCATGCCGTGCTCCTGGGTGTGGTGGCGGGTGAGGGCTAGGCGTAGGAGGGCGGTGCGGGGGCCGTCGATGCGGCGGTCGGCGCGGATGCGGGCGAGGAGTCGGGGGAGCATCCAGGCGGGGGGTGGTGTGCCGTGGAGGGCGCTGTGGAGGAGTGCTTCGTCGATGCCTTCGGGGATGGTCTTGGGGTGGTATTTCTTGTCGGTTTTGACCCATCGGGCGCAGGCGAGGGTGAGTCGCCAGATCGGGTAGGCCTGGTAGCGCGGGTCGGTGTCCGGGTGCGGGTGGTCCTGGGTGCCTTGGGGTGACCAGGGGTCGAGGTATCGGTGGTCGCGGAACCAGCGGCCGAGGCAGTCTTCGATGACGGGCAGGGGGACGTCGATCCAGTCGCGTACAACGACGCGTGAGGAGTTGGCGCCTAGGGTGGCGGAGTAGAACTTGTTGACGTCGGCGGAGTATTCGGTGGTCCCGGTGCCCGGTTTGAAGATCTTCGCGATGAGATTGGCGATGTCCTCGGGTTGCGGGTCGTCCAGGTTTCCGAAGTGGTTGCGTTTGACAGGTTCGCGGGTCCACCAGACCGTCACTGCGGTGTCGGCGCGCCGGCGGTGCTTCGGGTCGGCGAGGAGTTCGCCGAGCGAGGTGGTGGCGGCCGTTCCGCACCTCTCGCACAGGGGGGTGGCGGCGAGTCCGGCGGTGACGCCGGCGCGGCCTTGGGCGGCGGTGTTCACGCTGACGAGCTGGGTGCTCTTGGCCTGTTTGGCGGGGATGGCGCCCATGGCGATCGAAATCGGAACGGTGGCGAGCAGGGGGCGTTCGTGTCCGCAGACGAGGCACAGGCCGGTGTTGCCAGCTCCTTTGGAGTCGCTGACCTTCTCCGCCCAGAACTGCAGGGCGGTCGGCTGCTGGTGGGCCCATTGGCCGTCGACGCTGATGGCAACCAGGTCGCCGGCGGCCATGTCAGCCGGCAGCTCCATCGTGGTGCCGAGGAAGCGGACGACGGCTTCGGCGGTGGGGTCGCCGGGGTTGGCGGCTGCCCATTGCCGGGCGAGCTCGGCGAAGGCCGTGCGGCATTTCGCCGCCCGGGCGGCGTCCTTGTCCTTGATCTCTCCGGTTTTGGGGTCGGCCTTCGGTACGCCGAAGACGTACTGGGCGTTGTCGGCGAGCAGGCACGGCGCGATGGCGACCGTGCGGGTGGAGGTCGGCACGGCCAGGCGGAGCGCGGGCTCGCCCTTGGGCATTCGCATGTCCTGGAGGTCCGCCAGGTCGCCGTCGAGGAACACGGCCCATTTGATCGTCGCCGGTTTCGTGTAGGAGTGTTCCTGGTCGGCGACGCGTTCAGTGAGGCGTTGCAGCAGCATGGTCAGGCTCCGGTTCGCCAGGAGCCGGCGGGCATGTGGACCTCGTCGTCGCCCAGAGGGCGTCGCGGAACGTGGAGCACGCCGTTGTCCAGGCGGGCGCGAAACCAGTGGTAGGTCTCCTGGCCGCGGTCGCCGTACCTGATCGAGTGCAGCATCACACCGAGTTCCTCCGTGCGCTCGATGGGGCCGGCCTTCGTGTCGGCGGGGCTGCCGGGCCATGATCCGCGGGGGCCGAAGCCCGCGGAGAACTCCCGGCAGCCGAGGAAGGGCTGCGAGAAGCACCCGCCGCGCTCGGTGCGGCGCCGCAGTTGCTCCCGGTATTTGGCGGCCGGTGCCTTGGCGCTGCGGGTCGGGATGATCTGGGTGTTCACCCGGTAGGCGACGTCGCGCAGCGCCACGGTGTTGCGCTGGTCCCGGTCGTGCTCGACGTCGTAGCGCTCTTTGTGGTCCGCGCGCAGGGCCTTGATGCGGGGTGCGGTGATGACGGACTTGACCTCGTTGCGTCGGATGTTGATCCAGTCGATCGGGGTGAGGATCTCGATCGACTGGATGACGTACTGCATCTCCGGTTTCCAGAAGATGGCGCTGAGCGCTCCGACGGCCGCGGAGGGCGTCATGACGGGGTAGCTGACCCGTTCGACTTTCAGTTCGGGTCGCGTGAAGCAGGCCAGTGGTCCCCACAGCTCGACGGTCACCGGCGGCTCCGGCCAGCGCGTCTGGGCATGGCTCGGCAAGGAAATCACCCTCTCCAGGGCAATGTGACGATGTGTCAGACACGGACCGTAGCATCACTAGCACTCCTATGAAGCTGCTTCCCGGGACGGCTTGACAGCCTCGACGGCACCGTGATGCCCACGGCCCATGTCGTTGCCGAATGTGTATCAGGGGTCACTGACAATGACGCCCCCGCCGGCAAGCCGACGGGGGCGCGAACGTGCTGACAGACACCAGCACGCCTGTGTTTCGATCCTCGCCACCCCTCCGAGGAGGCGGCGCCACGGTCCGGGAGCCTACCCAACACGCGCGTTCCGACCCGACTGTCCTCGCCGGACCGCAGTCAGGCCTCCGCACGCTCAGGGCGAGGAGGCGCAGGGAGTCCCTCGCGACGTGGCCAGCCGACTCGCTTCCGGGCGAGAGTGGTCGGGGCCGGCAGCCGCCCGGGCACCGCTACCGATTCGGCGGCTCGATGCCACGCTGTGGATGGTAGG
This sequence comes from Kitasatospora sp. NPDC040550, assembly GCF_055594965.1. Taxonomy (NCBI): domain Bacteria; kingdom Bacillati; phylum Actinomycetota; class Actinomycetes; order Kitasatosporales; family Streptomycetaceae; genus Kitasatospora; species Kitasatospora sp. NPDC040550. The sequence continues at coordinate 64,687 of NZ_JBVIWC010000022.1, read as the reverse complement.
GACCGACCCACTCGACGAGGTCGTCGACGATGAGCTTCGCGTGGCCGGCTTCCAGCGCCGCGTCCGCCTCGGCCCTGGGGACGCCGGCGATGTGGGGCTGCAGGACGCGCAGGGTCTCGGGCCCGCAGGGCTGACCCGTGCGAAGCATGTCGATAGCAGCACGGGCCGCAGCCTGCTCCTCGGGCTTCAGCTCGGGCCGGACATGGACGACGCTCGCCGTACTCTCACCGATCATGACGAACTGCTCCGCCACGGCCGGGAAGTCGAGTTCCCGGCGCAGCGCCTCGATCGGGTCCCCGAGGTTGGCGAGGCCCTGGAGCCGGTATCGGGTCCTGGAGTAGCGGGCGAGTGCGGTGAGATTGTCCGGGTCGGCCTTGTCGGGGCCGTCGCCGAAGCGGTTGCCTGCGATGCCGAGCGAGAGCATGTACGACGGGTCCGGGATCCTGCCGCTGTCATGGGCCTTGAAGACGACGACCGTCCCGCGGTGCAGGCGGCCCTCACGGTTGCAGCGGCCGGCCGCCTGCTGGAGGTTCTCCGGCGGGGCCCAGGCACGGAAGACGATCGGGAAGTCGAGATCGACGCCGGCCTCGATCAGCGACGTCGACACAACCCGGACACACTGCTCGGCCGCCAGGAGCGTGCGGATCTCCTCGATCGTCTCCCGGCGGTGTCCCGAGGTCATGCGGGTGGACAGGTGCAGGGCACCCTCGGGCAGCTGTTGGTGGACGGCGTTGGCGTCGCGGGTGGTGGAGACGACCATCAGCATCTGCTCGTGCCGGGAGGCTACGCCGGCCATGGCGGCCAATGTGGTGTCCTCTCGCCACTCGTAGCGGACGCGTTCGAGAGCCGAGAAGAGCGGCGCCGGGTCGGGAATGACGTGCCGGTGCCTCGTGCCGTCGATGCTGCTGAACTCCGGCTGTGTCGCGGACGACAACAGCACCGTCGTGCCGAACCGCTCGGTCAGACCCCTCAGTGCCGACAGGATGGGAACCAGCAGCCGGTCCGGCAGCGCCTGGACCTCGTCCAGGACGATCACGGCACCGGCCAGCCGGTGGAGCTTGCGCATCCTCGACGGCGAACGACTGAAAAGGGACTCGAACAGCTGCACCGTGGTAGTGATCACGAACGGCGCGTCCCAGTTCTCCGCCGCCAACCGGGCCCACCCCGCACGCTCGAGATCGACGGAGGAGTGGTGTTCGAGGACATCCTGCTCGCCGAGCATCCTTCGGTAGACGGAGGCGTTCTGCTCAGTGATGCTGATGAACGGCACCGCGACGATGATCCGCCGCTGACCGTTGCGCGCGGCGTGGCGCAGCCCGAACCCAGCCCCGGCCAGTGTCTTCCCCCCGCCGGTCGGAACGTGCAGCCGGTAGATCCCCTGCTCACCGTCCGCCGCGGCGACAGCCTGCTCGTAGATGTCCGTGCGGATCTCGTCGATCCCCGACGGCTTCCGGCCTGCGAGCATGGCCTTCCGAGCGTCCTCGAACCGCTCGGCAAGGGCAGCCATGTCCGCGTCCGGCCGGACATACGGCGAGCGGCCGCGAAAATGCGCGTGGGTATCCAGGTGGTCCGCGTCGACGACACTGCTGAACAGCATCCGGACCATCAGGTCGACATCAGAAAGGCCGTTGTCGCCGTCGGGGTTGGACAGCCAATCCGGCACCGCGATCCCCGCAGACTCGACCTCGGGAACGTCCGCCGCGACTCGGCGAATCGCCTCGTCCACAACGCCAGGCCGCGCGCGCAACTCCCTCAGCAAAGCACGTATCTCACTCCCGGACTGCAAGCCTCCGTGGTGCCCCTCCACGACCCCGGCAAGAGGCCAGGGCAAATACTGAGCAGCGAGACGGACTCCCGCCCGCTTGTGATCGATCCCGACCTTCGCTCCGGTATCGGCAACCTTCGCCAGTTGGTCCTGCCACGCACAGGCGCCCTTGCCGACATCGTGAACGAGCGCCAAGTACTCTGCCACGGCAGCCATTCCGAACACCGCACCGAACCGAGCAGCCAGTTCAGCCGATCCACTGAGATGATCACCCAGCAGATGCCACTGGCCAGCACCATTGGGCGAGTGGGCATAGAGAGGCTTTTCACGCATGACCCATAAGGCTATCCATCCGATACGACAAAGGAGTTACGACTGCGATCAGGTCCCCGTATCAGGTCGCTACACAAGCGCAAACCACCCAGAGGGGAATGACAATCCTCGTGTCGGCGACCGCCTCCGGTGATGCGTTCGCCCCAGAGAGAGACAGCCACTCGCTGTCGCTGGCTTCAATCTCGTCTCCGCTCCAGCGTTGCAGCCCTTGGTCACCCCGGAGGGCGACCGCCACGTGGAGACCTCCAGGCTGGATACCCACAGAGCGCCGTTGCGATCCTGGGCCGCCGGGGAGGGCGACCGCCGCTGTGCACGCGGTTGCGGGCCAGCTGGCCGTTGGCCAGGTTGCGATCCTCGGCCGCCCCCAGGGGACGACCGCCGCCGGTCTCGACTCAGACCCCCTTGCGCACGTCGTAAGCGTTGCGATCCTCGGCTGCTCGGGAGGGCGACCGCCACCCGGTGCTTGCGCTCGCGGCGCCGGCGGACAGGCTCGTTGTGATCCTCGATCGCCCTGAAGGACGACCGCCACAGGCCCGGCGTCGTGTCACTCCCACGGGTCGAAGCAGTTGCGATCCTCGGTCACCCCGGAGGGCTACCGCCACATGCCTCATCATCGCCTCCCGGGGACTTGTGGCAAGCGTTGCGATCCTCGGCCGCCCGGGGGGCAACCGCCACGGCCAGTGCCTGGTGGGCCGGGTCAACCTTGTCGGAATTGCATCCTCGGCGCCCCAGAAGGCAACCGCGACTGCCGACGTAGGTGAAGGAGTGCTCCTCGCTCTCCAGGTTGCGATCCTCGGTCATCCCGGAGGACAACCGCCACACGGCGACGACCCCGAAGTCCTGGGGTCCTGGCAGTTACGATCCTCGGCCACCCCGGAGGGCGGCCGCCACTGCTCGACGGCATCTACGACCACGCGTCGCTGATGGAGTTGCGATCCTCGGCCGACCCAGAGGGCGACCGCCAGCAGTCCGGCGAGGGGTTTGGCAGCCAGCGGCACGGTGTTTCGATCCTCAGCCGCCCCAGGAGGCGACCGCCACGGCGATCCTGTCCGGCGGGCGCTGGTTCCAGGAGTGGTTGCGATCCTCGGTCGCCCCGGAAGGCAACCGCCACTGTCCGGCCAACTGCTCATTCGGCTTGAGCATGCGCTTACGGCCCTCGGTCATCCCGGAGGATAACCGCCGCCCTACATCGCTGTTGACTGGCGCCGTCCGCGCGACTGGTTGCGATCCTCGGCCGCTTCGACGGGCGACCGCCACTCGGTACTGCCGACGCCATCGCCACCTTCTTCAACATGCTGCGACCCTCAGCGATCCTCAAGGGCGACCGCCACCAGGGTCTCGACGGTGTCGCTGCCCAGGTCCTCGTAGTTGCGGTCCTCGGCCACCCGGGCGGGCAACCGCCACCAAGAACGGTCTTGCTGGTCTCGATGGACGTAAACTTGTTGCGATCCTCGGCCGCCTGAATGGGGACGACCGCCACGCTGGTGCCGGCGGTCCACTGGCCGCCGATCGCGTCGTTGCGATCCTCGGCCGTTCCGTAGAGCGCCTGCCACGAGCTCCCACAGCAGCATGTTGTTGTAGATCTCATTGCGATCGTGAGCCACCTCGACGGTGACCACCACATGGGTCCGCCGCGGCTGCGCGGTTGAGTACCTGCCGTTGCGATCCCCGACCGTCCCGGAGTCCGGTCGCCGCATAGTCATCGCGACCCCTGGGGCGGCGACAGGCGAGGGAGAGATATGGAGGAGTCAAGCAGCGCCGTGGCGCCCGTATTGGCGCACAGTCTAAACATATCAACCTGGTGTCACACCGTAGAGAGCCACCAGTCGAACGCAGCCTCGCTGACGCAGCAGCTTTGCCCATGCCCGTCCGGAGATGTGCACTTAAGCGTGCCAAACGGAACTCGCTATTCGTGCAACAGAGCGCACCTCACGCGGACACTCAACCATCAGCTCGGGCTCTCCGTTGTAGGTTTGGCCCTGTCATCAGCGCGGCCCGCCGGGCTTCCCGTCAGGGACATGCCCCCACCCGCACGAGTCACTTCGTGCTGCCTGGGAGCATGTCTTGCTGTTCCGCGACTCCGCGTCCGCGGTCGCCGCCGAGAGCCTGGCCGGATCACTGTTCGTGCGTCTCATCGACCAGTTCGTTCACAAGCACGGCCACAAGCCGAGCCCGTCCGAGGTGCGGTCCTGGGAGCGGAGCATCCCGGTTCTGACCAACGCGCTGCTGGACGCCGGTCTCGGCATGGTGGAGGTGCTCCTCGAGTATTCGCTGCCGCTCAACAGCAAGCGCGCGGACGTCATACTCGCCGGCGTCCACCCGGGCACGGGCGAGCCGTCGTACGTGGTAGTTGAGCTCAAGCAGTGGAGCAGCGCGCTGCCGGAGGACGGTGAGCCGCTGCTCTGCCGGGTCGACGCGTACACCCGGCCGGTGCTGAACCCGATCGAGCAGGTCCGCGGCTACTGCGACTACCTGATCTCCTTCAACGGCGCGCTCGCCGCCCGTCCCGAGCGGCTGTCCGGTGTGGCCTTCCTCCACAATGCGACGGAGTTCGGTGTCCAGGGCCTCTACGAGGTGCCTCAGGACGATCGCGGCCGGCTCTTCACCGCGGAGCGCCGCGGGGAGTTCGTCCAGTACCTCCGTTCGAAGCTGAAGCCGGTCTCCGGCGCGGCGGCGGCGGACGAGTTGCTCGCTGGCAAGGTGGCACCGTCCAAGCAGTTGATGGCGGTCGCCGCCGACGAGGTCCGCGAGCGCGAGCAGTTCGTGCTGCTGGGCGAGCAGCGGGTCGCCTACGAGCTGGTGCTGCGCGCGGTCCGCCAGGCGCAGCAGTCCGATCACAAGGAGGTCGTCGTCATCACGGGCGGCCCGGGTACCGGGAAGAGCGTCATCGCGCTATCTCTTCTCGGTGATCTGTACCGGCGCGGAGTCACGGCTCTTCACGCGACCGGGTCCAGCTCGTTCACCACCACGATGCGCCGGGTCGCCGGGGCGCGGAAGCGTGAGGTGCAGGACCTGTTCAAGTACTTCAACAGCTTCATGACCGCCGAGCGCAACGGTCTGGACGTGCTGATCTGCGACGAGGCGCACCGGATCCGGGAGACGTCGGCGAACCGCTACACACGGGCCGCGCAGCGCACGGGGAAGGCCCAGATCGAGGAGTTGATCGACGCCGCGCGGGTGCCGGTGTTCCTGCTGGACGAGCACCAGGTGGTCCGGCCGGGCGAGATGGGCACGGTGGCCCAGATCCGGGCCGCCGCCGCCGTGAAGGGCCTGGACTGCCAGGTGGTGGAGCTGGACAGCCAGTTCCGCTGCGGCGGCAGCGACGCCTACCTGAACTGGGTGGTGCGTCTGCTGAACCTCGAGCCCGGTGGCCCCGTCGGATGGGAGCCCGACGGCAAGGTCGCCCTGGAGGTCGTGGACAGCCCCCAGGAGCTGGAGGCGTTCCTCGCGGCCCGGCGCGCCGAGGGGTACGGGGCCCGCATGTCGGCCGGGTACTGCTGGAAGTGGACGACGAAGGTGGCCCCGGGAGACCCGCTCCCCCTCGACGTGCACATCGGTGACTGGGCCCGGCCGTGGAACGTGTACGGCGACCGCTCGATCGCCGGTGCCCCACCGGCCGCGTTGTGGGCCACCGATCCGGCCGGCTTCGGCCAGGTCGGCTGCGTGTACACCGCGCAGGGCTTCGAGTACGACTGGAGCGGCGTCATCCTCGGGCCGGACCTCGTCTGGCGCACCGACCGGTGGGTCACCGACCGGACGGCGTCCAAGGACCCGGTGTTCCGCAAGTCCACCAGCGATGCCGACATCGACCGTCTGATCCGCAACACCTACAAGGTGCTGCTGACGCGGGGAATGATCGGCACGGTGGTGTACTCGACGGACCCGGAGACGCGGGCCAAGCTTCGGGAGCTGGTCACGGAGCAGGTGGGACAGACCGCGATGGAGCAGAGCGACCCACGGCCGATGACCACTCACTGATTCCGGGCAGGACACACGGTCCCGTCGATTCTGCGCGATCGGGAACGGGCCACCCGAGTTGGAGTCGGACGGCGTACGGTCGCTGACCAGTCAGCGACCGTACGGCCTCTGTCAGCCCGAAAGCGCCGGGGTCTGGGGCTCCCGGGCCTCACCTCGGAAGACCTGTTCGGCGTGCCACTGCCGGTGCCGGCCCGCGACCGGAGGAACCCCCGCCTGGGGGCCGATGACCGGCCGTCCGGCCAGGGCGAGTACATGCTGCCTGCTGGCCTCGCTCCGCCCGACGAAGCGCTGCGAGACGAGTATGCGGCGGCCCTCCCCCAGGCCCAGCACGCCCTTGTCGAAGAGCTTGTGGTGCAGCGAGCACAGGCACAGGCCGTTGTCGACCTCGTCCGGCCCGTCGTAGGACCACCAGCGCACGTGCGCCGCCTCCAGGCCGACCGTGCTCGTGCCCAGCATCCCGTCGTAGCCGCAGAAGGCGCACTGGAACTCATAAGCGGTCAGGACGAGTTCACGCATCCGCCGGTCCCGCTGCCGTCGCGCCGCTCGCTCCCGCCCGCCCGGGCCGCCGGTCACGCCCGCGGCCTCGATCGGGTCCAGGTCAAGGCCGACGGCCTCGCACAGGTCTGCGTGCAGTGACGGCGGGAAGTGGAAGTCCAGGAGCACCCGCGCCAACCGGCCCAGGAGCGCCGGCTCCTTCCGCAGCGCCGTTCGCAACTCGGACGCGAGCCTGCCGGTCGCCCCGCTGGAGCGCAGGACCCGCACGCCACTCCCCGGGCTCCCCAGCCCCTGGTCGGTCCTGACCTCCCAGACACCGTCACTGACCAGATGGTGGAACGGGTACGCGGGGGTGGTCGGATGGGACGGCCCGTACTCCTCGAGCAGCCGCTTCAGCTCCTCCTCGACAGCGCTGTACCGCAGTTCACCGTCGGCATCGCGCTGGAAGCTGCCCAGCGCGTACAGCAGCAGCAACGGTTTGTGCGGCGCCCGAACGTCGTTGCTCGTCCACCGTCTCAGCTTCGCCACCCGCTCCAGCCAGTCCATGGCCGCCTAGCGTATTCCGGGACACGGACACCACCTGAGCCTCAGCCCCCAGCAGAACATCGTCCTGGCGTCGCCTGCGGACACAGAGCGGTCCGGACTCCTCCCGACGATGCCCGAACCAATCCCCAGCCTCACCACGCAGCACCACCTGCTCCGTGCGCCCTGAGATCCCCCGATGCGCCCTTGATCCACCGTGCAGATCGGCGGACTGTCGGACCCTGAGGGTGGTCATCAGACGATCGATCGGGGGATTTGCATGTCGGACGCACACTCGGCCAGTCCGTGGGCACGCACGGTCTTCGGCTCCCTCGCCGCCGAGGTCGCGGGCATCGTGCCTGCATGCCTTGTCCGGGCCCACGAACGTGCCCAGGGCGGCCACGAAGGCGTTCACACGCAGACGCTCGAAGCCTACGGACACGGGCTCTACGCCGCTCAGTACGAGGAGCTGTCGGCCGGCCTCTGCCAGCTTCCCGGCGTTGAGCTGGTGCGCCTCCAGGCACGGACCGTCGCCGTGGTCGCCGGCCATGTCGTCTATCCCTACCGGTACGCGAAGAAGGACGTACCCGTGACCGCTGCCAGACTCCGGAGCGCGTCAGGGCTTCGCGCAGACCTCATCCGCAGGCATGGCCCCGACCCGCGTCAGGGAGAGCTGGATCTCGGCATCGAACTGCCGGACGAGGACGAGCCTCATGCGGATCTCGCGCGCCTCTCGCCGGACACCAAGCTTGTGCTCGTCGCCTACGCCTGCTCGTTGGCTGAGGGCGTGGTCCGCCTGGAATGGGGATCCGCGGAGCTTCGCCGCGAAGATCGATCACTGATCTGGCACCGCCACGAGCCCCTGCCCATCCCGCGGCAACGCTGATGTGAGGGGTCTCCGACAGACGGCCGATTGCGGGTTCGATCTTGTCCCGAGTCGATCTGCTGAAAGCAGGGGCTTGGCCGTACGCCTCGCCGCGCTTGTCGCTTCCGAGCGCCGTTCAAGAGCCTCGCCGGTTGACCTCCGGAACAGGGCGGTCTCGCGGCGCCACAGGTACATGCTGGCCATACGTTCATCTGCTAATCCAGAGGGAGGACGTCATGCGTGGCACTGGAACGATCTACAAGCGGTGCGGCTGCCGGGACTCCCGTACCGGCCGGCAGCTTGGAAGTCTCTGCCCGCACCTCCACCGCCGTGGCCACGGTTCCTGGTATCTCGCGATGCCACGGCACGCGGCCGTCGACGATCACCGCTCCCGGCTGCGCCGGGGCGGCTACCGTACGCGGGCTGAGGCCGAGCGCGCGCTCAAGCGCCTGCGCGACCCCAACCTCGCGCACCAGGGCGGACTACTCACAACCGGCCAGTGGCTACAGCGCTGGTACGACATCGTCGAGCCCCATCTCCGGCCGTCGACCGCCCGCGGCTATCGCCAGCACCTGGAGCAGTACCTCCTGCCGCTGCTGGGCCGCGAACTGCTTTGCGACCTGACCAACGACTCGGTACAGCAGGCCTTCAGCACCATCGTTCGCCGACACCAAAGCGCCAACCGGCCGATCAGCGCAGGCACATTGCGTCGCGTGCAGGCGACACTTCGTGCCGCTTTGAACCATGCGGTGCGCAACGGCCTCCTGACGGCCAACCCCGCCCGGAACCTGGATCTCCCACGAGCGCCGCGACCGCACCCGGTGGTCTGGACAGACAACCGAGTGGCGGAGTGGAAACGGACCGGCGAGCACCCACCCGTCGCAGTCTGGACACCCACCCAGACAGCCGCGTTCCTGGCGTACGCCAGCGATCACCGCTTGTACGCCCTCTATCACCTGTACGCCTTGAGGGGTCTGCGCCGCGGGGAAGGCGCGGGCCTCCGCTGGTCGGACTTCGACGCCTCGAGCCGCACACTCACGGTCGCACGGCAACTACAGCAACGGGAGAACGGACGGCTGGAGGTCTGCCCCGTGAAGACGCGCGCCGGCGAACGGACGATCGCCCTCGACGGAAACACCATCCACGTGCTGAACACACACCGTAGCCAGCAGAGAAAGGAGAAACTGGCCGCGGGAATTAGTTGGAATGAGTCCGATTACATTTTCACCGATGCCTACGGACGTCCGCTGCGCCCGGACCACATCGGCCACGTCTTCCAGAACATGGTGCGCAGAAGTGACCTACCGCCAGTCCGGCTCCACGACCTGCGCCACGGAGCGGCGAGCCTCGCCTTGACCGGCGGATCCGATCTCAAAGTCATCCAAGCCCAGTTGGGGCACTCTACGATCATGACCACCGCCGACACCTACACCTCGGTCCTCCCCGAGACGGCCCATCTCAGCGCCGAGGCAACAGCTCGAGTGGTCATCGATGCGGCCCGAAAGCTCTCCCTAGGCATCCGGTACCAGCCGAGGCCGCACAAGCGGCGCACGGAGGCCCGGCCGGGAGCCTCCCCAAACAGAGGGATTCGTAGCTCAGCGTAGGAATTTGACGGTCCATCGCCAGACCCGGGCACCCCACGAACGACCCACTCACGGCCCATCGAGGACGAGAAAGTCGCCCGGCCGCGCCCTCAGGGGCGCAAGAAAGACCAGGTCACAAGGGATGGCGGAACGAAAGGTGATCCCCGAACGAAATCGGCAGACCTGCGGATTAAAAGTCCGCAGCTCTTGAGTTAGCGTCGGCCCGAGGTAGGGGACCGACGACCCCGGACTCCTTACATCCGTCACAGACCGTAGCTGCCGTCCCGCGCCTGCCGTCATTTTCAGGGTACTCCGGGCCAACTCCGCGGCGCACCGGCCGCGACCCACCAGGCAAGAACGCCATTTACGGCCTGCATCACTGCCAGCGCCGCCAACCGCCCCCTCTGCCCGGGGTGACCTGCGCGGACTCCCATGGCAGCAGGCCCTCGTCAGCGGTCGCAGACGTCAAGCCGCCTTCCACCCGGCGTGCCCGCCGGAGCTCGACGCGCTTCGAAGAACGACCCGTGCGTACGGTCTGCCCCGTTCAGCACGCCAAACCCTGTTCCGCCCGTCCAGGCGGACAGGTGACTGTGGGCGTGCCCGGCCGAGCCCGAGCGGCTCCACCACCCCATCAGAGGGAGACCATGCACGTCCGACCCTACGTTCCCGCCACAAGCCGCCTCTCGGTTCCGACCCAGACCCCTGCCGGTCCCGCTCACGAGGCCAATCCGGCACCGGAGTTCGACCTCCTGCACAGCGGCTGGTACTCCACCGAGGAACTCGCCTTGCTGTTGAAGGTCGACCCCTCGACCCTGCGGCGCTGGCGCTCCGCCACTCCCCCTCAGGGCCCGCCCTTCGTCCAGATCGCGCCCCGGCTCTACCTGTACAGCATCCCCGACACCCAGCTGTGGCTCGCCCAGAAGCGCACCGACCCATCCGAGGCAGCCTGAATGCCCGACCACACCCCGCTCATCCCCATGGGTGTCGACCTCACCGACGACATCGAGCACCGCCCCGACCGCCGCCCGCAGTTCCGCTACCGCGCCCGCGTGCGCTGGACCGACCCCAACGGCGGCGGCCGCAAGTCGGCTTCCTCCTCCGTCCCCACAGAGGAGGAAGCCAAGGCCTGGATCGCCCGCATGCAGCGGGCCGCAGCACGCGGCATCACCCCCAAGACCCTCACCATGACCCTCGCCGAGTACGGCGACGAGAACTGGGACCTGGCGATGCGCGGCCTGGAGACCACCACCCTCGACCCCTACACCGCCGGCTGGAAGCTGCGCGTCACCCCGGTCCTCGGCCACATACCCGTCACCAGCATCACCAACGGCATCACCGACCGGGCCCTCCACTCCTGGATCGCCGACGGACTCAGCATCTCCTCCGTCAAGAACAGCCTCGCCCCACTCGTGCGCATCATGGAGCAAGCCGTCCGCGACGGCCTCATCGACTTCAACCCCTCCCGCATGAGCGGCTGGCAACGCCTCTACAAGAAAGCCGAAGACGAACTCGACGACCCCCGCTCCCTCGCCCTCGACGACTGGGACGCCCTCGACGAACTCGCCAACGCCCTGGTCGAACGCTCCCACAACCACTACCGCGGATGGGGCGACATCGTCCGCTTCGCCGCCTGCACCGCCGCCCGCATCGGCGAAGTCTCCGGCGTCCGCGTCAAGGACATCAACCGCTTCGACTGGACCTGGGACCTATGCCGCCAAACCACCACCGGCCCCGGCGGCCTCATCGACAAAGGCACCAAGGGCAAGCGGCGCCGCACCGTCCCCATCATCGAAGAGATCCGCGACCTCGTGAACTGGCGCATGAACGTCGTCGGCAACGACCCCATGGCCCGCCTCTTCACCGGACCACGCGGCGGCCGCATCACCACCGCCATCCTGCGCGACGCCACCCACTGGGACGAAGTCGTCGTCAGCCTCGGCTACGAATACCTGCGCCGACACGACCTCCGGCACACCGGCCTCACCTGGCTCGCCGACGCCGGCGTCCCCATCCACGTCCTCCAGAAGATCGCCGGACACGGCCACATCACCACCACCCAGCGATACCTCCACCCGGACAAGAGCTCCATCGAAAAGGCCGGCCAGACCCTCAGCAGGCACCTGTCGGCCGACCGGCACACCTCGTCGCCGACGGCGGCACCGGCCGAGGCGACAGTGCGCCATCTGCGCCTCGTCCAGTAACAGCCCCACCGGGCATCCGCCGGCGAACCCCCCACTGGCACGTTGCCCGCAACGGCGGGCTCGTCATCGTCAACCACCGTGCTGTAGAAGTGGCCTGTGGCAGACGATGAAGAAGACGCGCCGCCCTGGGTCCGGTTACTGCTCCGTGAGCAGACCGCGCGCAACATCCACGGCAGCCTCCAGGCATCTGGAATCGCCGCGCCGCTGGAGGACGTACGCGACCTGTGCAACCGCCCGGTCGAGATGTACGACGGAGGCCCGTCTCCACTCCCGCGTGAGTGAGCACTTCATCTCCCCAGCGGCGGCGGCACGTTGTGCCCCCGTATCGGTTGCCTCTCCCCGACTCGGCTCGGAGCCGCTGATTCTCGGCGGCCCCAGCCGGGTAGTGCTGCTGGCATATCGCGCTGTCGTGGACCAGGGGGTGGACCGGGTGGCACGCCGAAAGACGGTGGCGGAGATCCTTGCCGAGGCGTACCGCTTGAAGCAGCAGGCGCGAGCCGCACAGGCGCAGGGCGGGGCCAAACAGGCGGTCGGCCGCGCTGCCGCTCCGGCGGCTCAACCCCGTCCCAGGAAGCGGAAGGTGGACCCCGCCGTCGAACACGCCCGGCTCCTGGCCGCCGGCGAGAAGCACCTCCAGCGCGAGGAGGCCGCCCGTGCCAAGGAAGCCGCCCGGGTGGAAGCCGAGTTGGCCAAGCGCCTGACGGCTCGGCGCCGGGAGGAGGAGGCGAGGAAACGCGCGGACGCCCAGGCCGAGAAGGAAGCCCAACGGCAAGCCCGGCAAGCCGAGACGACCCGACTCAAGGCCCAGGCCGAGGAGGGCACCGCCGAGTGCAACCGGCGCCGCGAGGAGCTGGAATCAGTCCTGCTGCTGCGCCCCGAGGGCCTGGAGGCGTGGCACCCTCACGTCGAAGAAGCGTTCGCCCACGATGGCCCTCAGGGTGTCACGGAGCTGATCGAGAACCTGCTGCAGCGCTCCCCTGTCCCCTCTGGCTGCCGGACCGCGGCCCAGGCGGTCTACGTCCCCGAGGCCCAGCAGCTCCTGGTCGACGTCGAGCTGCCGAACCACGAGATCGTCCCGGCGGTGGCCTCTTACCGCTACATCGCACAGCGCGCCCAGGTCGTCCCCCAACCCGCCAAGCCGGCCGAGCTCAACGAGGCCTACGCCAGGCTGGTGGCCCGCCTGGCCCTGCGCGCGCTGGACGAGGCGTTCTCCGCCACACCGGCCGCGTTCGTGGAGACCGTCATCCTCAACGGCCGCGTCAACGCCACCGATACGGCGACCGGCCAGGCGATCCGGGCCTGCGTCGTCAGTGTCGTCGCCCAGCGCAAGGACTTCGCCGAACTCGTCCTGGACGAGCCCAGGCTCGACCCGCAGCAGTGCCTCCACCGGCTCGGCGCAACCGTCTCCAAGCACCCCCACGACCTGGAACCGGTCACACCCATCGTCGAGGCCGACCTGTCCCGCTACCGCATCACCACCGACACCGCCGTGGTCGCCACCCTGGACAGCCGGCCCGACCTGCTCCAGATGAACCCCTACGACTTCGAACGCCTGGTCCGTGAACTCTTCGAAGCCATGGGCTACGAGACCTGGCGCACCCAGGGCTCCCGCGACGACGGCGTGGACGCCGTCGCGACGTTGACCGACCCGACCGGGTCCACCATCTTCGCCATCCAGGCCAAGCGCTCCAAGAACATCGTCCCGGTGAACACCGTCCGCGCCATGTCCGGGGTCATCCAGGACAAGGACGCCGGCTACGGCATCGTCGTCACCACCTCGTGGTACGGCAAGGACAGCTACGACTTCGCCCACCGCAACGGCCGCCTGCGCCTCATCGACGGCCGCAACCTCAAAGCCCTGCTCGCCGAGCACCTGAACATCGACGCCCTGATCGGACTGCCCAAGGTACCCCCGGGCTGGCAGGCCGGCGACCTCGTGTAGGTGCGAACGCGCGCCCGCCGCACAGGGTTGCGGCGGGCCTTCGGCCGATGGCCGCGGTCCCCGGCTGGTCCCCGGCAAGATCACGGAGCGGTGGCATCGCAGCCGCCCACCATCTGTCGGGCCATCAGCAAAAAGGCCGCTGATCTGGGATTTCTCCCGATCAACGGCCTTCCGACATCACTGTCGGGACGACAGGATTTGAACCTGCGACCCCTTGACCCCCAGTCAAGTGCGCTACCAAGCTGCGCCACGTCCCGTGGTCTCGGTGCCTTGCGGTGCGGCCTGGGGGGCCCTGCCGGTCGGCTTCTCGACCTTGTCTCCGGTTGTTGTCCCGGCGACGTGGAAAACAATACAGCACGTCGGGGGGTGCTCGCTGCCAGGTTTCGGGGTGGGGTGGGGAGGGGGGTCAGGGGGTGGGGTGGCGGGCGTCGTAGGTGAGGAAGGCGGGGCGGCGGGCGGCGAGGAGGAGGACGCAGGCGACGCAGGCGAGGCCGCCGGTGATGACGGAGGTGGCCGGGTTGCTGAGGGCGGCGACGGCGCCGGATTCGAAGTCGCCGAGGCGGGGGCCGCCGGCCACGACGACGATGAAGATGCCCTGGAGGCGGCCGCGCATCTCGTCGGGGGCCGCGACCTGCATCATCGTGTTGCGGAAGATCATGCTGACGGTGTCCGCGCAGCCGGCCACGGCGAGCAGGAGGAGGCCGAGCCAGAGGTTGTGGAGGGCGCCGAAGGCGGCGATGGCGAGGCCCCAGGCGGAGACGGCGGCGAGGATCGCGACGCCCTGGCGGTGGACCCGCCCGACCCAGCCGGAGAAGAGGGCGCCGATCAGGGCGCCGACGGCCGGGGCGGAGACGAGCAGGCCGACGGTGCGGGCGTCGCCGGCGTAGAAGGTGACGGCGATCGCCGGGAAGAGGGCGCGGGGCATGCCGAAGATCATCGCGGCGAGGTCGGCGAGGAAGCTGGTCCGCAGGTTGGGCTGGTCGCGCAGGAAGCGCAGGCCGTCGAGGACGGACGCGCGGCCCTTGCGTTCGCCCTCCGGCCGCATGGCGGGCAGGCGCCACATGGCGTACAGGGTGCCGGCGAAGGCGACGGTGTCGACGAGGTAGGCGGCCTGAGCACCGAAGGCGCCGATCAGGACGCCGCCGAGCATCGGGCCGACGGTGAGGCCGAGGTTCATGCTGACGGTGTTCAGCGCGTTCGCCGCCGGGAGCTGGTGGGCGGGGACGAGCCGGGGGATCATCGCCGAGCGGGCGGGCGAGCTGATCGCGAAGAACCCGGCCTGGAGGGCGACGGCGGCGTAGAGGACGGCCACCAGGCTGAGGCCCGCCAGGGCCTGGGCGGCGAGCAGGGCGGAGACGACGGCCAGGCCGGCCGAGCCGATCAGGCCCAGCTTGCGGCGGTCGACGGTGTCGGCGATCGCACCGCCGTACAGGCCGAAGGCGACCAGCGGGACGAGCGAGAACAGGCCCACCAGGCCGGTGGCGAAGGCGGAGCCGGTCAGGTCGTAGACCTGGACGGAGACGGCCACCGCGGTCATCTGCTGGCCTATGGAGGACACCGCCTGCCCGGACCAGACCCGGCGGTAGTCGGCGTTCTCGCGCAGCGGGCTGAGGTCGGCGAAGGCCCGCCGGTACCAGGGCACCTGCACCGGTGCGGCCGGAACAGCGGCGGTAGCAGGGGCGGGGACGGCAGCCGCAGCGGGGGCGTCGGCGGTCGGGGTATCAGGGGGTTGGTTGGTGGTCACAACAGTCCATGGTTGCCCCGGCCTCCGCCGCACCCGACACCGGGGCCCCTTGAACGCCCGGCGGATGCGGGAACGGCGCCGCGGCCCGCCCGCCGCGCCGGAACAGCGCCACGGACGGAGCCACGGACGGAGCCACCGGCGGAACCCCGCGAACGAAAGGGTGCTCGGACTACCGGGTGAGCACCTGCTTCTCCCCCGCCTCCACCGCGAAGTCCAGGCGGTTGCCCGGCGGCGGGAACGGGCAGATGAAGTGGTCGGCGAAGGCACAGGGCGGCAGGTAGGCCCGGTTGAGGTCGAGGACCGTCCGGCCCTCGTCGTCCGGCGCCGGCAGGGTGATGAACCGGAAGCGGTAGGTGTCGATGCCGCTGGTGGCGTCGGCGATGACGCCGGTGAGGTTCCGGCCGGAGCGGCCCACGGTCAGGGTTCGGTGCTCGCCGGCGACGGTGAACTCGATCCGCCCGGTGACCGCCAGCGGCCGGTCCTTGCCGTCCGCGTTCGGGACGAGCACCGACTGCCCCTCCTCCTCGAACGGGGTGTAGACGGCGGGGACGGCCCACTCGGGCGCGTACGGGTAGGCGGCGATGCCCGCGAAAGCGGTGCGGGTCGGGGCGGCCGGGTCGAAGACCCGCAGGGCGAGCTCGCCCTCCCGCTCGATCGGGACGAGCAGCAGGTCGCCCAGGGTGGCGGTGTCGGCGGCCGGGTCGGTGTCCGGGCGGAGCAGCGCCTCGCCGTCGACCGGCTCGTCGGCCCCGGCGACGGTGATGCCGTCGGCGGCCGCGGCTCGTACCCGGACGCCCTCGGTGTCGGCCCACCAGAGGCCGGGCAGGCCCGGGACCTCGACCGGCTCGGGCTCCAGCCAGTGCGTGCCGGTGAGTGCGAGCTGGCCGTGCAGCGCGCTCACCGACGCCGCCCGCCCGTCACTCCAGTGCTTCCAGTCCTCCGCGGCCGTCGCCGTCATCGGTCAACCCTCCCGGTCCGGTCCGCGGACGGCCCGCCGTTCGGGCCGTCCGTATCGGTCATCCTGCACAACACCGCCCGCCGGTGCGGATCATTCCCGGCTCCCGGCAAGCCGCCGGACCCGTAAGGAGACTGCAATGCCACGGCAACAGGCGGCAGCCGAGCGCCCGACTCCCACGCCCGCCACTACCCGCCGGTCAGCCCTTCAACGGCCGGAACAGTCCCTCCTGCACCACCGACACCACCAGCTGCCCGCTCCGGTCGTAGATCTGCCCGCGGGCCAGGCCGCGCGCGCCGTGGGCGATCGGGGACTCCTGCTGGTAGAGCAGCCAGTCGTCGGTCCGGAACGGCCGGTGGAACCACATCGCGTGGTCGAGCGAGGCCATGTCGAAGTGCCGGGTGCCCCAGAGCGGCTCGACGGGGGCGCGGACGGCGTCCAGCAGCGTCATGTCGCTGGCGTAGGTGAGGGCGCAGACGTGGATCAGCGGATCGTCCGGCAGCGCACCGTTGGTGCGCAGCCACACGCCGCTGCGCGCCTCGACGTCGACCAGGTCCTCCTTGTTCCACCGCAGCCGCTCGACGTAGCGGATGTCGAAGGGCTGGCGACGGCTGATGAACGGGGGCAGCTCGCCGAGCCGGGAGCCGACCTCGTCCAGGGCGCTGGGCAGGTCCTCGGGTGCCGGGACCGCCGGCATCGGGTACTGGTGCTCGATGCTGCCCTCCTCCGGTCTGTGGAAGTCGGCGGTGAGCGAGAAGATCGACCGGCCGCCCTGGATGGCGAGCACCCGGCGGGTGCTGAAAGAGCGGCCGTCGCGGATCCGGTCGACCTGGTACACGATCGGCACGCCGGGCACCCCGGGGCGCAGGAAGTACGCGTGCAGCGAGTGGACGGGGCGCGCGTCGTCGATCGTGCGCCCCGCCGCGACCAGCGCCTGCCCGGCGACCTGGCCGCCGAAGGTGCGCTGCAGGGCCTCCTCGGGGCTGCGCCCGCGGAAGATGTTCAGTTCGATCTGCTCCAGGTCGAGCAGATCGACGAGGTCGTCGACGGGGGTACCCATGCGCGCGCTCCCTCTCGTGATTCCGTTCCAGTTCTCCAGCTCACTCGAATTCTCCGGCGCCCCGGGGCATTCCCGCTCACCGACCCCCACCCACCGATTCACTCGAACGAGTAAGCGAACCACCCGGGCCACGCCACCGGCCAGGGCCACGTCGCCGACCCTGACCACGCCACCGGCCAGGGCTACGCCTCCGACCCGGGCCACGCCACCGACCGGACTACGCCGCCAGCCCCGACTGCCGCACCGTGACGTTCAGCCGCCCGACCAGTTCCAGCCCCAAGCCCGGATCCGCCGTCCCCGGCAGCGTCCGCACCACCCCGTGGTACGCGAACCGGGCCGGCCCGCCGAACACCAGCAGGTCCCCGCTGCGCAGCTCCAGGTCCGTCCACGGCCTGGTCCGGGTCTCCGTGTTGCCGAGCCGGAAGACGCAGGTGTCGCCGAGCGAGAGCGAGACCACCGGCGCGTCCGCGCGCTCGTCGCGGTCCTGGTGGAGGCCCATCTTCGCGCCGTGGGGGTAGTGGTTGACGATCGCGGTGTCGGGCTCGTAGGCCGCCGCGCCCGCGATCCCGCCGACCGCTCCGCCGTACGCGTCCGCGACCGCCTGCTTGGCGAGCTCGCCCAGCAGGGGCGGGAACGGCTTGACGGGGGTGCCGTCCTCGGCGGTCCGCGCGTACCCGTAGGGGTACCAGTGCCAGCCGAGGCTCACCATCCGCACCGACATGAGCCCGCCGGTGGGCATCCGCACGCTGTGCAGCCCGGCCGGCGGGCGGGCCCACTCCCGGCAGGCGGCGACCAGCCGCAGCTGCGCGGCCCGGTCCAGCCAGCCCGGCAGCAGCACGGCCCCGGGAGCCGGTTCGGACCGCCCCCGGACGGCCTGCTCGCCGGACGGCTCCCCGAACAGCTCACCTTGGATCACCCCACCATCCTCCCGCAGCCCCTACCCCGGCACGAGCCGCTCCCCCGACTTCGACTCCGACTCCGGCGCCGGCTCCTCCGCCCCGGAGCCCGGTTCCAGCTCCAGCTCCGGCCCCGGCCCCGATGCCGACCCCGGCCCCATGCCCACGCCCGGCCCCGCCCCCACTCCCGGCCCGATCATCCCCAGCTCCCGCGCGCAGGCCGGCCAGGCCTCCCACCCCTGCTGCCGCAGGATCTCCTCCCCGACGGTGGTCTGCTCCCGCCGGCTCCCGTGGTCGGGCCGGTCGGCGAAGCGCAGCCCGCCCGCCTCCGCCCAGGTGGCCGGTCGGATCTGCAGGCCGCCGTAGTAGCCGTTGCCGGTGTCCGCCTGCCAGTCGCCGCCGCTCTCGCAGTCGGCGAGCTCGTCCCAGACGAGGTCCGCGACCCGCGTCGCCGCACCGGCCCGTACGGTGCCCGCGACCACGGCCAGCACCACCGCCACGGCGGCGCCCGCCCGGATCACGGCCCGGGCTGTCCGATCGTCACACCGACCCGGCCGTCCCCGTCCCCGTCCCCGGCCCCGCCCCCGTCCACCCCCGCACCCGCCCCCGCACCCGCACCCGCACCCGCACAACACGGCGCCCCCGCACAACACGTCAGACGAATGCGGCACAGCAGCCGACCCTAGGGAGCCCGCACCCCACCCCGCCCCGCCACGCCGGAAACGCCGACGGCCGCTCCCCCGCGTGGCGGAGGAGCGGCCGTGACGAACAGCAGAACGACCCGACGGCAGAGCGACCAGAGGTCAGCTCAGCATGCCTCAGAGCCTCAGATGCTCAGGGTCTGACCCGGGAAGATCAGGTCGGGGTTGCCACCGACGACCTTGGCGTTGTTCTTGTACAGGTCGTGCCAGTCCAGGCCCTGCGCGGCGGCGATGGAGCTCAGGGTGTCACCGGACTTGACGGTGTAGTTGCCCTTGGCCGGCTTGGCGTCGTTGGAGGTGTTCCAGGACTTGGCACCGTTCGAGGACTTGGCAGCGTCCGTCTTCGACGGGGCGTCGGTCTTCGGCGCGGCGTCAGCCTTCGGCGCAGCGGCCTTCGGGGCGGCGGCCTTCGGGGCAACGTCGGCCTTCGGCGCGGCCGCGGCCTTCGGGGTGGCCGTCTTCGGCGCGGGGGTCTGCGCCGGCTTGGCGGCGGAGGTGCCGGCCGAGGTGTCGACGGCGGCCGGGGCACCGCCCTTGGTGAGGCCCGCCTTGACGGAGCAGACCGGCCAGGCGCCGGGGCCCTGCGAGGCGAGGACCTTCTCGGCGACCGCGATCTGCTGCGCCTTGCTGGCCTGGTTGGCCTGCGCGGCGTAGGCGGTGCCGCCGAAGGCGGCCCAGGTGCTGGAGGTGAACTGCAGACCGCCGTAGAAACCGTTGCCGGTGTTGATGGCCCAGTTGCCGCCGCTCTCGCACTGGGCGACGGCGTCCCAGGTGGAGACGGGGGCGGCGGAGGCCGAGGTGGCCGTGACGAGGCCGGCCACCGGCAGGGCCGCGACAGCGGCGCCCGCCACGACGGCCATCCGAACGCGGTTGCGCTTGGTGGCGGCGGTGGTGGTGGCAGCGGCGTTCTCGTTACGGAAGGTCATGGGGTTCCTCTCGACAGCCCCGGGCGGGCATGCGGAACCAGACCCTGGGGAGGGCCGCGTTTCGCTTGCCGCGTCCGTCGGACGGCCGTGCACGTGTCGGACGTGCCGCTGCCGCCCTGGCCACCCAGCCGCTCGCCGGCGACCTGTTCGAGCGATCGCGTCGGCGGGCACCTGCCGCGCCCGGCCGGAGCCGGGGAGCGGTGCGTCGGGGGTGAACCCGGGTGGCGCTCGTTGCGCCGCCAAGAAAGCTAGGGGTCGGTCGGTGGGGAAACCAAAACACCACCGGTCTGCCCAGCTCAGCAAAGGGTTACCGGCGGTAATAGCCATGCATTCTTGCCCGAAATGTCCGCTTTGGCCATCGATTCCTAGATCAAACATCGAGTCGGCGTGACTCACCTCACCGTTTCATTCCGGCAGTCCTGTGACCGACATCGACAGATTGCGACCACGAGAACACGCGGCGCGGTCGGATCCGGGGCAATTCCCGTCAGCCTCGCCGGGCACCCGTGACGCCTGACACAAGGGCCCGTTGGGCATGGCGACCTCCCCATGCCCGCCCCATGCCCGCCCCATGCCCCGCCCCCGTGCCCGCCCCTGACCCCACCCGCACCCATCCGAGGAGAACCCGTGCCGCGCATGCTCGACGTCAGCGACGAGGTCCGATCCGAGATCGGCGACGACGAGGCCGACCGCCTGCTCGGCGGCGACCGCGCCCCCGACAGCTACGAATGCACCTCCTGCCGCACCCCCGGCGACACCCACGTGGAGCCCACCAGCACCGTGCTGTTCGTCGGCGACGAGACGGCGGTCCTGGCCTTCGCCCACGCCCGGTGCATCCCCTCCCAGGTGGTGCCGGTCGCCGAGGAGCAGCTGGTCGGCGCCGTCCGCAGCATCAACCAGTCACAGCCCGCCGCGCCCGGCCTCACCGTCCCCGCCCCGGACCTCGCCGGGCCCTCTCCGGACCTCGCCCTCCCCGCGCCGGCCGCCCCCGCCGCCCAGCCGCCCGCCCCCGGCCAGGCCGCCATCCTCGGCATCACCTGCGGGCTCGTCCTGCACGGCAAGGTCGGCCACGCCTCCCTCGTGGTCGAGCCCACCGGCCCGGTCGGCCGGCCCGGTAGCACCTCCGGCGAGGACGAGTTCCTCGACCTGCTCCAGGACGCGGGCTTCCAGCCGGTCACCGACCTCGACGAGACCCCGGAGCAGCTGCCCGGCTGGTCGGTGCTGGTCGCCATGGGCAAGCTGCACGCGATCCTCCAGCCCGCCGCGGCCGGCGGCAGCACCGGCTGGTGGCAGGCCCACCAGCCGCTCCAGGTCACCGACGCCTGGCGGATGGCCGCCAGCCAGCTCTCCGAGGTGACCATGTACGCCGTCCCGGCCGGCATGGTCGGCCGCCAGCCCCGCGAGGACCTGCTGCGCCAGGCGCTGGAGCGGGCGGTAGCGCTGGGCCAGGTGGTCGCCGCCTCGCTCCCGCTCGCCGGTACCTGATCCCGCCGCTCAGGCCTACCGGGTGCGGCGGAAGAGCGGACGGCCCTCCGCCCTTCCGCCGCACCCGGCACGCCCGCCGCACCCGGCGAGCCTGGCAAGCCACGCAAGCCCGCCCCTCCCCTCCGGACGCCGAATCGGTACGCCGAACGCCCCCGCATCCCCGCCGCCTCTCACTCGTTGGCCCCTACGTGTACAGCTACGACGTCTCCGCACCCGCCGGACGGTCGGCCACCGCCCCCCGCTCGATCCCGGGCATGCGCCCGTCGTACGACGCGGAGCACCCGCACTCGACGACCCCCATCTACGACGAGCTGTACTCCGAATACCGACGACTGTTCCGCGCCCTGCCCGGCGACCGCTCGGGCGAGGAGGACCTGAGGTTCACCGGCTTCGCGATCCGCGACGGCCACCCGCTGCTCGGCGAGCAGCGCCCGTACCCGTCGGCGCAACAGCAGGCCTTCCACACCTACGCGGGCCAGCCGTCCGGCCTCCCCCAGTTCATGCCGGCGCAGTCGCACCACACCGCGCAGCACCACACCGCCCAGCACCACACCGCGCAGCACCCCACCCACGCCCAGCACCACACCCCCCAGCACCACACCCCTCAGCACCACGCGCACGTCCACCCCCAGCACCCCCAGCACCAGCCGAACCCCCACGCGCACACCCCCGCACACCCCCACCCAGAACCCGTCACCGCCATGGCCGCCACCGCGACCGCAACCGCCGCCACCAGCGACGGCCACGGCCAGGCCGTCCCCCCGGCCCCCCAGTTCACCAACGGCCAGGGCTGGGTCGCCGCCGGCTACCTCGGCGCGGTCCAGCACACCGTGCCCGCCCCACCGCCGGCCCCGTCCCCGCTGCTGGGCACGGCCACCGGCCTCGCCACCGCCCCCGCCCCGACCGGCGGCCGCCACCGGCAGATGCTCTCGCTCCCCCCGGGCCGCACCGGCGACCACCACTGACGGGCCCCCGGCCGGCCCCGGCCAGCCCACGACGGGCCCCACGGCCCCGACCGGCCCCGAGCAGCCCGACCCGCCCAGGCCACACCACCACCGGCAGCGGAAATGCCCGAGGGCCCCGCCACCACCGGTGACGGAGCCCTCCAGCTCGTACAGCTACAGCTACAACTCCATTTGCAGGTGCAGCTGCAACTGCTTCTACCTACTTCTTCTTGCGCTTCTCCCGCACCCGCACCGAGATCGAGATCGGCGTCCCGACGAAGCCGAACTCCTCACGCAGACGACGCTCGACGAAGCGCCGGTATCCCGCCTCCAGGAAGCCCGAGGCGAACAGCACGAAGCGCGGCGGACGGATGCCCGCCTGGGTGCCGAACAGGATGCGCGGCTGCTTGCCGCCGCGGATCGGGTGCGGGTGGGCGGCGACCAGCTCGCCGAGGAAGGCGTTCAGGCGCGCGGTGGTGATGCGGGTCTCCCAGCCCTCCAGCGCGGTCTCGATCGCCGGGACGAGCTTCTCCATGTGTCGGCCGGTCTTGGCCGAGACGTTGACGCGCGGGGCCCACTGCACCTGGACGAGGTCGCGCTCGATCTCGCGCTCCAGGTAGTAGCGGCGCTCCTCGTCGAGCTGGTCCCACTTGTTGTAGGCGACGACGACGGCACGCCCGGCCTCGACCGCCATCGAGATGATCCGGGTGTCCTGCTCGGCCAGGGTCTCGCTGGCGTCGATCAGGACGACCGCGACCTCGGCCTTCTCCAGCGCGGCGGAGGTGCGCAGCGAGGCGTAGAAGTCGGCGCCGGCGGTCAGGTGGACCCGGCGGCGGATACCGGCGGTGTCCACGAACTTCCAGGTCTTGCCGCCGAGTTCGATCATCTCGTCGACCGGGTCACGGGTGGTGCCGGCCAGCTCGTTGACGACCACCCGCTCCTCGCCGGCGACCTTGTTCAGCAGGCTGGACTTGCCGACGTTGGGCCGGCCGATCAGCGCGATCCGGCGCGGGCCGCCGGGGGCGGCGTCGCCGAAGGTCTGCGGCGGGGCCTCGGGCAGCGCGTCCATGACGGCGTCCAGCAGGTCGCCGGAGCCGCGGCCGTGCAGGGCGGAGACGGGGAACGGCTCGCCCAGGCCCAGCGACCACAGGTAGGCGGCCTCGGCCTCGGTGGACGGGCCGTCGACCTTGTTGGCGCACAGGACGGTCGGCTTGCCGGCCCGGCGGATGAGCTTGATCAGGGCCTCGTCGGTGTCGGTGGCGCCGACGGTGGCGTCCACGACGAACAGGACCGCGTCGGCCTGCTCGATGCCCAGCTCGGCCTGCGCGGCGACCATGGCGTCGATGCCGAGGACGTCGATCTCCCAGCCGCCGGTGTCGACCACCTTGAAGCGGCGGCCGTTCCAGCTGGCCTCGTAGGTGACCCGGTCGCGGGTGACGCCCGGCTTGTCCTCGACGACGGCCTCGCGGCGGCCGATGATGCGGTTCACCAGGGTCGACTTGCCGACGTTCGGGCGGCCGACGACGGCCAGCACCGGCAGTCGGACGTGCTCGGCGCCGTCCTCGCCGTCGAAACCGTCGAGGTCGAAGCCCTCCTCGGCCGCGAGGGCCATGTACTCGGCGTAGTCGGCGGCGTCCAGCTCGCCGGGCCCGGCGGAGTGGTCTGCGGTCATGTTCGTCTGTTCCGTTTCCCGGCCCGGCCCTTCCCAGGGGCGTGCCGTGCGTACCTGCCCCGCTGGGGCAGCGCGATGGTTTCCTCCCGCGGCGCCTGACGGCCCGCGGTTCGTTCGATGGTCGGCCGGACCGGCCGACCGGACCCACAAGGGTCAACCGGTCAGACCGACCGGACCCACGCGGGTCAACCGGTCAGACCGACCGGACACCCACGCGGGTCGATCGGTCAGACCGACGACAGCCCGGCCCGCTCCTCCACCAGCGCGGTGATCCGGCCGATCACCTGCTCCAGGGTGAGCTCACTGGTGTCCACCAGCACCGCGTCCGCGGCCTGGGCCAGCGGCGCCGTCTCCCGGGAGGAGTCGGCGGCGTCGCGGCGCGCAAGGTCGGCGGCCATCGCGGTGATGGTCGCCTCGTCCACGCCCTTGGCCCGCAGCTCGGCCGCCCGGCGCGCGGCCCGGGCCGCCTCGGAGGCGGTCAGGAACACCTTGACGGTGGCCTGCGGGAACACGACGGTCCCCATGTCCCGGCCCTCGGCGACGATGCCGCGCTCGGCGACCTCGGCGCAGCCGCGCTGCAGCTCCACCAGCCGGGACCGCACCGCCGGCACCGCGGAGACGGCGCTGACCTGCGCCGTCACCTCGGGGCCCCGGATCGGGCCGGAGACGTCCTGACCGTCCACCGTGATGGTCGGCCCGTCGGCGTCCGTACCGGACACGATGACGGGCTTGCCGCACGCGACGGCCACCGCCTCCGGGTCGTCGACGTCCACGTCGTTGGCCAGCATCCACCAGGTCATCGCCCGGTACATGGCGCCGGTGTCCAGGAAGCTCAGGCCCAGCCGGGCGGCGACCGCCCGCGAGACGGTCGACTTGCCGGAGCCGGAGGGTCCGTCGATGGCGACGACGACCGGGGCGTGCGCTCGGTCGGCAGTGTCCACGGGGCCGAACCTCTCTCTGAGCATGCTGACGCATGGAAGCCGGCGCCTACGGGGGCGGGCGGCCGGGGATTGTCTCCCTCAAGGTTAATGGACCGCCGCCGAACCCCGTCCCAGTCCGGTCACCACCCCACCGCCGGAGCGGTCACCCCACCACCTCCGAGGCGGTCACCACCCCACCTCCGAGGCGGTCACCACCCCATCCCGGGCAGCACGTCCGCCAGCTCGGGCCCACGCGCACCCTCGCAGCCGACGATGCCGTCGCGCGGGTTCAGCATCCCGACGTGCCACGGGCCGTCGGCGTCGAACCGCACCACGCAGCCGATCCCGAAGCGGATCAGGGCGGTCGGTCGCCCCATCTCCGCACCGGTCATGGCGTCCACGGCCCGGATCCCGTCGGTGCTGAGCAACCGGGCGCCCTCGGCCCCGCTGACCTCCCGCACCCGCTCGACCGTCCACCCGGCCGGCAGCTGCGCGGCCGCCAGCGCCGCCTGCTCGGCCGCCGGGTCCACGGGCTCCCGCAGCACCTCCAGCACCGCGTTCCCGAGCCGGGGCCGCAGGTACCCGCCGTCCAGCTCGATCCCGAGCACCCCGCCGAGGAAGGCCATCGACCGCGTCCCGACCGGGGTCTGCCACTGGAACGGCACCTTGGACACGTGCGAGGGGAAGGCGTTCTCCTCGAACCGCACCCGTCCGTCCCGCCAGCGGAAGTCCGTGCGCGGCTGCGGCCCCGAGAGCCGCTGGGTGTGGGCGAAGAAGGCGGTGATCCAGCCGGAGACGAAGTCCCCGCCGGACTCGGACTCCCACTTGTACAGCGAGCGCCAGAAGCCCTCGTCCACCGGGCCGCCCGCCGCCGTCGCCGCGATCTCCGCCAGCACCGGGCGCAGCCCGTCGAACCACGGCACCAGCGGCTCGAACCGCTCCGCGAGCTCGCCGACCCGCCGGGCCAGCAGCGCCCAGTCCTCGGCGGTGCCCTCCAGCCGGATCCGCGGGATGCCGCACATCGTGGTCCAGAGGAACTCGTAGTACGGGCTGACCACGTCCATCAGCGCGACCAGCACCGAGGAGACGTCGTCCGGCGTGGTGGTCGAGAACGACGGCCGGAAGAACTCCACCAGCTCCGGCCCGATCTCCGCCGCCAGCGGCTCCCGGACCAGCCGGACCGACCGGGCCCAGTCCGCGTCGGCGTCCAGCAGGCTGTCATCCCTGACCTGGACGGTCCGCTTCCCGCCGCCGGGGGTGGCGTTGAACAGCCCCTTGTACCGCTCCGCGTTCAGCCGTACGTGTACCGCGACCTCGTGCACCACCGCGTACCAGAGCACGTCCGGCGACAGGCTCAGCGGCAGGTGCTCGGCGAAGGCGGTGTGCGCGGCGCGCAGCAGCAGGCTCCAGGTCGGCTCCGGCTGCTTCGCCCGCGGCTCGTACGTCTTCGGCGCCGCCGTCAGCGTCCCCGTACTGCGGTGGAGCACGCTGAACTCCCCGCCGACCACGGCCGCCAGGAAGCCGTCGTTCCCGACCGTCTCCAGCCGCGCCGCGTCGCCCGGCTGCTGCCCGTCCCCGAGCGCGACATCGATGATCGTCACAGCCCACCCCGTCTCTCCAGCACCGCGTGCCCCAGCCGGGGCCGCAGGAATTCACCGTCCCGCTCGATCCCGAGCACCCCGCCGACGAGGACCATCGGCCGCTCGACGCCCAGGAGGTCCCAGACGAACGGCACCGCGGACAGGTGCGAGGGGAAGTCGTTCACCGCGAAGGCGTCCGGGTGGTACGAGGTGCCCGCCGCCTCCCGCCAGCCGAAGGTCTGCCGTAGCCGGGGGCCGTCCGGGGTCTGGGTGTGGGCGAAGAAGGCGGTGAGCCAGCCGGTCACCAGCGGACCGCCGGACACCGACTCCCACTTGTACAGCGAGCGCCAGAAGCGCTCGTCCACCGGGCCGCCCGCCGCCGTCGCCGCGATCTCCGCCAGCACCGGGCGCAGCCCGTCGAACCACGGCACCAGCCAGTCGAAGCGCTCCGCCAGCGCGTCCACCCGGGCCGCGAGCAGCGCCCAGTCCCCGGCGGTGCCCTCCAGCCGGATCCGCGGGATGCCGCAGCGGGTCTCCCAGCGGAAGTCGTAGTAGGGGCTGACCACGTCCATCAGCGCGACCAGGGCAGAGGCCTCGTCGTCCGGCGTGGTGGTGGAGAAGGCCGGCCGGAACAGCTCGACCACCTCCGTGCCGAGGGCCGCCGCCAGCGGCTCCCGGACCAGCCGGACCGACCGCGCCCAGTCGGCGCCGCCGCCCACCGGCGAGTCGCCCGGCACCGGCAAGTCACCCCGCACCGGCAAGTCACCCGGCACCGGCAGGTCGCCCGGCACCAGCGAGTCGTCCCGTACGACGAGCGTCCGCGAGCGGTCCGCCGCGCCGAACAGCGCCCGGTAGCGCGGCGGGTACATCCGCACGTGCGCCGCGACCTCGTGCACCACCGCGTACCAGAGCACGTCCGGCGACAGGCTCAGCGGCAGGTGCTCGGCGAAGGCGGTGTGCGCGGCGCGCAGCAGCAGGCTCCAGGTCGGCTCCGGCTCGGCGGGCTCCGGTGCGGAGAACTCCGCCCGGACCGGCTGCGGCCGGGGCCGCTCGACCATCGCCGCCACGCTGCGGTGGCGGACCAGGAAGTCCCCGCCCACCACCGCCCGCAGGAAGCGCTCGTTCCCGAGGTCCACCGGCTCGCCCGCGAACCCGTGCCGGGTCTCCCCCAGCGGCAACTCGATGATCACGCTCGCTCCCCCTCCCCGCCTGCTTCCGCTGACACCGCCCCGACCCCGCGCGGCACCCGGTCCGCGCGGCACCCGGTCCGCGCAGCACCCGATCCGCGCACCGCCCCGCCCCGGACACCGTCCGGAAGCGTCAGTCCCGGACGCTCCACCCGCCCGCGCGCAGCGCCACGGTCAGCCGCTTGACCGCCATCGGCGCCACCGACAGCTGGACGAAGCCGACCTGCTGCCCGTCCGAGTGCTCGATCAGGACGTCCTCGATGTTGACCCCGGCCTCGCCGACCTCCCCGAACAGCCGGCCCAGCTCGCCCGGTTGGTCGCCGAGGACGACCGCGACGGTCTCGTACCGGGTGGGCGGGGCGCCGTGCTTGCCGGGGATGCGGGCCTGGCCGGTGTTGCCGCGCCGCATCACCGCCTCGATGCCCTCGGCACCGGAGCGGCGCGTGCCCTCCTCCTCGGCCGCCAGGGCGCGCAGCGCGGTGACGGTCTCGCCGAGGTCGTTGGCGACCTCGGCGAGCACGTCGGCGACCGCGCCCGCGTTCGCGGACAGGATGTCGACCCACATCCCGGGGTTGGAGGCGGCGATCCGGGTCACGTCGCGCACGCCCTGGCCGGAGAGCCTTATGGCCGTCTCGTCGGCGTGCTCCAGCCGGGCCGCGACCAGTGAGGAGACCAGCTGCGGGGCGTGCGAGACCAGGGCCACGGCCCGGTCGTGCGCGGCGGCGTCCATCACGATCGGCACCGCGCCGCACATCGCGACCAGTTCCAGCGCGGCGTTGAGTGTGTCGGTGTCGGTGTCGGCGGTCGGGGTGAGCACCCAGGGGCGGCCCTCGAACAGGTCGGCGCGGGCGGCCAGCGGGCCGGAGCGCTCGCGGCCGGCCATCGGGTGGCTGCCGATGTAGTGGACGGTGTCCAGGCCCAGCGCGGCGATCTCGCTGCCCGGGCCGGACTTCACGCTGGCCACGTCGGTGTACCAGTGCGCCAGGTTGCGGCGCTGGCAGTCCGCGAGGACCTTGCCGACCAGGGCCGGCGGGACGGCGATGATCGCCAGGTCGACCGGGCCCTCGGCGGGTTCGGTGATGCCGGCGCCGAGCGACTCGGCGGTGCGGGCGGCGTCCGGGTCCGCGTCCTCCAGATGGACGGTCAGCCCGCGTGCGGCCAGGGCCAGGGCTGCGGAGGTGCCGATCAGTCCGGTGCCGACGACGACGGCAGTGCGCATGGCGGGTGGCTCTCCTCGATCACGGTTCTCGACTGGACGGTTCACACGGGCGGTGCTCGACATCGGGCGGTGCTCAGCGGGTGCCGGAGGGCGCGACGAAGTACCGGAGCCGACCGGGCGCGCCCGCGCCCCATCCTCCCACCCGACGCCCCCCGCCGACCCCCGACCCCGCCAACGGCCACGCCCCGGCAACCAACACCCCCACCGGCCGCCACGCCCCGGCAACCAACACCCCACCAACCGCCGCGCCCCGGCAACCGCCACGCCCCGGCAACCACCGCGCCCCGCGCCCCGTCCCACCCAGTGCACACGCCGTGCCCCGGGAAATCCGGCGACGCCCGGCCCCCGGCGGGGCAGACTGGCCGCCCGGGGGACAGGCGGGGCGAGCCGCGGCACACCGGACGACCGGCCGGCAGGACGACCGGACGCGAACGAAGGGGATGCGCATGGACGATCAGCACAGCAGCCAGACCGGGCCGTCGAAACGGCCGGCCGTACCGGCCCACCCGTCGGTCCTGGACTCCGTCGTGGTGTACGCCGAGGGCGCGGTGTGCCGGCGCCGGGCCACCGTCCCGGTCCCCGCGGGTGGACGGCTGCGACTGACCGGCCTGCCCGACTCGCTGCGCGCGGACTCGCTGCGGGCCCGGGTGCTCTCCGGCCCGGCCGGCACCGCGGTGGTCGAGGCCCGCCTCGAAACCCTCGCCGAACTCCACGAGCCCGGCGAACTCCCGCAGCTGCAACGTGAGTTGGACGAGGCCATGGAGCGCCAGGGCGCCCTGAACGAGCGCCACCGGCTGGTCCTGGCCGCGATCGCCGAGACCGCCGCGCTGCGCGCCGTCCCGCCCCAGCGCCGCCCCGACGAGCCGCTGCGCCGCACCCCGGCGGACGCCTGGCTGGAGCTCGCCGACTTCGTCGACGAGCGACTGGCCCGGC
The DNA here is from genome assembly GCF_055594965.1 of Kitasatospora sp. NPDC040550. Lineage (NCBI taxonomy): Bacteria > Bacillati > Actinomycetota > Actinomycetes > Kitasatosporales > Streptomycetaceae > Kitasatospora > Kitasatospora sp. NPDC040550. Next base: position 34,781 of record NZ_JBVIWC010000022.1, on the reverse strand, counting down.
TCCAGGAGCGCTCCGAGCGGCTCACCCGGGAGATCGAACTCGCCGACCATGAGCGCCAGTTGGCCGCCGACCGACTGGACCGGGCGTCCACCGCCGACCGCACCGAGCCGGTCGGCACCACCGAAACCGTCCTGCTCACCCTCACCACCAGCGCAAGCACCCCAGCCCCCGACACCCCAGCCCCCGACACACCCGAAACCGCCCCCGAAACCGACACCCCCGGGACCGTCCCCGACCGGATCGAACTGGAACTGGAGTACGGCGTCCCCACCGCCCGCTGGGTCCCCGCCTACCGTCTGAGCCACCGCACCGGCGCCGACACCGCCCACCTGGTCCTGCGCGCCGCCGTCGCCCAGCGCACCGGCGAGGACTGGACGGGCGTCCGGCTCGCCCTGTCCACCGCCGACCTCGACCGCCGCACCGACCTCCCCCGGCTCGCCTCCCTGCGGATCGGCCGCAGCCAGCCCGCCCCGCCGCCCTCCGGCTGGCGCGAGCCCCCGGCCGGCCTGTCCGACCTCTTCACCGGCTACGACACGGCCACGGCCGACCGCCCCGCCCGCCGTCCCCGCCGTCGCAACGTCCCGCTCCCGGTCCCACCCGGCGCACCCAAGCCCGGCCCCCGCTTGTCGGCCCGGGTCGGCGGCGCCCGCCCGGCCGGCCCCCGCGCCGAGTTCCTCGCGGACGAGGCGGCGCCCGCCGGCCCGTCCGGCGGCGGCATGCTCAGCGTCCCGGAGCCGCCCTCCGCCCCGCTGCCCTCCGCACCCAGCACCCCCGCACCCCCCGCCCCCGTGGCGCCCGGCTTCGCCGGCTACGGCGCCCCGCCCGCCCCCGGAGCGCCGGCCCCCGCGGCCGCCCCGATGCCGCAGGCCTTCGGCGGCGCCCCGCCGGCGGAGGCCCGCCGTTCCGCCCGCCGCCGCCGCGCGACCCCACCCCCCACCACCGGCTTCGTCCCGGCGGCCGACCTGCTCGACTACCCCGACCTCCAGCTGGCCGGCCCCGACGCCCCCGCCGACCGCCGCGGCACCCTGCGCCCGGCCCCGGCCCGGCTGGAGCACGACACCCGACAGCGGATCCACCCGGGCACCCGCCTGACCGGCCTCACCCTCCCCCGCCACGCCGTCCCGCCCCGCGTATCGGCCGGCTCCTTCGACCACCGCTTCGACGCCGCCGCCCGCGCCGACGTGCCCTCCGACGGCACCTGGCACACCGTCACGGTGGACGAGATCCCGCTCTCCGTCAGCCCCGAGTACGTCACCGTCCCGGCCGTCGAGGAGAAGGTGTACGCGACCCTGGTGCTCGCCAACCGCACCGACCGCGCCGTGCTGGCCGGCCCGGTCGAGGTCACCGTGGACGACGAGTTCCTGCTCACCGCCGCCCTGCCGACCCTCGCCCCCGGCGGCACCCGGAGCCTGGGCATCGGCGTCACCGAGAGCGTCGAGGTGGCGCGCCGCACCGAGCTGCGCGAGTCCGCCACCGGCATGCTGAAAGGCAACAGCACCGTGCTCGACCACCGGGTGCACGTCCAACTGGCGAACCGGCTCGGCCGCCCCGTCACGGTCGAGGTCCGCGAGCGCGTGCCGGTCGCCTCGGACGCCGAGATCCGGATCGAGGAGCGCGCGGACTGGCAGGCCCCGGCCGTCCCCACCCCGGAGTGCCCGGCCGGCACCCGGCTCTGGCGGGTCGAGCTGGCGCCGGGCGGCCGCACCGAGCTGGACGGCGGCTACCAGATCAAGATCCCGGCCGGAAAGGCCATCGTCGGCGGAAACCGGAGGAACTGACAGATGACCGAAGAGACCGTTCCCCTCCCCGTTCCTCTCCCCCTTCCCGGCCCCGTCCCCGGCCCCGTCCTCGTCCCCCTCCCCGTCACCGCCGTCACCTGCCTGGAGGACCGCGCCCAGGTCGAGCGCTCGGTGACCGTCCGCCTCGCCGCGGGCGTCCAGCGGCTGCGGCTGGGCCCGCTCACCGCCCTCGCCGTGGACCGCACCCTGCGCGCCGAGTCCGCCGCCCCCGGCACCCGGGTGCTGGAGGCCCGGCTGGTGCGCTCCTGGTCCCCGCGCGCGCCGCTGCCGCCCGGCCCGGCGGACTCCGCGCTACGCCACCGGCTGCACGGGCTGGAGGCCGAGTACCGCCTCGCCGACCAGACCCGCGCCCGGCTGGAGGCCCGGCTCGCCCTGCTCGCCCAGCTGACCGCGGACCTGCTGCGCGAGGTCGGCGAGGGCGCCGGCGTCGGCGAGATCGAGCGCACCCGCTGGGCCCGCGAGCTGGACCGGGTGGACGCCGAGCGGGAGCGCCACGGCGAGGAGCTGCGGGCCGCCCGCTCCCGGCTGCGCCGCCTGGACCAGGAGCGCTCCCAGGCCCTGCTGGCCCTGGACGAGGCCGAGGAGGAGCCCGCCGAGCTGCACGCCCACCTGGAGCTCACGGTCGAGGCCGAGCACCCCGGCCCGGCCGAGCTGACCGTCCACCACCTGGTGCCCTGTGCCCTGTGGCGCCCGTCGTACCGCGCCACGCTGGACGCCGGCAGCCTGCGACTGGAGTCGGAGGCGGTGGTCTGGCAGCGCACCGGCGAGGACTGGACCGGCGCCCGGCTGACCTTCTCCACCGCCCGCTCCGCCCTGGCCACCGACCCGCCGGTGCTCACCGAGGACCTGCTGGTGCTGCGCGAGCGCACCGACGAGGAGCGCCGCACGGTCGAAGTCGAACTGCGCGAGGAGGAGGTCAGCACCCTGGCCCCGGACGCGGCCGTCCCCGGCCTGGACGACGGCGGCGAGGTCCGGGTGCTGCCCGCCCCCGCCCCGGCCACCGTCCCCTCCGACGGCCGCGCCCACCGGGTCCCGCTGGGCGCCTTCACCGGCCCGGCGAGCAGCGAGTTCGCCTGTGCCCCGGAGCTGTCCCCGCTGGTCACCCGGGTGGTCCGGTTCCGCAACGCGGCCGGGCACCCGCTGCTGGCCGGCCCGGTCGAGCTGGTCCGCGGCAGCGGTTTCACCGGCCGCGGCGAGCTGCGCTTCACCGCCGCCGGCGCCGACACCGAGCTGTCCTTCGGCAGTACGGACGGCTACCGGGTGGTCCGCGAGACCGAGGAGCGAAGCGGCACCACCGGCCTGAGCGGCCGCCGGACCACCACCCGGACCGTCCGGCTGCACCTGTCCCGCTTCTCCGGCCCGGAGGAGCACGACGAGCAGCTGGTCACGGTCCGCGAGCGGGTGCCGGTCTCCGAGGTGGCCGAGGTCGAGGTGCGGCTGCGCAAGGAGGAGTGCTCCCCGGCACCGGACGCCTTCGACACGGAGGGCATCGTCCGCTGGGACGTCCCGCTCGGCCCGGGCGCCCGCCGCAGCCTCACCCTGGTGTACGAGGTGTCCGCCGCCGCCAAGGTGGCCGGGCTGTGAGGCCAGAGGCCCCGTGACGACCGCTCAGGACCGGAAAGCGGGTACAAAAGGAACATGATCCTCCATCTCGCCCCCCTGGACGACTGGCTGTCCGACCCCGGCCGCCCGTACGCCACCGCGTCGCTGCTCACCGACGGGTTCATCCACTGCTCGGCGGACGAGCAGACGGCGCTCGCGGTGGCCAACTCCTTCTTCGCCGACACCCCGGACCCGCTGATGGTGCTGCTGATCGAGGAGGCACTGGTGGAGCCGATGGTCAAGTGGGAGGCCGCGCACGGCGCCCCGCCGCCCGGCGCCACGCCCGGCGTGCTGTTCCCGCACATCTACGGGCGGCTGAACCGGTCCGCCGTGGTCGGCCTGGAGAAGGTCGACCGCGGCCCGGACGGCCGCTGGGCCTCGCTCAGCCCCTGGAGCTGAGCGGCCGACCGGAGCCCGTCACCCGGGTCGACAGCCACCCCGCCTCAGAGCCCCCGGCTCACAGCCACCCCCGCTCCCGGGCCGCCATCCCGGCCTGGAAGCGGGTGGTGGCGCCCAGCGAGCGCATCAGGGCCTGCAACCGCCGCTGGGTGGTCCGGGCGCTCCAACCCAGCGAGCGGGCGATCGACTCGTCGGTCAGTCCGGCGGCCAGCAGCCCCAGCAGCTTGCGGTGGTCGGCGTCCGGCTCCGGCGAGGCGTCCCCGGTGCCGATCGCGGCCTGCAACTGCACGGCCCGCTCCCACTCGGCCTCGAACAGCGTGTCCAGGGCCTGGAGCAGTGCCGAGGGGTGGATCACGTAGGCCGCGTCCAGCACGCTGTCGCCGACGCTGATCGGGATGATCGCCATCCGGTCGTCCGAGATGATCATCTTCATCGGCAGCGTCGGCCGCACCCGCGCCTCCTCGCCGTCCGCGACGCCGACCAGGATGTTCCGCTCCAGGCGGCCGGGCCAGGCCACCGCCTCCCGGTCGTAGACCGTCCGGAACCGCAGGCCCTCCCGCAACCGCCGCCGCTGCAACGGCATCGCCGAAACCGGGTCCTGGATGTACGGCGGGCGGTCGAAGCCGCGGACCTGGTACTGGCTGGTCCCGGTGATGTGCTCCAGCCGCTGGGCGATCGCCTCGCCGCCGGTCAGCACCTCCACCGAGTGCGCCGGGTCGGTGTACCGCGAGGCCTCCCGGAAGGCGTCCATCAGCCGGTGCATCTCGGCCCGGGCGCTGCGCAGTTCGGACTCCCGGTGGCCGATCAGGGTCCCTATCGCCACGTCCGGGGCGACCGGCAGGTAGCGCTCCCGGTCCACCGGCGCCCGGGTGGCCATCCCCTGCTGCGCCAACCGGTCCAGCGCGCGCACGCCCTGCTGGAGCGTCAGGCCGCAGCTCTCGGCCAGCTCCTCCGCGGTGGACTGCGGGTTGGCGACCAGTGCCGCGTACACCTGCCCGTCCGGCTCGGCCAGTCCCAACGGGCCGAGCGCGTGTCCGGCGGACCGCCCCAGTGCTGCATCGGACACGACGCCGTCTCCCCCTGTTCGCTCCGGAACACCCCTGCGGCGCCCGTGCTGGCGCAGTCCCGCCACGCGGCGGGGCGGTGCTCCGGTGGCCATCCTCGGCCACGGATCATGGCGCTGACAAGGCCGTGACCAGCGGTTGCGTCCCGGCTCACACACACGTCGGAGGGTCCCCCGCCACCACGGGCGGGGGACCCTCCGACGAACAGCGGCCGTACGGCCCGGGTCCTACAGGCCGACCTCGCGCATCAGCTGGCCGACCTCGGGGTTGGTCAGGCGGCGCAGCCAGCCCGACTTCTGGTCGCCCAGGGCGATCGGACCGAAGTGGGTGCGCACCAGCTTCTCGACCGGGAAGCCGACCTCGGACAGCATCCGGCGGACGATGTGCTTGCGACCCTCGTGCAGGGTCACCTCGACCAGGTAGTTCTTGCCGACGTTGGAGATCACCTTGAAGCTGTCGGCGCGCGCGTAGCCGTCCTCCAGCTCCACGCCCTGGGCCAGCTGCTTGCCCAGGTCACGCGGGATCGGGCCCTGAATGGCGGCCAGGTAGGTCTTGGTCACGCCGTACTTCGGGTGGGTGAGGCGGTGGGCCAGCTCGCCGTGGTTGGTGAGCAGGATGATGCCCTCGGTCTCGGTGTCCAGCCGGCCGACGTGGAACAGCCGGGTCTCCCGGTTGGTCACGTAGTCGCCCAGGCACTGGCGGCCGTCCGGGTCCTCCATGGTGGAGACCACGCCGGCCGGCTTGTTGAGCGCGAAGAACAGGTAGGACTGGGTGGCGACGGTCAGGCCGTCGACCTTGATCTCGTCCTTCTCCGGGTCGACCCGCTTGCCCTGCTCGGTGACCTGCTTGCCGTTGACCGCGACCCGACCCTGCTCGATCAGCTCCTCGCAGGCGCGCCGGCTGCCGATGCCGGCCCGGGCCAGCACCTTCTGCAGGCGCTCGCCCTCGGGCTCGCCGAAGGTCTTGGGCAGCTTGACGGCCGGCTTGTCGTGCCGGGCCAGCACGGCGTCCTCGATCTTGGCCTGGAGCTCGCGCGAGCGCTGCGGCTGACGGCGCGGGTCGCCCGGGGCGCCCTGGCCCTCCCGGCGCGGGCGCGGGGCCGGGCTGGGCCGCCGGCCGGCGAAGCCGCCGCGGGCCGGGGTGGCGTTCGGGCCGCCACCGAACTCGGGGCGGTCGTACCTGCGCTCCTCGGGCCGCAGCGGGCGGTCCGGGAAGCGGCGGTCGTCCCGCCGGTCGTCGCGCCGGTCGTCCCGACGGCCGCCGTCGCGCCCGTACGAACCGCCGCGCGAACCCGAACCGGAACCCGAGCCGCCACCGTACGAACCACCGCGCGAGCCAGAGCCCGAGCCGCCGCCGTACGACCCGCCGCGCGAGCCAGAGCCCGAGCCCGAGCCGCCGCCGTAGGAGCCCCCACCGTAGGAGCCGCCGCGCGAGCCCGAACCGGAACCCGAGCCACCGCCGTAGGAGCCCCCACCGTACGAGCCGCCGCGCGAACCCGAGCCCGAGCCCGAACCGCCGCGACCGCTGCCGCCGCCGCTGCCGCCGCCGTAGGAGCCGCCCCGACCCCCGCCCTGTCCGCCGCGACCGCTACCGCCGCCGCTGCCGTTCCTGCCGTTGCCACTGCTACGCATCAAAGTGTCCGTACGTCGTTCCGTCTGGGATGTGCGGTCGTCTCGGCCGACCTCACCTCCCCCTACCGATCAGGCGTTGCCCGATCGGCCTCGCCACTGCCGTCCGCGGCCTGCGCGGCAGCGGCGGAGACCGCCTCCGCGATCATCGTGCCCTCCAGGGACTCCGCTTCCACGTCGTCGACCTCGGGCAGGAAGGGAGCGAGCTCCGGCAGCTCGTCCAAGCCGCGGAGCCCCATCCGTTCCAGGAAGTAGTTCGTCGTCCGATACAGGATCGCACCTGTTTCGGGCTCGGATCCGGCCTCTTCCACCAGTCCTCGCTGTACCAGGGTACGCATCACGCCGTCACAGTTCACACCGCGGACGGCGGAAACCCGTGATCTGGACACCGGCTGCCGGTAGGCGACCACCGCCAGGGTCTCCAGCGCGGCCTGGGTGAGCCGGGCCTGCTGGCCGTCCAGCAGGAAGCGGTCGACCGTCTCGGCGCAGGTCTCCCGGCTGTAGAACCGCCAGCCACCGGCCACCAGCCGCAGGTCGAAGCCCCGCCCCTGGGCGGTGTACTCGGCGGCCAGGCCGCGCAGCGCCGCGGCCACCTCGGCCCGCGACCGCTCCAGCAGCCCGGCCAGCCGCTCCTCGCCGACCGGCTCGTCGACGACCATCAGGATCGCCTCCAGCTCGGCCCGCAGCCCCGGCCCGACCGGCCCGGGCTCGACCGGATCCGTTCCCACCGAATCCGTCCCGGCCGAATCCGTCCCGACCGGCTCCGGCGCACCGGAAGTCGACGGGGCCGACTTCTGGTGCACCACCCGGGGCTCGCCGTCCCTCGGCCCCGGAGCGGCCTCCGGCGGCACCGCTGGAGCTGCCGGAGCCGCCGGCGCCGCCACCGGGTCCGGCAGCAGCTCGAAGGCCGGCTCCAGCCACTCCTCCGCCCGCGGCTGCCCCGGCAGCCCGAGCGGGCGCCGCACCGGCCGCCCGCCGCCGTTCCCGCCGTCCTTCCCGCCGCTCATCGCCGCCCGTCCTCCTCCTCGGCCCGTTCCGCACCGCCGGCGGGCCGGTCGAACTCGTCCGTCACCTCGACCGGGCCCCGGCCCTCCTCGGCCACCCAGCGCACCCGCAGCTCCCCGAGCGCCTCCGGCTGCTCGAAGTCCAGCGCCCGCTCCCGGTACAGCTCCAGCAGCGCCAGGAACCGGGCGACCACCACCAGGGTGTCCGGCGCGTCCGCGACCAGCTGCTGGAAGGAGGCCTCACCGAGCTCGGTGAGCAGCCCGACCACCAGCGCGGCCTGTTCGCGCACGCTGACCGGCGGGGTGTGGATGTGGTCCACGTACACCACCGGTTTCGGCCTGGGCTCCATCGCCTTGGCCGCCAGCCGGGCGAGCCGCTCCGCGCCGACGGTGATGACCACCTCGGGCAGCAGCTCAGCGTGCCGGGGCTCCAGCCCGACGGTCCGGGGCCGCCGCAGCAGCTCGGCCGCCCAGCGCTCGCCGAACACGGCCGCCGCCCGCTTGTACGCCCGGTACTGCAACAGCCGCGCGAACAGCAGGTCACGCGCCTCCAGCAGGGCCAGGTCCGCCTCGTCCTCGACCTCGGCCACCGGCAGCAGCCGGGCGGCCTTGAGGTCGAGCAGGGTGGCGGCCACCACCAGGAACTCGGTCGCCGCGTCCAGGTCCCAGTCCGGGCCCATCGCCCGGATGTGCGCCAGGAACTCGTCCGTCACGGTGGCCAGTGCCACCTCGGTGACGTCCAGCTTGTGCTTGGCGATCAGGCCGAGCAGCAGGTCGAAGGGGCCCTCGAAGTTGTCCAGCCGTACCCGGAAGCCGCCCCGGGACTCCTCCTCGGTGGCGTTCACGGCGCTGGCGGCTGGTTCGACGGTGCTCGGCATGGCGGTCCATCTTCACCCGCCCGCACCGGCCGTCCGGCCACGGGGCCCACCGACACGCCGCCGACACCCCGCCGACCGGCCCGCCACGGACCCACGGCACGGGACAGGCCCACGGACGGCCCCGACAGCCGGGCCGAGGAGTCGGGCCGAGGAGCCGGGCCCTAACGGCCGCGCAGCCGCCGGACCAGGATCGAGGCCTCGCCGCGCTGCTCCAGGTCGGCCAGGACGACCGCGATGGCCTCCCGGACGATCCGCCCGCGGTCCACGGCCAGGCCGTGCTCGCCGCGCAGCACCAGCCGGGTGTGCTCCAGGTCCATGAGCTCCTCGGCGGACACGTACACGGTGATCTTCTCGTCGTGCCGCTCGCGCCCGCTCGGGCGGCGCGGCGCCCGGCCGCGCGGCCGGGCGCGTCCGGCGGCACCGGCCTGCTCCTCGGCGGCGCCGGCGTGGGAACGGCCCGCCGGTGCGGGGGCGGTGTCGCGGCCGGCGGCCGCGGTGGCCCCGGCCGGTGCGGCGCCCTGGCCCCCGGCGGCCCGCTGGGCGGGCGGCTGGCCGGGCTGCGGCACCGCGGTGGCCGGCTGCTGCTCCTGGGGTGCCCGCCGGCCGTCCTGGGCCCCCTGGGCGGCCTCGGCACCCTCGGCGCCCTCGGTGCCGTTGACGGTCCGCGCGGTCTCCGGTCTGGATGCCTCGGCGGCCGGACGCGGGGCGAGGGACGGCGACAGCGCCATCCCGCCGGTGGTCCGGAACAGCTCGTCGGCACCCGGGAGACTCACTCGGCGGGGCGGCACCGGTCGAGCACCTCCCTGGCGAGCTGGCGGTAGGCGGCGGCCCCGACCGAGTTGGTGGCGTAGGTCGTGATCGGCTCGCCGGCGACGGTGGTCTCCGGGAAGCGCACGGTCCGCCCGATGACGGTGTGGAAGACGTGCTCGCCGAACGCCTCGACGACCCGCGCCAGCACCTCGCGGCTGTGCACGGTGCGCGAGTCGTACATGGTCGCGAGGATGCCGTCCAGGCGCAGCTCGGGGTTGAGCCGCTCGCACACCTTCTCGATGGTCTCGGTCAGCAGCGCGACGCCGCGCAGTGCGAAGAACTCGCACTCCAGCGGGACGATCACGCTGTGAGCGGCCGTCAGCGCATTGACCGTCAGCAGGCCCAGCGAGGGCTGGCAGTCGATGATGACGTAGTCGTAGTCCGGCAGCAGCGGCTTGAGCGCGCGCGCCAGCGCGGACTCCCGGGCCACCTCGCTGACCAGCTGCACCTCGGCGGCGGAGAGGTCGATGTTGGAGGGCAGCAGGTCCATGCCCGGGACGGCGGTCTTGAGCAGCACCTCATCGGCCGTCAGGCCCCGCTCCATGAGCAGGTTGTAGACGGTGACGTCGAGCTCCATCGGGTTGACGCCGAGGCCGACCGAGAGCGCGCCCTGCGGGTCGAAGTCGACGAGCAGCACCCGGCGGCCGTACTCGGCCAGCGCCGCGCCCAGGTTGATGGTCGAGGTGGTCTTGCCGACGCCGCCCTTCTGGTTGCACATGGCGATGATCTGGGCGGGGCCGTGCTCGGCGACCGGCGCGGGGATCGGGAAGTACGGCAGCGGGCGGCCGGTCGGGCCGACCCGCTCGCGGCGCTGGCGGGCGGCGTCGGGGGCCAGCGTGGCGGCGTACTCCGGGTCCGGCTCGTACTCGGCGTCCGGGTCGTCGTAGGCGCCGTAGGCGAACTCGCCGTAGGCCAGGCCGTAGGCCGCCAAGTCGGCGTCGTGATCGGTCACCGTGGTCACCTGTGCTGTGTTCTGGCGTGCTTCGAAGGTACGGAGTGCGACCGAGCCGACCTCGGCCGAGCCCACGGTTGCCTGCCGGGCCCCGGGCTCCTCACTCGGCTGGCCGGCGGTGAGCTCCGCCAGTCCTGGCTGACCACCCCCGGGAGCAATTGTCGACTCATTCACAAGTCGTCTTACCTCCTTGGGGATCCAGGACTCTATGTCGATTCGTCAGCGTGGCAGCATGCCGACGGTTTGCGACTCTAGGCCGTTCAAGGCGTTCGCAGCAACACAATCCACGGTAGTGGGCACGATGTGTCGACTATCGGGCGGGCTGCTGTCAAGGGATGAGCAGGCCCATGACCCTAACGTTTCTGCGGGACGCCGAGGGTCGGGTGACACCACCGACGGAAATTGACGACAGAGCGACCCGCCCGGTCCACCCGCTGTTCACGGGCACGGCGAAGCCCCCGACCCGAGGGCATCGGGTCGGGGGCGAACGACCGCCGTGCGGTCAGGGGGTTCAGGCGAGCACGCTCTCCAGCGTGACCGACTCCAGGCCGAAGGCCTCGGCCACGGCCGGGAAGGTGATCTGGCCCTCGTGGACGTTCAGGCCCTTGGCGAGCGCCGCGTCACGGCGCAGCGCCTCCTTCCAGCCCCGGTTGGCCAGCTCCAGCACGTACGGCATGGTGGCGTTGGTCAGCGCGTAGGTGGAGGTGTTCGGGACGGCGCCCGGCATGTTGGCCACGCAGTAGAAGACCGAGTTGTGGACCTGGAAGGTCGGGTCGTCGTGCGTGGTCGGGTGCGAGTCCTCGAAGCAGCCGCCCTGGTCGATGGCGATGTCGACGAGCACGGAGCCCGGCTTCATGCGGGAGACCAGCTCGTTGGTGACCAGCTTCGGGGCCTTGGCGCCCGGGATCAGCACGGCGCCGATGACCAGGTCGGCGTCCAGGACGGCCTTCTCCAGCTCGAAGGAGTTGGACATGATGGCCTTGATCTTGGTGCCGAAGATCCGGTCGGCCTCGCGCAGCTTGTTGATGTCGCGGTCCAGCAGGGTCACGTCGTAGCCCATGCCGATGGCGATGGTGGCCGCGTGCCAGCCGGAGACGCCACCGCCGATGACGACGGCCTTGGCCGGGTGGGTGCCGGGCACGCCGCCGGGCAGCACGCCGCGGCCGCCGGCCGGGCGCATCAGGTGGTACGAGCCGACCTGCGGGGCCAGCCGGCCCGCGACCTCGGACATCGGGGCGAGCAGCGGCAGCGCGCCGTTGCCCAGCTGCACGGTCTCGTAGGCGATGGCGGTGGTGCCGGAGGCGACCAGCGCGTCGGTGCCGGCCCGGTCGGCCGCCAGGTGCAGGTACGTGAAGAGGGTCTGGCCCTTCCGCAGCCGGTGGTACTCGGAGGCGATGGGCTCCTTGACCTTCAGCAGCAGGTCGGCCGTGGCCCACACCTCGTCGGCGGTGGGGAGGATGGCGGCGCCGGCGGCCACGTACTCCTCGTTGGGGATCGAGGAGCCGAGACCGGCGTTGTCCTCGATGTAGACCTCGTGGCCGTTGCGGACCAGCTCATGCACGCCGGCGGGCGTGATGGCCACGCGGTACTCGTGGTTCTTGACCTCGCGGGGGATGCCGACCTTCACGACTGAACACGTCCTCTTGCCATGGGGGTCCCGACCGGAGAAGACCGGTGGGCGACGCGCACGTGGGGAAGCCTCCGGGCATGCCGGGGCAGGGGATCGCTGCGCGACTGAGTTCGAGTGTAATGAAGCCCAGGCGGCCTGTCAGCCTTCCAAATCGAATAATTTCGGCGAAGGCATTGGCAGGTTCGTAGGCTTCCACTGGAACTTACCTGTCATAGGTGTCGTAACAGGGCACTTTCGACGATACCTCCGAAACCGCCCTCACCACCCGCCGTCGACGCGTTCCCGCAGGTCCGCGAGGGCCGTGCCGACCGCCTCCCGGCCGCGCTCGTCGCCGATCCGGCGCAGCACGGCCAGCGCGGCCCGGTACTCCCGGTCGGCCTCCTCGAAGCGGCGCTGGGCGGTGTGCGCCTCGGCGACCCGGGCCAGCAGGCGGGCCTCGGCCGCGTGGTCGCCCAGCGACTGCCGCAGCCCGAGCGCCCGCCCGTACCAGTCGGCGGCGCGCACCGCGTCGCCGAGCGCCCGGTGGCAGCCCGCCGCGCCCTCCAGGGCCCGGGCGCAGAGCGGTTCGTCGCCGACCGCACGGGCGTGCTCCAGGGCGGCCCGGTAGTGCCCGGCGGCCTGCTCCCAGCGGCCCGCGGCGGCCTGGAGGTCACCCAGGTTGAGCAGCGCCGCCGAGGCCCGGCGGGGGCGCCCGTTGCGCTCGGCGACGGTGAGCACCAGCTCGTGCAGCCGGTAGAGGTCGGCGGGGGCGGCCGTGCCGGTCAGCGGCAGCGCCCGCAGCAGCGCGGTGACCAGCCGGCCGGCCGAGCCGTCCAGGTCGCCCTGGCCGATCGCGTCGGCCACCGCGCCGAGCAGCAGCTCCCGCTCCCCGGCCAGCCAGTCCCGGGCGTGCCCGGCCGAGTCCAACCGCAGCGCGGCGGGCAGCGGGTCGGGGGCCGGGCCGTCGGCCGGGTCCAGCAGGGCGCGGGCCGACTCGGTCAGCCGGACCAGCCGCTCCAGCAGCCGGGCCCGGGCGAGCTCGGTCTCGGCGGGCCGGTCCTCCTGCTCCCGCAGCCGGACCAGCCGCTGGTAGAGCCGCCCGGGCACCCGGTAGCGCGGGGTGCCGTCGGCGGCCGGCGCCTCCGCGCCGAGCAGCTCCAGCTCGGCCAGCGCGGCCAGCGTCGCGGCCGCCTCCGGCACCGGGCAGCCGACCAGGGCGGAGGCAGTGCGCGGGTCGGCGGTCTGCGCCGGGGCCAGCGTGAGGGTGCGCAGCATCCGCGCCTGGGCGGCCGGCAGTCCCCGGTAGAGCAGGGTGAAGGCGCCCAGCAGCGGGTCGTTGTCGGGGACGGGCACCGGCTCGGCGGGCGCGGGCGCGGGCTTGACCCAGGTCGACGGGTCGCCGGCCGGCTCGGGCGCGGCGACGGACTCCGCGGCCCCGTCCTGTGCCTGGGCGCCCTCCTCCTTCTTCTCCGCTGCCGTGTCGGTCCTCAGCGTCCGGCCGGCCTTGGCGGTCCTCGCGCCCTTCGCGGCCTTGGCCTTCCCCGCCCGGCGACCGGCGCCCTCGGCGCCCGAGGCCTCCGACTCCTCCCCCACCGCCCGGGTGAGCTCGCGGGCCGCGTCCGTGACCGCGATCTTCGGGTTGCCGCGCAGCCACCGCGAGATCAGCCGCAGCGCGGCCGGCCCGGAGGCGCAGGCCTCGGCGAGGTCGGCCGCGCCGACCGGGTCGCAGGAGACCCGGGTGCCGCCCACCAGGTCGGCCAGCAGTTCCCCGGAGGCCTGCCGGTCCAGCCCGCCGAGGATCACCGGGTCGATGTCCTCGATGCCGGTGAGCGGCCCGGCCGTGGTGGCGAGCACCAAGCAGCCGGGCTCGTCGGCGAGCAGCGGCCACAGCTGCCCGGCGTCCCGTACGTCGTCCAGCACCAGCAGCACCCGGCGTCCCGCCAGGGCCTCCCGCAGGGCCACGCCGCCCGGTTCGTCCCGGCCGTCCTCGACGGCGCCGGGCAGCGGCACGGCGGCCTGCGGGTCGAGCTGCTCCAGCAGCAGCCGGGCGGCCCGGCCCGGCGGCACCCGCCCGCCGTCCGGGGCGGACAGCCGGGCGAACAGCACGCCGTCCGGGTAGTCGGCGGCGACGGTCCGGGCGAAGCGGGCGGCGAGCGCCGTCCGGCCCGAGCCGGGGCGCCCGGCCAGCACCAGGACGGGGCAGCGGCCGCTCACCCGGCGGGTCGCGGCCGCCCGCAGCGCGGCCAGTTCGGTGCGCCGCCCGGCGAACAGGGCGGGCCCGGCGGGCAGCCGGTCGAGCCCCGGGACGGCGCCGGCGGGCGCGTCGGGGCCGGGGTCCATCGTCGCCGTCTTCCTCGCCACCCGTGCCACTCCCGACGTCATCCCGCGCCCGGCGTCCGGCCGGTCGGCCCGCTGCGCTCGGCGGAGGCGGCCCGGGACGGGCGCCCTGTCTGCGAAGCGTAGTTCGACCGTCCGACTGATCGGAGGTGACATCCGGTCGTACGAACCGGTGAATCACCCCAAGGCATCAACCCCGCTGGTTCGCCCACGCCCCGAACGGGTCCCCGCGCCCCGACGGGTGCTCAGACCTCGAAGGGGCGGGCCGGCCACGGCGCGTCCGGGCGGCGCAGCCCGTCCAGGCCGTCCGGGGAGGTCAGCGCGGCGTGCACGGCGAGGACGCCGGTGACCAGAGTCGGGTTGTGCAGCTGCCCGGCCTGGATCAGCCGGATCAGCTCGGGCACCGGCACCCAGGCGACCTCGATCTCCTGCTCCTCGCCCTCGGCCTCGTACCGCTCGCCCTCGGCCTCGGCCAGGTCGGTGGCCAGGAACATCCGCAGCGCCTCGTCGGTGCCGCCCGGGGAGGTGTAGTAGTCGGCCAGGATCCGCCAGGTGTCGGCCCGGCAGTGCGCCTCCTCGTACAGCTCGCGCTGGGCGGCGTGCCAGGGGTTCTCGCCGGGCACGTCGAGCAGGCCGGCCGGCAGCTCCCAGAGCCGCTGGCGGACGGGGTGGCGGTACTGGCGCAGCACCAGCACCCGCTGCTTGTCGTCCAGGGCGAGCACGGACACCGAGCCGGGGTGGGTCTGGTAGTCGCGCCGGGACCAGCTGCCGTCGGGCATCCGGACCTCCTCGCTGCGCACGCCGGTGACCCGGCCCTGGAACGGCGTCGAGCTCGCCCGGACCTCCCACTCCTCGGCCGTGTCGGCGATCACCAGGTCGCTCTGCTCGTCCATCGCTCTCCCCTTTTCGTCAGTACGACACAATCTAACGCCGGACGGCGGCCCCGCGGGAATCGCGGGACCGCCGTCCGGTGAACGACCGGGGCCGGGGACTACTCCGCGGCCGCGGCCGTCTTGATCTCGATGGCGGCCTTGACCAGGCCCGCGAACAGCGGGTGCGGGCGGGTCGGGCGGGACTTGAGCTCCGGGTGGGCCTGGGTGGCCACCAGGTACGGGTGCACCTCGCGCGGGTACTCGACGTACTCGACCAGGTCGCCCTTGGGCGAGAGGCCGGAGAACTGCAGGCCGGTCTTCTCCAGGTCCGCGCGGTAGGCGTTGTTGACCTCGTAGCGGTGGCGGTGGCGCTCCTCGACGTACGGCTCGCCGCCGTAGACCTCGCGGACGATCGAGCCCTCGGCGAGCTTGGCCGGGTAGAGGCCCAGGCGCATGGTGCCGCCCAGGTCGCCCTTGCCGTCGACGATCGCCAGCTGCTCGGCCATGGTGGAGACGACCGGGTGCTTGGCGGCGGCGTCGAACTCGGTGGAGTTGGCCTCGGGCAGGCCGGCCAGGTTGCGGGCGGCCTCGATGACCACGCACTGCAGGCCCAGGCACAGGCCCAGCAGCGGGACCTTGTTCTCGCGGGCGAAGGTGATGGCGCCGACCTTGCCGTTGACACCGCGGTCGCCGAAGCCGCCGGGGATGCAGATCGCGTCGACGTCGCCGAGCTGCTCGCGGGCGCCCTCGGGGGTCTCGCAGTCGTCCGAGGTGACCCACTTGATCTCGACCCGGGCGTTGTTGGCGAAGCCGCCGGCGCGCAGCGCCTCGGTCACCGACAGGTAGGCGTCCGGCAGGTCGATGTACTTGCCGACCAGGGCGACCTTGACGATGTGCTGCGGCTCGTGGACGCGGCGCAGCAGGTCGTCCCAGGTGGTCCAGTCCACGTCGCGGAACGGCAGGTCCAGGCGGCGCACCACGTAGGCGTCCAGGCCCTCGCCGTGCAGCACCTTCGGGATGTCGTAGATCGACTTGGCGTCGATGGCCGCGACCACGGCCTCCTCGTCCACGTCGCACATCAGCGAGATCTTGCGCTTGATCGCCTGCGGGACCTCGCGGTCGGCGCGCAGCACGATCGCGTCCGGCTGGATGCCGATGTTGCGCAGCGCGGCGACGGAGTGCTGGGTGGGCTTGGTCTTGAGCTCGCCCGAGGGGCCGATGTACGGCAGCAGGGAGACGTGCACGAAGAACACGTTGTCCCGGCCGACCTCGTGGCGGACCTGGCGGACGGCCTCCAGGAACGGCAGCGACTCGATGTCGCCGACGGTGCCGCCGACCTCGGTGATCACGACGTCGACGTCCTCGGTCGCCATCCGGCGGATCCGGGACTTGATCTCGTTGGTGATGTGCGGGATGACCTGGACGGTGTCGCCCAGGTACTCGCCGCGGCGCTCCTTGGCGATGACCGTCGAGTACACCTGGCCGGTGGTGACGTTCGCCGAGCCGTGCAGGTTGGTGTCGAGGAACCGCTCGTAGTGGCCGATGTCCAGGTCGGTCTCGGCGCCGTCGTCGGTGACGAAGACCTCACCGTGCTGGAACGGGTTCATGGTGCCCGGGTCCACGTTGAGGTACGGGTCGAGCTTCTGCATCGTCACGCGCAGGCCGCGGGCCTTGAGCAGCGCGCCGAGGCTGGAGGCGGTCAGCCCCTTTCCGAGCGAAGAGGCGACACCCCCGGTGACGAAGAGGTGCTTGGTCGTCACGGCGCGGCCGTTCGCTGCCTTGCCGGAATGGGGCTGTGCCAAGAGGGGGCTCCCGTGGGTCGCGTGTCGAAAGTGACGTGGGCGGGAGAAGCTCGCGGCTCGCCGGGCGACGGGAGGCCGGCGGGGTGCGCGGCGCTCGAAGGGTCGTCGGTTCGGCTGGTCCGGGGCGTTTGATCCCGCCGGTCCACGGGATACCAGGGTAACAGTGACCTGACCGGGACGCCTTTCGGCCCGCGCTCGGCACTCCGGGAGCGTGCGCCGGGCGCACCACCGGCGCATCATCCGCCGCACGCGTCACACCGGTCGCACCACCCACCGGACCGGGCCAGCCGGGGCGCTCCGACCGGGCCATGCCAGCCCGTCCGTTACGGCCACCCGGAGCTGATCCTTCCGGACCATCCTGCGCCGCGCCCCCGCGATGCACGGCATTTCCGCCGAATTGCGGCGCCACACGAGGCTGCGCCCGCGTGCTTCGCCCCTTTCGTCCGTCGTAAGCTGCACGGACGCATCGCGACAGCACGAGCACGCGGAGGGCGTGGGAGCGTCAGGACACTCCCGGTCCCCGATGCGCGACCGGACCTCCCCGTAATCCAGCTTCCTCCCCACCCACCCCCAGGGGCTCACCGAGCCCCGCGCGGACACTCCAGCAAGGCCCGCCACCACCCCCCGGCGGGCCGGACGTCCCGGGGTGAACCTCCGGCCCCGCAGACCCGCTCGCTCCCTGGTTCGCCGATGCCCTGACCACATTGCGAACTGGAGATCCACGTGGCCGGCCGTATCGAGGACTACGCACTCATCGGGGACATGCAGACCGCTGCCCTGGTCAGCAGGGACGGGGCGGTGGACTGGCTCTGCCTCCCCCGCTTCGACTCGCCGGCGGTGTTCGCCGGCCTGCTCGGCACCGATGAACACGGCTTCTGGCGGATCGGACCGGCCGAGGCCGTGGCGACCGAGCTCCCCGCCCCGGCCGCCGCCCCCGCCGAGGCCGCCCTGCCCCGCCTCGGCGACACCGCCGGCCTGCGCGTCCCGCCGCCCACCGCCGCCGCCCCCGCCGTGCCCGCCGACCGCCGCCGCTACCGGGGCGACTCGCTGATCCTGGAGCAGGAGTGGGACGCCCAGGGCGGCACCGTCCGGGTGATCGACTTCATGCCGCCCCGCCCGCTGGCCGGCAAGGACTCCGTGCCGCAGATGATCCGGATCGTCGAGGGCGTGGCCGGCACCGTGCGGATGCGCTCGGCCCTGCGGATGCGCTTCTCCTACGGCCGGATCGTCCCCTGGGTGCACCGGGTCGAGCAGGCCGACGGCGGCCACCGCACCGTCGCCGTGGCCGGGCCCGACTCGGTCTGGCTGGACGGCGAGGCCGAAACCTACGGGCGCGACCTCACCACCTACGCCGACTTCACCGTCCGGGCCGGCGAGCGGATCGCCTTCGCCCTCACCTGGCAGGCCTCCCACCTGGAGCCGCCGGCCGTCCCGGACGCCGAGGCGATGCTCGACGCCACCGCCGAGTTCTGGCACGACTGGGCCGACCAGTGCACCTACCAGGGCCCCTACCGGGAGGCCGTGGTCCGCTCGCTGATCACCCTCAAGGGCCTCACCTACGCCCCCACCGGCGGCATCGTCGCCGCCCCCACCACCTCGCTGCCCGAGGACATCGGCGGCGAGCGCAACTGGGACTACCGCTACACCTGGCTGCGCGACGCCGCGATCACCCTCTCCTCGCTGCTGCGCACCGGCTACCGCGAGGAGGCCCGCGCCTGGCGCGAGTGGCTGCTGCGCGCGGTCGCCGGCGACCCGGAGAACCTGCAGATCATGTACGGCATCGCCGGCGAGCGCGAGCTCACCGAGTCCTCGCTGGACTGGCTGCCCGGCTACGAGGGCTCACTGCCCGTGCGGATCGGCAACGGCGCCGCCGGGCAGCTCCAACTCGACGTCTACGGCGAGGTGGTGGAGGCCCTGCACCTGGCCCACATGACCGGCCTGGTCCGCAACGACCACGCCCACCACCTCCAGCTGCGCCTGATCGAGTACCTGGAGGACCACTGGCAGAACCCGGACGAGGGCATCTGGGAGGTCCGCGGCCCGCGCCGGCACTTCGTCCACTCCAAGGTGATGGCCTGGGTCGCTGTCGACCGCACCATCAAGCTGCTGGAGCAGACCCCCGAGGACGCCCCCTCCGACGGCCACCTGGAGCGCTGGCGCGTCCTGCGCGAGACCATCCACCGGGACGTCTGCGAGAGGGGCTACGACCCCGAGCGCAACACCTTCACCCAGTACTACGGCGGCAAGGAGCTGGACGCCTCGCTGCTGCTCATCCCCCAGGTCGGCTTCCTGCCGCCGGACGACAAGCGGGTGATCGGCACCATCGAGGCGATCCAGCGCGAACTGTCCACCGAGGACGGCTTCGTGCTGCGCTACCCGACCCACGACGAGTCCGGCAACAACGTGGACGGCCTGTCCGGCCACGAGGGCGCCTTCCTGGCCTGCTCGTTCTGGCTCGCCGACGACCTGGCCATGATCGGCCGGGTGCAGGAGGCCCGCGAGCTGTTCGACAAGCTGCTGTCCCTGCGCAACGACCTCGGGCTGCTCGCCGAGGAGTGGGACCCCCGGCTCAAGCGCCAGGTCGGCAACTTCCCGCAGGCGTTCAGCCACGTCCCGCTGATCGACACCGCCCTGCGGCTGACCGCCTGCGGCGCCGCCTACCTGTCGGCCCAGCCGGACGGCGCCGAGGCGGACCGGGCCACGGAGCAGGTGGAGCGGGCCGGCGTCTGAGGGCTGCTCAGCCCCGCTGCACCAACTCGTCGTAGGTGCTGAGCACCTGGGCGACGGTGGCGGCCTCGTCCGGCCAGGTCTCGGCCTGCTGCCGGCCGGCCGCCACCAGCTGCTCCCGGCGGGCCGGGTCGGCAAGCAGCCCCCGCACCGCCCGGCCGAGCGCCGCGGGATCCCCCGGCGGCACCAGCAGGGCGGCGTCGCCGACCAGCTCGGGGATGCCGCCGACGGCGGTGGCGACCACCGGCACACCGGCCCGCATCGCCTCCTGGACCACCAGCGAGCGGGCCTCCCAGCGGCTGGAGACCACCACCACGTCGGCGGCGGCCAACAGGTCGGGCACGTCGGTGCGGTAGCCGAGCAGGCGCACCGGCAGCTTCTCGGCGGCCACCCGCTCGCGCAGCGGGCCCGCCTCCGGACCGTCCCCGGCGAGCAGCAGCAGCGGCTCCGGGTCCAGCCCGGACAGCTCGGCGGTGGCGTCCAGCAGCGCCCCGAAGGCCTTCTGCGGGACGAGCCGGCCGACCGCCAGCACCAGCGGGCGGTCCGGGCCGTCGCCGAGCAGCGCGGCCCGCGCCTCGGCCCGGCCGAGCCGGCCCTCGGGCATCGGCGGGGCGGCCACCGGGCCCAGCCGGGCGTCGGTGGCGCCCAGTTCGCGGGCCCTGGCGACCAGGTCGGAGGAGGCGCCGAGGACCAGGTCGGCGGCGCGCGCCACCCGGCGCTCCATCAGCCGCTGCAGCCGCCGTTCCATGCCGGTGGCCAGCAGCGCGTGGTGCGAGGTGACCACCAGCGGGGTCTCCGGGCGCAGGCCCGGGAAGCGGCCGGCGGTCCGCAGCGCGAGGTCGGACAGCAGGCCGGCCCGCAGCCCGTGGGCGTGCACCACGTCGGCGCCGGTGAAGGCCCGGCGCAGCTCGCCGATCGCGGTGGCGTCGCTGCGGGCCCCCGCGGTGGGGGTGATGTCGACGGTGTGGAACCGCGCGCCGGTGCGGGAGAAGCCGAACAGCGCGTCCGTGCCGGCCGGCGCGCAGACCGTGACGGTCACCCCGTGTGCGACCAGGCCCTGGGCCAGGGAACGCACGTGCGCACCGATGCCGCCGGTGCTGGCGGCCAGGACGAGTACCACGTGCAGCTGCCCCGGTTCCGGGGCGGCCGCGGTGGCCCGGGCGGCGGAATGGTCCACGTCGTCTCGCATCCGACTCGATCAGGTTCGCGCGCCGCTTCGCGAGGATTGCCCGCCCGGCGGCGCTCGGGACTGGAAAGCCAGTGTCCAGCCGCCACCATGCCAGGTCGGCGGCCCTCTTGGACAGTCGGCGCCACCGGGGGCGCGTCGCCGTCCCGACGGGGAGGGCCGCCGGTTCCGACTACTGGTGGCGAGGGGCCCGGGCGGCGGCCAGCAGCTCCTCGGCGTGGGCCCGGCCCAGCTCCGAATCCTCCAGGCCGGCCAGCATCCGGGAGAGTTCCCGCACCCGTTCCTCGTCGTTCAACACCTTGACCCCGGAACGGGTCACGGTGCCGTCGTTGGTCTTCTCCACCACCAGGTGCCGGTCCGCGAACGCGGCCACCTGCGGGAGGTGGGTGACCACCACGACCTGGGCGGATTCGGCCAGTTTGGCCAGCCGGCGGCCGATCTCGACGGCGGCCTTGCCGCCGACGCCCGCGTCCACCTCGTCGAACAGGTAGGTGGGGACGGGATCGGCGCCCGCGAAGACCACCTCGACGGCGAGCATCACCCGGGACAGCTCACCGCCCGAGGCGCCCTTGGCGATCGGGCGCGGCTGGGCGCCCGGGTGCGGGGCGAGCAGCACCTCGACCTCGTCCACGCCGTGCGGCCCGTACGCGACGGTGCGGCCGTCCAGTTCGATGCCGGCCAGGTCGTCGACCCGGGTGATCGAGAAGGTCACCCGGGCGTGCGGCATGGCGAGTTCGGCGAGCTCCGCGGAGACGGCCTCGGCGAAGCGCCCGGCGGCGGCCTGCCGGGCGGCCGACACCTCGGCCGCCAGCTCGGCCAACTCGGCCCGCAGCTCGGTCTCCTGGGCGCCGAGCTGGTCGATCCGCTCGTCGTCGCCGTCGAGTTCGGCGAGCCGGGCGGAGCCGGCCTCGGCCCAGGCGATCACCTCGGCGAGGTCGTTCTCCTCGCCGCCGTACTTGCGCAGCAGCTGGGCCAGCACGGCCCGGCGGTCCTCGACCGCGGCGAGGCGCACCGGGTCGGCGTCCAAGTCGTCGGCGTAGCCCGCGAGGTCCCCGGCGACGTCGGCCAGCAGGTAGCCGACCTCGTTCAGCCGGTCGGCCAGGGCGGCCAGCCGCTCGTCGTGGTGGCGCACGGCGTCCAGGGCGCGCCGGGACTGGGCGAGCAGGGTGCCCGCGTCCAGCGCCTCCGGGTCCGCCGGGTCGCCGGCCAGGGCCGCGTGGGCGAGGGTCGCGGCGGAGGACAGCGCGTCGGCGTGGCCGAGCCGCTCAGCCTCGGCGGCCAGCTCGACGTCCTCCCCGGCCACCGGCTCGGCGGCGGCGATCTCGTCCAGGCCGAAGCGCAGCAGGTCGGCCTCCTGGGCGCGCTCGCGGGCCCGGGTGGTCAGCTCCTCCAGGGTGGCCGCGACCTCGCGCAGGGCGCGGTAGGTCTCCCGGTAGCGGGCCAGCGGCTCGGCGACCGTCCCGCCCGCGTAGCGGTCCAGCGCGCCGCGCTGGCGGGCCGGGCGCAGCAGCCGCTGCTGGTCGGTCTGGCCGTGCACGGCGATCAGGTCCTCGCCGAGTTCGGTGAGCAGCCCGACCGGGACGGCCCGCCCGCCGACGTACGCCCGGGAGCGGCCCTCGGCGGAGACGGTCCGGCTGATCAGCAGCGCTCCGTCGTCCAGTTCGGCCCCGGCCTCGACGGCGCGGGCCGCCACCGGGGAGTCTGCGGGCAGTTCCAGCCGGCCCTCCACCACGGCGCGCCCGGCCCCGTGGCGCACCAGGCCGGGGTCGGCGCGGCCGCCGAGCAGGAGCCCGAGGCTGGTCACCACCATGGTCTTGCCGGCGCCGGTCTCACCGGTCACGGCGGTGAAGCCGGGAGCCAGCTCGACCACCGCATCGTCGATGACCCCAAGATCCCGTATCCGCATCTCGTCCAACACGGAGACGACCTTACGAGGTTCCGCCCCCGGAGCGCGACGAGCGGCAACGGCGCGCGGCAACTCCGTGCCGCCGGGTTCACTCCTTCCGGGGCGTTTGGGCGGCCGTGGGGACCGTGCACCACGGCAGGAAGAACTGCACCAGCGGACCGATGAGCAGCGCGTACACCACCGTGCCGACCCCGGCGGTGCCGCCGAGCAGCAGTCCGACGGCCAGCACGGTGACCTCGATGCCGGTGCGGATCAGCCGCAGCGAACGCCCGGTGCGTCGGTGCAGTCCGGTCATCAGGCCGTCCCGGGGGCCCGGGCCGAGCCGGGCGCCGATGTAGAGGCCGGAGGCCAGGCCGTTGAGCAGCACCGCGGCGGCCATCAGCGCGGCCCGGGCGGGCAGGCCCTGCGGGCCGTCGACCACCCGCAGGGTGAGGTCCATCGCCGCGCCGATCACCAGCACGTTGGCGACGGTGCCCACCCCCGGGCGCTGGCGCAGCGGGATCCACAGCAGCAGCACCAGGGCGCCGCAGACGGTCACCCAGGCGCCCACGGTGAGGCCGAACACGCGTTGCAGGCCCTGGTGGAAGACGTCCCAGGGGTCGAGGCCGAGGCCGGAGCGGAGCATCAGCGCCATGCTCGCCCCGTACAGGGCGAGGCCGACGGCGAGCTGCGGCAGCCGGCGGCCCAGCGCGTGGGTGTCGCCGAGGATCCGGACGGCCGGACCTGAGGCGGACGGTGAGGTGGACGTGGACGTGGACGCGGTCGTGGTGGCCACTGCTGCTCCTGCGGGTGGTGCTGCACCCCGGGGCGGCCCCGGTGGTGGCGGCGCGGTGGCCGCCCTGCCATCATGAAGGGGCCAAAGTGGCTCATGACAGAGCCAATTCCGAGCAAGTGGACTGATCAGCGATGGCCGACTGGCACACCACCGTCACCCCGCCCGCGCTGGCCCGGCTGCTCGCCACCGCGCGACTGCCCGAACCGGCCACCGCCCGCCGCCCCGCCTACCGCACCCTGGCCGGGCAGATCCGGCTGCTGGTCACCGAGGGCCGGCTGCCGGTCGGCGCCCGGCTGCCCGCCGAACGCGAACTCGCCTCCGCCCTGGAACTCAGCCGCACCACCGTCGCCACCGCCTACGAGGCCCTGCGCGGCGACGGCTACCTGCTCAGCCGCCGCGGCGCCGGCAGCTGGACCGCCCTGCCCGAGGGCGCCCCGCCGCCCAGCGACGCCCTGCACCCCGTCCCCCCGGACGAACAGGGCCGGATCCTCGACCTCGGCGTCGCCGCCCTGCCCGCCCCCCAGCCCTGGCTGGGCCGGGCCGCCGCCCGGGCCGTCGAACTGCTGCCGCAGTACGCCGCCGGGCACGGCCACTACCCCACCGGCGTCCCGGTGCTGCGCGAGGCCGTCGCCCGCCGCTACACCGAGCGCGGCCTGCCCACCACCCCCGACCAGATCCTCGTCACCACCGGCGCGATGGGCGGACTGCACCTGGCCCAGCGGGCCCTGGTCGGCCGCGGCGACCGGGTCGCCGTCGAGGCCCCCAGCTACGCCCACACCCTCCAGGCGCTGCGCCTCACCGGGGCACGCCTGGTGCCGGTCCCCTACGACACCGTCGGCGCCCGGCGGCGCTGGGACCTGGAGGAGTGGCAGCGGGTGCTGCGCGGGGCCGCCCCCAAGGTCTCCTACGTCATCCCGGACTTCCACAACCCGACCGGCGCCCTGATCGACGAGGACCAGCGCCGCCGGCTGCTGGCCGCCGCCCGGGCCGTCGGGAGCATCGTGCTGGTGGACGAGACCACCGCCGAACTCGGCTGGGGCGTACCGGAGTCCACGCCGCTGCCGCGCCCGGTGGCGGCGCTGGACCGGGCCGCCCAGGTGGTCACCGTCGGCTCGGCCGGCAAGCTGCTCTGGGGCGGCCTGCGGATCGGCTGGGTCCGGGCCGCGCCCGCGCTGGTCCGGCGGCTGGCCACCGAGCGGGTCTACAGCGACGTCGGCACCCCGGTGCTCGACCAGCTGATCGCCGCCGAGCTGCTGGGCGAACCGCTCCCGGCCGTCCGCGCCCACCAGCTGGACCGGCTGCGGGCCACCGCGCACGCCTTCGCCGCCGCACTGCGCGAACAGCTGCCGGAGTGGAGCTTCCCGCTGCCGCCCGGCGGCCTCGCGCTCTGGGGCACCACCGGCGGCCTGTCCGGCGCGGCGCTGGCCCAGGCCGGGGAGCCGGCCGGGATCCGGATCGCGGCCGGCAACCGGTTCGGCTCGGACGGCGCCTTCGAGCACCACATCCGGATCCCGCTCACCGTGCCCGCCCCGGCCGTCCCCGCCGCCGTGCGGCGGCTGGCCGCGGTGGCCGCCCGCGCCACGGCGGGCGGCCGGCTCGGCACGGCCGACGAGGGCCAGGCGCTGGCGGTCTGAATCGCCCGGACGATCCGGCGGACCGTCAGCAGGGGGTGTTCGAGCGGCCGCGCCAACCCGTCACCGGCAGGGCGAACTTGGCGACCAGCCGGTCGGTGAACGGCGCCCGGTGCAGCCTGGCCAGCCGCACCGGCGTCTTCCCCCGGCGCACCTCCACCCGCGCCCCGGCGGGCAGTTCGACCGAGCGGCGCCCGTCGCACCAGAGCACCCCGTGCGGGGTCTTGGGCTGCACCTCGACCGCCAGCACCGAGTCCGGCGAGGTCACCAGCGGCCGGGCGAACAGCGCGTGCGCGGAGATCGGCACCATCAGCAGCGCCTCCACCTCCGGCCACACCACCGGCCCGCCGCCCGAGAAGGCGTACGCCGTCGAACCGGTCGGCGTCGCACAGACCACCCCGTCGCAGCCGAAGTTGGAGACCGGACGGCCGTCCACCTCGGTCACCACCTCCAGCATCCGCTCCCGGGACGCCTTCTCGATCGACGCCTCGTTCATCGCCCAGTCCTCGTGCACCACGTCGCCGTTGGTGCGGACGATGACGTCGATCGTCATCCGCTCCTCGACCTCGTAGTCGGCGTCCACCACCCGCTCGACCACCACGGCCAGGTCGTCCCGCTCCGCCTCGGCCAGGAAGCCGACCCGGCCGAGGTTGATGCCCAGCATCGGCAGCCCGTGCGAGCGCGCCAACTCCGCGCCGCGCAGCAGCGTGCCGTCCCCGCCGGCCACCAGGATCAGCTCGCACCCGTCCGCCGCGCCCGGCCCCTCGGCCACCTTCTCGACCCCGTCCGGCAGGTCGAGGTCCACCGCCTCCGCCTCCAGCAGCCTGATCCGCAGCCCCGACTTCAGCAGCCCGTGCACCAGGGCCTCGACGCTGCGCAACGCCGCCTCCCGGCCGGTGTGCGCGATCAGGAAGACCGTGCGTTCTTCATCGCTCATGCCGCTGCCCTCTCCCTACGCCTGCCGGGTCGCCCTCGGCCCGGTGCGGCCGCGCCATCCAGCATGACGGGCCGGACGCTCGCAGAGCACCCTATCGGGGCCCCTCCGCCACGGCCCGGTCCGCGTCCGCGGGGTCCAGCTGCGGGGCGTCCCGGCGCATCCAGAGGAAGTACTCGACGTTCCCGGACGGCCCCGGCAGGGGACTCGCGGTGACCGCGCGCACGCCCAGCCCCAGCTCCCACGCCTGCCCGGCGACCTGCCGGACCATCTCGGCACGCAGCTGCGGGCTGCGCACCACCCCGCCGCTGCCGAGCCGCTCCTTGCCGATCTCGAACTGCGGCTTGACCATCAGCACCAGGTCCGCGTCCGCCGCCGCACAGGCGGCCAGCGCGGGCAGCACCAGGCCCAGCGAGATGAAGGAGAGGTCACCGACGACCAGGTCGACGGGGGTGCCGCCGATCGTCTCCAGGGTCAGCTCGCGCACGTTGGTGCGGTCCATCACCGTCACCCGCTCGTCGCTCTGCAGCGACCAGGCCAGCTGCCCGTAGCCGACGTCCACCGCCAGCACGTGGGCCGCCCCGGCCCGCAGCAGCACGTCGGTGAACCCGCCGGTGGAGGCGCCGGCGTCCAGCGCCCGGCGGCCCTCGACCACCAGGCCCTGCGGCACGAAGGCCGCGAACGCCCCGGCCAGCTTGTGCCCGCCGCGCGAGACGTAGTCGGGGTCGTTGTCGTCCTTGGCCACCACGACCGCCGCCGAGGTCTCCACCTGGGTGGCCGGCTTGGTCGCGGTGGTGCCACCGACGGTCACCCGGCCGGCCGCGATCAGCTCGGACGCGTGCTCACGCGACCGGGCCAGCTTGCGGCGGACCAGCTCCGCGTCGAGTCGGCGTCGTGCCACTGCCACTGGTGTTTCAGCTCCTACGGGGTCCTGCGGATCAATCCTGGTCGAGTGCGGCCAACGCGTCGGCGAGCCGCTGGTGAACATCTTCGTACACCGCGACGTGTGCCTCGGCCGGGACCCCGTCCAGAGCCTCCAGCCGGGCCAGCCCGGCATCCACCCCGGGGTGCCCGGTGGGCAGCAGTTCGACCCCGAGCGGCCCTACGGCCAGGGCGGCGGCGTCGGTGAGGACGGTGGGCTCTGCGGGCTCTGCGGGCTCTGCGGGCTCTGCGAGCTCGGTGGGCTGTGCGGGCTCGGCCGGTGCGCCCGGCTCACTCGTCCCGGACATCGGGCTTCTTCGTGCTGCTGGCCTTGCGGACGGTGGTCTTCCGGGTCGCCGTGCGCTTGGCCGCCGTCCCGGCCCGGCCGTCCGCCTCGGTCGGCTTCGCGGTGGCCGTCTTCTTCACCGTGGCCTTCTTGGCGACGGCGGTCTTCTTCGCCGCGGTGGCCTTCTTCGCCGGGGTGGCCCTCTTCGCCGCAGTGGCCTTCTCGGCGGCCGTGGTCTTCTTGGCGGCGGTCTTCTTCTCCACTGCGGCGTTCCCCGCCGTCGCCCCCTCCGCCACCGGGTTCCCGGTCACCGCCACGGGCGGCACCGGAGCCACCGGCGGATCGACCTCCACCGGCTCGTCCACCTCCACCCGCTCGGCCACTATCGGCTCCGCCGCCACGCGCTCGTCCTCGAACTCCCAGCCGCGCCCGAACAGGTCGTCCGCCCGGGGCGCCGGCACCGGCTCCTCCGCCGGGTACCCGGCCGTGGACGGGCCCGGCCCGGCCTTGGCCGCGGACGGCTCCTCCTCGACCTCGCGCAACTTGCTCTCCAGGTACGCCAGCACCACGCCGACCTTGGTCACCTGGTCGCCGACCTTCTCGAAGGCCTTCTCCACCTCGTTGCGCGCCACCCCGACCGCCAGGTCCACCCCGGCCCGCCCGGCGGTGACGGCCTCCTCCGCCAGGGTCTGCAGCGTCTTCGCCGACGGCGGGAACTGGCCGCCCAGCCTGCGCTCGACCTCGGCCACGTCGACGCCGGTCTTCTCCAGGACCGCGGCCGCCGTGTCGACGACCCGCTTGCCGACCTCCTCCACCACCACGGCGGCGGCCGCCACCGCTCCCCGCACCGTCCTCGGCAGCATCCGGGTGCCTCCTCCGCGCCTGCGCGCGCCCGCGCGCCGCGCTCCGTCGCCCTCGGCACCCGGGCGATTCCGGGCACCCCACTGACGACGCTACCGCCAAAACCCTCCTGAGGTACCGTGGCCCGGCAGTCCGCACCGTAGTGACCTGGGGATGGAGCGAGCGCCGTGGCGAACGCCGAGGAGTGCCGGGAGGCACTGGAGCAGCTCAGCCGGAACATGGCGAAGGCCACCGGCGACGTCCAGAAGGCCGCCGCCCTCGACCGCTCGCTGAGCTGCCGGATCACCGACCTCGACCTGACCTTCACCGGGCAGCTGCGCGACGGCCGGATCCAGGACCTGGTCGCCGTGCCCGGCCCGCCCGCCGAGAAGGCCGCGATCCGACTCACCATGGCCAGCGACGACCTGCTCGCCCTGGTCGGCGGCGAACTCCACTTCGCCTCCGCCTGGGCGAGCGGCCGGGTCAAGCTGGAGGCCGGCCTCCGCGACCTGCTGCGGCTGCGCACCCTGCTCTGAGGGCCTGGGTCGGGCGCCTGACACGGACGTCCGTACCGAGGGTCGGTTCGTACGTCCGTGTCAGACGCCCGGCCCGGATGAGCCACCCCGAACGACCCGTCGTGGACGTCTGAATCGGACGTACGACTCAGACGGCCGTCCGGGGCGACCGACCCGAACGACCGTCTCGGACAACCGACCCGAACGACCGTCCCGGACGACCTCAGAACCCGAGCTCGGCCAGCGCCTTCCGCCCGTCCACCGGCCCGCCGTCCGCGTCCAGCGCCGTCCACGCCGCCGCGCACAGCGCCCGCAGGCCGTCCCAGCGGTCCCCGGCACCGGCCAGCCGCAGCACACCGCCCTCCGCCACCGCCGTCCAGCCGCCGCAGGCGAAGCCGCCGCCCGCCGCCGTCACCGCCGACTGCGTGACCAGCAGGCCGCGCAGGTCGGCCGCCAGGTACGTCGGCCGGTGCTCGACCGGGGCCGCCAGCAGCTGCGCCGGGGTGGTCACCCCGGTGAACACCAGCAGGCTGTCCACCCCGCCGTTGAACGCACCCTCGATGTCGGTGTCCAGCCGGTCCCCGACCACCAGCGGCCGCCGCGCACCCGTCCGCAGCACGGTCTCCCGGTGCATCGGCGGCAGCGGCTTGCCCGCCACCTCCGGGTCCACCCCGGCCGCCGCCCGCACCGCCGCCACCAGCGTCCCGTTGCCGGGCGCGATGCCGCGCGCCGTCGGCACCGTCATGTCGGTGTTGGAGGCAACCCACGGCAGCCCGCCGCGCACCGCGTACGCGGCCTCCGCCAGCTGCGCCCAGCCGACCGACGGGTCGAAGCCCTGCACCACCGCGAGCGGCTCCTCGGCCAGCGAGCGGACCGCGACCAGCCCGCGCTCGGCCAGCGCCTCCTCCAGCCCCAGCCCGCCCACGACCAGCACCTTCGCCCCGGCCGGGACCTTCTCGGCGACCACCCGGGCGGCCGCCTGGGCCGAGTTGATCACGTCCGCGGGCTCGGCCGGCACGCCCAGCTCGGTCAGGTGCTCGGCGACCACCCGCGGCGGTCGGGAGGCGTTGTTGGTCACGTACGCGAGCCGCATCCCGGCCGTCCGGGCCGCCGCCAGCGAGTCCACCGCGTGCTCGATCGCGTGCGGGCCGGCGTAGACCACGCCGTCCAGGTCCAGCAGCGCCGTGTCGTACGCCTCGGTCAGCGGGCGGTCGCTGCCGCCGGGGGCGGTCCGTCGCACGGGGGTGGCCGTCTCGGTCATGCCTGCCCTACCTCATTCACTGCGGTTCGTCCGCGTTCACCGCGGTCCGTCTGCTCGTCACTGTCCGCCCGGTCAGGCGTCCTCGTCGACGCCGCCGGGCTCCTCGACCTGCCCGGGCACCCCCGGCCCACGGTAGCCGGGCGCTCCCGGCAGCAGCGGGCCGTAGGCCCCGGCGCGGGCCGCCAGGGTCGCCCTGGTCTGCCGCAGCGCCGCCCGGTAGTGGTCGGCCTCCGGCCGCATGGCCACCGCCAGCGCCAGGTGTTCGGCGGAGGTCTCGAAGTCGCCCAGCCGGGCCGCCGCGACCCCCCACCCGAACTGAGCGTAGTCGTCCGAGGGATCGGCCAGCGCCACCGCCCGGAAGTTCTCCAGCGCCGCCGCGTACGAACCGGCGTCGAACTGCGCCCGGGCCAGCGCCTCCCGGATGCTGCGCGAGTGCGGCTCGGCCTCCGCGGCCCGGGTCAGCAGCTGCTCGGCCGCCGCCGGGTGCCCCTGGGCCAGCAGCTTCGCGCCCCGGCGGAACCAGTCGTAGACGTCCCCGGCCGGCTCCCCGGGCCGCCCCTGGGCGGGCACGCCGCCCGTCGGCAAGCGCTCCCCCGGCACACCGCCGTCCAGCCGTTCCTGCCCGTCCTCCATGCCGTACCTCGCCCTCGGTCGTACACCCGCCCGACCGTTCGGCACGGGGATTCCGATCTCTCAACAACGCGTACCCGGTTACGATGCCCAGAATGAGCACACCCAGTGCAGAAGACGGAGTCGAGACTCCCGTGGGCGGCCCCGGCGATCCCGGGCACGTCGCCACCGCAGGCCTGTCCCTGTCCCCCTTCCGTGGCCTGCGCTACGTCCCCGACCGGGTCGGCGCGCTGGCCTCGGTGATGTCCCCGCCGTACGACGTCGTCGATCCGGGGCGCCGGCTCGACCTGGAGACCGCCGACCCGCACAACGTGGTCCGGCTGATCCTGCCCCGCCCGGAGCCCGAGGACGCCGGCGACCGCCCCGACCGTGACACCAAGTACCGGCACGCTGCCCGGCTGCTGGCCGCCTGGCAGCGCGAGGGCGTCCTCGCCGCCGATCCGGAGCCGGCCATCTACGTCTACGAGCAGCGGGTCCCCGGCAACGGTGACACGCCCGAACTGCTCCAGCGCGGCCTGATCGGCGCCCTCGCGGTGAGCGGCCCCGAGGCCGGGGTCGTCCTCCCGCACGAGGACGTGATGCCGCGGCCGGTCGCCGACCGGGTCGGACTGATGCGCACCACCCGGGCCAACCTCGAACCGCTGCTGCTCACCTACCGCGGCAACGGCGGCGCCTCCGGCGTCATCGAGCGGACCGTCGAGGGCGAGCCGCTGCTCTCCACCGCCACCACCGACGGCACCCACCACCGCCTGTGGGCCGTCACGGACCCCGCCGACCTCGGCGAGATCAGCCGCGACCTGGCCACCTGCCGGGCCCTGATCGCCGACGGCCACCACCGCTGGGAGATGTACCTGCGCCTCCAGCGCGAGCACCGCCACCTGCCCCGCAGCCCGTGGGACCGCGGCATGGTGCTGCTGGTGGACACCGCCCGCTACCCGCTGCGGGTTCGGGCCATCCACCGGGTGCTGTACCGGCTGCCGGTGGCCGAGGCGCTGGAGAAGCTCGGCGACCAGTGGAAGGTCAAGGAGGTCCCCGGTCCGCTGACCGCCGCCCTCCAGGCCCTCGCCGAGCAGAAGCGGCACGGCGGCAACGGCTTCGTCCTCACCGGCGGCGACGGCGTGTTCTGGCTGCTGGGCGAGCCGGAGGAGGCCCTGCTGGGGGCCACCGTGCCGCACGACCGGCCCGAGGAATGGCGTCACCTGGACGCCACCGTGCTGCACGCCACCCTGCTCGACCACACCTGGCACGTCCCCGACGGCCCCGACGACATCGGCTACCTGCACACCGCCGCGGCCGCCGAGCGCGAGGCCGCCCGCACCGGAGGCACCGCCGTACTGCTGCACCCGGTCCGGGAGAGCGTGGTACGGCGGCTGGCCGAACAGGGCGTCACCATGCCGCGCAAGTCCACCTCGTTCGGGCCGAAGCCGGCCACCGGGCTGGTGCTGCGCAGCCTTCCGCTGGGCTAGTCCGCTTCCGCTGGGCCAGTCCGCCGGGCAGCAGGAAGCCCCGGACGCCGTGAGGCCCTGCCGATCTCCCCCGAAGGGGCATCGGCAGGGCCTCACGGCGTGTCTCAGGACGCTCAGGCCTGGGCGTCGCCCTTGGCCTCGGCCTTGTCGGCCTTCTCAGCGGCCTCGGCGCGCTCGGGGACCACGCCGTCGAAGTCCTCGTCGATCTCGAGGTCGTCCTCGTCGTAGAACTCCTCGACGTCCTCCTCGTCCTCGAAGATCACGCGGTCGTCGGAGACGTCGCCGCCGCGCTTCTTCGCCGGGGCGTCGGCCTGGTCGGCGACGTCCTCGTCGGCCAGCTCCGGGTCGAGCGCGTCGGTGAACTCCACGCCGTCGATCTCGGCCAGGCGCTCCGAGGCGTTGGTCGAACCCTCGGTGTCGGCCTCGGCGGCCTTGGCGAACCAGTCACGGGCCTCGTCGCCGCGGCCGGCCGCGATCAGCGCCTCGGCGTAGGCGTACCGCAGGCGCGCGGTCCACGGGTGCACGGCGCTGGAGGCCAGCTCCGGGCTCTGCAGGGTGACGACGGCCGCGTCGAACTGCTCCATGTCGCTGCGGGCACCGGCCGCGACCAGGCGCATCTCCACCTGACCGGCCTTGTCCAGCTGCTTCACCTCGGGCTCGCCGGCCATCGCCAGCGCCCGCTCCGGACGGCCCAGACCGCGCTCGCAGTCGGCCATCACGGGCCACAGGTCGGCACGACCGGTCATCCGACGGGCGGCGCGGAACTCGGTCAGCGCCTCGGAGTAACGCTGCGTCATGTACGAGGCGAAGCCGGCCGCCTCACGGACGGCGGCCACGCGGGACGCCAGCCGCAGCGCGACGCGCGAGTACTGGTAGGCCTCCTCCGCATCGCCGTCGAGCAGCCGGGCCACCATCACCAGGTTGCGGGCGACGTCGTCCGCAAGGGTCTTGGGCAGGCTCTTGAGCTCCTGGCGCACGTCCGCGTCCAGCTCGAAGCCGGTGACGTCCTCCGGGATCGGCAGGCGCTTGACCGGCTCGTAGTTGCCACGACGGTCGTCGTAGTCCCCACGGCCGCGGTCGCCGCCACGGTCGTCGCGGTCGCGGTAGGACGGACGGTCGTCGCGACGGAAGCCGCCACCACCCTGGCGGTCGTCCCGGCGGAAGCCACCGCGGTCGCCGCCACCCTGCGGACGGTCGCCACGGTCGCGGTTGAAACCGCCGCGGTCGCCGCCACGGTCGTCGCGGTCGCGGTAGGACGGACGGTCGTCACGACGCGGACGGTCGTCGCGGTCATCGCGACGGAACCCGCTCGGACGGTCGTCCCGGCGGAAGCCGCCACCCTGCGGACGGTCGTCGCGACGGAAGCCACCGCGGTCGTCACGGTCGCGGTTGAAGCCGCCACCCTGGGGACGGTCGCCACGGTCGCGGTTGAAACCACCGCGCTCGCCGCCACGGTCGTCACGGTCACGGTTGAACCCGCCCGGACGGTCGTCCCGGCGGAAGCCGCCACCCTGCGGACGGTCGTCGCGACGGAAGCCACCGCGGTCGTCACGGTCGCGGTTGAAGCCGCCGCCCTGGGGACGGTCGCCGCGGTCGCGGTTGAAGCCGCCGCCCTGGGGACGGTCGCCACGGTCGCGGTTGAAACCGCCGCCCTGCGGACGGTCGTCACGGCGGAAGCCACCACGGTCGCCACCGCGGTCGTCACGGTCCCGGTTGAAGCCACCACCCTGCGGACGGTCACCACGGTCACGGTTGAAACCACCGCGCTCGCCGCCACGGTCGTCACGGTCACGGTTGAACCCGCCCGGACGGTCGTCCCGGCGGAAGCCACCGCCCTGCGGACGGTCGTCGCGACGGAAGCCACCGCGGTCGTCACGGTCGCGGTTGAAGCCACCACCCTGGGGACGGTCACCGCGGTCGCGGTTGAAACCGCCACCCTGCGGACGGTCACCACGGTCACGGTTGAAACCGCCGCCCTGCAGACGGTCGTCACGGCGGAAGCCACCACGGTCGCCACCGCGGTCGTCACGGTCGCGGAACGACGGACGGTCGTCACGACGCGGACGGTCGTCACGGTCATCGCGACGGAACCCGCCCGGGCGGTCGTCCCGGCGGAAGCCACCGCCCTGCGGACGGTCGTCGCGACGGAAGCCACCGCGGTCGTCACGGTCGCGGTTGAAGCCACCACCCTGGGGACG
>NZ_JBVIWC010000022.1:0-655 GCF_055594965.1 Kitasatospora sp. NPDC040550 | reverse complement strand
GGACGGTCGCCACGGTCGCGGTTGAAACCGCCACCCTGCGGACGGTCACCACGGTCACGGTTGAAGCCACCACCCTGGGGACGGTCGCCACGGTCGCGGTTGAAACCGCCACCCTGCGGACGGTCACCACGGTCACGGTTGAAACCGCCGCGCTCGCCACCACGGTCGTCGCGGTCACGGAACGACGGACGGTCGTCACGACGCGGACGGTCGTCACGATCGTCACGACGGAAGCTGCCACGGTCGTTGGACCAGCCCCCACGCGACCGGGGCTCGTAGCCTCGGCCGTCGTCCGATCGACGCTCGGGACGGCCCTCGGGCTGGTTCGACATCCTCGTGACTCCTTCTGCTGCTTCATCTCCACCGCGGACTGGGCAACGTCAGTGCCGGTCGTCACGCGGTATCGGCGCCGGCCTCCTGGCCGCGCACCATCTCCATTGTCCGGCATGTCGGAAGCGTCCGCGCCTGGGCGGAAGTCCCGGCCTGCCGGCCTCGTGCAAGTTCGCAAAACACAAAAAGGCCGCGGCCCCAGCGAATCGCTGGGGCCGCGGCCTTGAATAATTGTTCGGCGGCGTCCTACTCTCCCACAGGGTCCCCCCTGCAGTACCATCGGCGCTGTGAGGCTTAGCTTCCGGGTTCGGAATGTAACCGGGCG
>NZ_JBVIWC010000021.1:111695-176009 GCF_055594965.1 Kitasatospora sp. NPDC040550 | reverse complement strand
CACACACCGACTCCCCCCCCCCCCCCCCCCTTCCCCCCCCCCCTCCCCCCCCCCCCCCCCCCCCCCCCCTCCCCGCCCCCCCCCCCCCCCCCCCCCCCCCCCCCCCCCCCCCCCCGCCATCGGTTCCTGCCCGACCGGGTTTGGCTGTCCGGTGACGACGAGGCCCTGACGCTCTGCGAGCGTGGGCGTGAGCCCGAGCGGTGGTTCGCCGCTGCTTACGGGGACGTGCCTGTGGTGACGCAGGTCAACGACGGGGAGGAGCCGTCCGATCCGGCTGACGCCTGGCCGTCCTCCTCCGCCTCCGCGCCCTCGATCGTCTTCCGGATGCTCGAACTCCTGGACCTCGCACCGGGGATGCGTGTGCTGGAGATCGGCGCGGGCACCGGGTACAACGCCGCGCTCCTCTCGCACCGGCTGGGCGATGCCAACGTGACCACGGTCGAGATCGATCCCGCCGTGGCCGGGCTCGCCCGGTCCAGCCTCAAGGCCAACGGCTACTCCCCCACCCTCGTCTGCGGGGACGGAGCTCTCGGCTGGGGCGCCCGGGCTCCGTACGACCGGGTGGTGGCCACCTGTGCGGTCCAGCGCGTTCCGTACGCCTGGGTCGAGCAGACGCGGCCGGGCGGCGTCATCCTCACTCCCTGGTGCGACGACTGGAGCCACTGCGGGCTGCTGCGCCTCACCGTCGGCGAGGACGGGACGGCCTCCGGCCGTTTCTCGGCCGACAGCGCTTTCATGCTCATGCGGACGCAGCGGCGGGACCTGCGGCTGTTCCGGGACGTGGTCATGGACGACCACGTCCCGGTCGAGTCCACCACCGCCCTCGACCCATGGACGGTCGCGGACTCCCCGGTCGAGACCCAGTTCGCGCTCGGCCTCCGCCTCGGCGACCTCTGGTACGCCTGGCACCACGAGCCCGACGTCGAGGGCGTGGAGACCCGCCTCTGGGTGGCCACCACCGACGGCGGCTCCTGGGCGGCCGTCGACTGGGACGGCACCCGCGGCGCCGAGCGCTACACCGTGTGGCAGCACGGTCCCCGCCGCGTCTGGGAGGAGGTGGAGGCCGCGCACCGGTGGTGGCTGGGCGCCGACCGCCCCGGGCCGGAGCGGTTCGGGCTGACCGTCACGGCCGACGGCCAGGGGGCGTGGCTGGACGAACCGGGTGCCGGATTCGCCGCTCGGCCCGCTCTCCAGGAGACTGAACAGCGTGACTGATGTGCGAGAGATCCTGGACTACCAGACCTTCGGCCGCGCGGTGCGCGAGCTGGCGCAGACGATCGCCGACGACGGGTTCGAGCCCGACCTCGTCCTGAGCATCGCCCGGGGTGGCGTGTTCGTGGCGGGCGGGCTGGCGTATGCGCTGGACTGCAAGAACATCCACCTGGTGAACGTGGAGTTCTACACGGGTGTGGGCACGACCCTCGACATGCCCGTGATGCTGGCGCCGGTCCCCGCCGCGATCGACTTCACCGACAAGAAGGTGCTGATCGCCGACGACGTGGCCGACACCGGCAAGACGTTGAAGCTGGTGCACGACTTCTGCCTCGACCACGTCGCCGAGGTCCGCTCCGCCGTGATCTACGAGAAGTCGCACTCCCTGGTGAAGTGCGAGTACGTGTGGAAGCGGACCGACGACTGGATCGAGTTTCCGTGGTCGGCGCAGGACCCGGTGGTCAAGCGCCCCGGCCAGGTGCTCGACGCCTGACCGGCCGGGCCCCGCAGTCCGGCAATCCCGGCCTCAATGGGTCGCGCCCTCCGGGACGCGGAGGTCGACCGCGCGGGTGGCGGCTGCCGTGAGGAGGGCGCGCAGGGCGTGGGCGACGAGGTCGGCCGGCAGGGCGGGGGCGGAGCCGTCGAGGACCTGTTCGGGCAGGGCCGGGATGTGGACGAACCCGCCTCGGGCGGTGGGGTGTTCGGTGGCGAGCGTGTGCATCAGGGCGTAGAAGACGTGGTTGCAGACGAAGGTCCCCGCGGTGTGGGAGAGGGAGGCGGGTACATCGGCCTCCCGGACGGCGGCCACGCAGGCCTTGACGGGCAGGGTGGCGAAGTAGGCCGCAGGGCCGCCGGGGACGACGGGCCGGTCGACCGGTTGCCGCCCGGCGTTGTCGGGGATGCGGGCGTCGTCGACGTTGATGGCAACGCGCTCGACGGTGACGTCGGGCCGGCCGAGGGCCTGGCCGAGGCAGACGACGAGGTCCGGGGCGCCGTCGCGGATCGCGGTGCGCAGTTCCTCGGCCGCCTGCCCGAAGACGCAGCTCAGTCGGGCGGCGGTGACCAGGAGCCCCTCGGGCGGGTTGTCGGCGACGAGGCGGGCGACCTCCCAGGACGGGTTGACGTCGGCGCCGCCGAACGGTTCGAAGCCGGTGAGCAGGACCCTGGTCATGGGGCCGCCTTTCTGAAAGCGGGGCGGGGTGCGGGCGGGGCGGGTCAGAACGCGAAGAGCGACATGATGGCGATGTTGCAGACCAACAGCGCCCCTGCGGTGGGGAGTTGGGCCTTGATCGGCCCGTACTGGTCCTTGAGTTCGAGCAGTGCCGCCGGGACGAGGTTGAAGTTGGCCGCCATCGGGGTGACGAGCGTGCCGCAGAAGCCGGCCAGCATGCCGACCGCGAGCACGACGCCCGGGCTGCCGTGCAGGTGGGTCACCAGGACCGGCCAGCCGATCGCGGCCGTCATCACCGGGAAGGCGGCGAAGGCGTTGCCCATGATGATCGTGAACAGGGCCATGCCCAGGCAGTAGACCGCCACCGCCGCGTACTTGCTGCCGTCCGGGAGGAAGTGGGTGGTGATCCTGCCCACCTGGGCACCGACGCCGGCGCTCTGGAAGATCGAGCCCAGGACGGCGAGGAGTTGGGGCAGCAGCAGGGCCCAGCCCATGGCCTCCAGCAGCCCGCGGCCCGAGCGCAGGGCGACGGCGGGGTTGCGTTCGCGGGTGAGCAGCAGGGCGAGGCCCAGGGCGACGAGCGAGGCGATGCCGAGCCCGAGGAGCGTCTCGCTGCCGGCCTGCAGCAGCACCCCGCCGCCCAGGTGCACGCCCTTGAGGAGCGTGCCGCAGGCCAGGGCGACCAGCGGGAGCGCCAGTGCCGGGATGAACAGCCGGTTGCCCAGGCGCGCGGCGGAGGCGGCCCGCTCTTCGGGGGCGGCGGCCGTGGGGGTGCCGCGGCCGGTGAAGCCGAAGCCGGCCAGGCAGATCATCGCCAGGACGGCGACGCCCAGCGGCGCGGCGGGGGCGGTCTTGTCGGCGACCCACGAGCCGTAGACGAAGCTCGCACCGAGCAGGCCCCAGAAGGCGGCGCTGCCGTACCGCTTGGGGTTGCCGCGGTCTGCGGCCATCTGCGCGGCCATCGCGAGGAAGACGGCTCCGACCAGCCAGTACAGCCACTCGACCTTGATCACTTGGTGCTCCCCTCGATGCGATCGGCGGTGGCGGCAGTGGTGGCCGTGGTGGCTGTGGTGGCTGTGGTGGCTGTGGTGGCTGCAGTGGTGGCCGTGCCGGGGGGCGCTGCGGGCAGGTCCCGGGCGAGGGTGTGGTCCAGGCGCAGCAGGCGGGCGCCGTGGATGAGGGTGGCGCAGACCGCGGTGGGGATGGCCCAGAGCGCGAGCTGCACCGGCTCCAGGTCGGTGTGGTACGTCGCGTTGACGAAGCCGGTGATCAGCAGGATCGAGCCGACGGCGAGGAAGCAGTCCTCACCGAAGAACAGGCCGACGTTGTCGGCGCTGGCGGCGAAGGAGCGCAGGCGTTCGCGGGCCTTGTCGGTCAGGGTGCCGTGGCGGCGCTCGGCGGCGGCCTCGGCCATCGGCGCGACCATCGGGCGGACTGCCTGGGCCGGTCCGCCGAGGCCGGTGAGGCCGAAGGCGGCGGTGAGCTGGCGGACCACCAGGTAGACCGCGAGGACGCGTCCGGCGCTGGCCTTGGCGAGCTTGTTCATCAGGGTGCGGGCCTGCTCCTGGAGGCCGTGGCGCTCCAGCAGGCCGATCACCGGCAGGGTGATCGCGAAGAGGGTCACCGAGCGGCTGGAGGCGAAGCCGGTGCCGAAGGCCTCCAGGACCTTCAACGGGCTCATCCCGCCCAGCAGTCCGGTGAGGATGCCGGCGGCGCCGACGACGAGGAGCGGATTCCGCCGGGTGGCGAACCCGGCCACCACGACGAGGATGCCGACAAGAACGATCATGTTCCTGACCGCCTTTCAGAGGACCTCCGCCCTACGGGTGGCCGCCTGGGCACCCCGGGGCGGAGGCGGTCGCGGTTGGGTGGACCGCGACCGTTCGGGGGTTGCCGAGAGGCTAGGGGATTGTGGAACAATCCGACAAGAGTTCAGGAGGTGGAACGTGACCGGAGTTTTCGACGCGCTCGCGGCCGACCGGGGTCGCATCGAACGCGCCAGCGCCGCCCAACGCGTGGCCGAGGTGCTGCGCGAGCACATCACCGAGGGCCGGCTCGCCCCGGGCACCCGGCTCTCCGAGGAGGCGCTCGGCGAGGCGCTCACCGTCTCGCGCAACACGCTCCGCGAGGCCTTCCGGCTGCTGGCCGACCAGCGGCTGGTCGTGCACGAGCTCAACCGCGGCGTGTTCGTCCGCGTCCTCGAACCGGCCGACGTCGCCGACATCTACACCCTGCGCCTCGCGCTGGAGACGGCCGGGGTACGGGCCCTGCGCAGCGCGACACCCGAACGCCTGGCCGCGGTGCGGACCGCGCTGGCCCGCGCGGAGGCCGCCGAGGCGTTCGGCGACTGGGTCACCGTCGGCACCGCCGACCTGCACTTCCACCAGGCCATCGCGGGGATCGCCGGCAGCCGGCGGATCGACGAGTGCATGGCCCGCCTGATGGCCGAGCTGCGCCTGGCCTTCGCCGCCGTCCCGTCGGCCAGCGGGCTGCACGAGCCGTTCCTGCGCCGCAACCAGACGCTCGCCGGGCTGCTGGAGGCGGGCGAGATCGACGACGCCGAGGTGGAACTGACCAGGTACCTGGACGACGCGCGCGCGGTGATCGTCCGCGCGATGACGGACGGCGCGGCGTGACACCGCCCGACAGCACCGAAGGCGCCCCCACGACGGTCGTCGACCTCAACGCCGACCTCGGCGAGGGCTTCGGCCGCTGGACGCTCACCGACGACGACGCCCTGCTGTCCGTGGTCACCAGCGCCAACGTCGCCTGCGGCTTCCACGCCGGGGACCCGAGCACCATGCAGCGGGTGTGCGAACTGGCCGCGGCCCGGGGCGTACGGATCGGCGCCCAGGTCTCCTACCGGGACCTCGCCGGGTTCGGCCGCCGGGCGATGGACGTCCCGCCCGACGAACTGGCCCACGAAGTGGCGTACCAGATCGGGGCGTTGCAGGTGTTCGCCCGGGCAGCCGGAGCGGACGTGGCGTACGTCAAACCGCACGGCGCGCTGTACAACCGGACGGTGCACGACGAGGAGCAGGCGGAGGCGGTGGTCCGCGGCATCCGCCTCGCCGGGCCGGCGTCGGCGCTTCCGGCCCTCGGGCTGCCGGCCCTCGGACTGCCGGTCCTCGGGCTGCCCGGTTCACGGCTGCACGAGGCGGCCGGGCGGGCCGGACTGCCGGCGGTCGCCGAGGCCTTCGCCGACCGCGCCTACACCCCGGACGGCACGCTCGTGCCGCGCCGCGAACCCGACGCCGTCCTCCAC
This sequence comes from Kitasatospora sp. NPDC040550, assembly GCF_055594965.1. Classification (NCBI taxonomy): domain Bacteria; kingdom Bacillati; phylum Actinomycetota; class Actinomycetes; order Kitasatosporales; family Streptomycetaceae; genus Kitasatospora; species Kitasatospora sp. NPDC040550. The sequence goes on along the minus strand of NZ_JBVIWC010000021.1, from coordinate 170,361 downwards.
GACCCCGACGCGGTCGTCGCCCGCTCGGTCGCCATCGCCCGGGACGGCGAGGTGACCGCCCGCACCGGCGAGCGGATCCGGCTGCGGGCCCGCTCGCTGTGCGTGCACGGCGACACCCCGGGGGCCGCCGAGCTGGCCCAGCGGGTGCGGACGGCGCTGTGGCGGGCCGGGGTCCGCGTCGAGGCGTTCGCGGGCGTGCCGGACCGGGCGGGGAGAGGCGCGGGATGAACCTGCGAGTCCTGCGGGTCGGCCCGGACGCGCTGCTGGTCGAGCTCGACGGCGCCGACGAGACGATCGCCTTCCACGCCGAACTCCAGCGCCGCCGCACGGCGTCCGGGTTCCCGTGCGTCACAGAGGTCGTGCCGGCCGAGCGCACCGTCCTGCTCGACGGCGTGGCCGATCCGGACGCCCTGGCCGCCGAACTGCCCGGCTGGCGCGTCCCGCCGCTGCGGACGAGCACCGACGGGACCGTGACCGTCCCGGTGCGCTACGACGGCGCCGACGTGGCGGAGGTCGCCGCGCTGTGGGGCGTCGCCGAGCGGGAGGTCGCGCGGATCCACTCCGCGACCGAGTTCCGGGTCGCGTTCAGCGGCTTCTCCCCCGGGTTCGGCTACCTGACCGGCCTGCCCGAGCGGTACCGGGTGCCACGGCGGGCCGTGCCGCGGCCCGCCGTACCGCCCGGGGCGATCGCCCTCGCCGGCCGCTACACCGGCGCCTACCCGCGCTCCTCCCCCGGCGGCTGGCAGCTGATCGGGCACACCGACGCCGTGCTGTGGGATCCCGCCCGCGAACCCGCCGCCCTGCTCAGCCCGGGTGCTCGGGTCCGCTTCGTGATCGAGGAAGCATGAGCGAGGAAGCATGAGCGGGGAGGCATGAGCGGAGAAGCGCGAGCGGGAAAGATGAGCGAGGCCAGCGAGGTCGGCGGGGAGAACGAGGAGAACGAGGAGAACGAGGAAGCATGACCGTCACCGTCACCCGCTCCGGCCTGCTGACGACCGTCCAGGACCTGGGCCGCCCCGGGCACGCGCACCTGGGCGTGCCGCGTTCCGGCGCCCTGGACCAGCCCGCCCACCGGCTGGCCAACCGGCTGGTCGGCAACCCCGCGACGGCGGCCACGATGGAGACCACCGTGCTCGGCTGCGCGCTGCGCGTGGACCGCGCGGTGACGGTCGCCGTGACCGGAGCGCCGTGCGCCGTACGGGTCGACGGGCGGCCCGCCGCCTGGGGCGCCCCGGTGCGGCTGCCCGCCGGGGCGTTGCTGGACGTGGGCCCCGCGACGCGGGGCGTGCGCAGCTACCTGGCCTTCGCGGGCGGGGTCGCCGCCGCGCCGGTCCTCGGCAGCCGCTCGACCGATCTGCTGTCGGGGCTGGGCCCCGCTCCGCTGGCCCCCGGGGACGTGCTGCCGCTCGGTGAGCCGGCCGGCCCGCCCGCCGCCGTGGACCTGGTGCCGACGCCCGCACCACCGGACCCGCTGCTCCTACCGGTGCTGTTCGGTCCGCGCGACGACTGGTTCACCGCCGGTTCCCGCACCGCCCTGACCGCTTCCGGCTACCGCGTCTCCCCCACCAGCAACCGGATCGGCCTGCGCCTGGACGGCCCGCCCCTGGAGCGCGCCCGGGACGGCGAACTCCCCAGCGAGGGCATGGTCCTGGGCTCCGTCCAGGTCCCGCCGGACGGCCGCCCGGTGGTCTTCCTCGCGGACCACCCCACCACCGGCGGCTACCCCGTCATCGGCGTCGTCCCCGCGGCCGCGCTGGCCGCCGCCGCCCAGGCCGGCCCGGGCACCCCGGTCCGCTTCACCCCGGTGCGGCGGAGGGGCTGACCGCCCGGAACCGCCCAGGACCCGCCAGGACCGCCCGGAACCGGCCCGGGCCCGCCAGGGCCCGCCCTACTTCCGGCCGGTGTGGCGGTGGGCGAGCCGGGTCTCCGCCTTGAGCAGGAGGGGCATCAGGGCGTAGACGACGACGGGGACGACGAGCGCGGTCATCACCAGGGTGCGCAGCGGCACGGGCAGGCTGCCGAGGTGGGGGCCGAGGACGAGGAAGGCGGCGGTGATGGTCGGGTAGACGGCGAGCCAGGTGAGCAGGGCGCGGCGGTGGACCGAGGGGGCCGCGGCAGCGGTGCGGGCGGGGGCTGCTGGGGTGATGGTGTCGGTGGTCATGGCGCGGGTCCTCCCCTTGGTGAGCGGGCGGAGACCTCATCTCCAACCCTTCGGTTGGAGTTTGGCACGCGCGGACGCGGATGTCCAACCATTGGGTTGGAAATTTGGGATACCCTTGGGCCATGGCCTGGGACACCGCACGCACGCAGCAGCTCCTCCTCGACGCCGCGGTCGAGGAGTTCGCCGAGTTCGGCCCGGACGGGGCCCGGATCGCCCGGGTGGCGACCCGCGCCGGGGTGAACAAGGAGCGGATCTACCAGTACTTCGGCAACAAGGAGCAGCTCTTCTCCGCCGTGCTGACGTCCGAACTCGGCAAGCTGGCGGAGGCGGTGCCGCTCGCCCCGGCGGCCGGGCTGGACCTCGGCGACTACGCCGGGCGGGTCTTCGACTACCACTCGGCCCACCCGCACTTCTCCCGGCTGCTGGCCTGGGAGGGGCTGCAACGCGGTTCGGAGTCCGAGGAGTTGGCGGCCGGGCCGGAACGCACCGCGCACTACGGGGAGAAGGTCGCCGCCGTCGCCGCCGCACAGCGCAGCGGCGGGGTGGCCGGGGAGCTGGACCCGGCGCGGCTGATGTTCGCGGTGATCGGCCTGGTGAACGCGTGGTTCACGCTGCCGCAGATGGTCCGGCTGCTGCTCGCCAGCACGGCGGACCCGACAGCGGACCCGGCGACGGACCGGGCCGCCCTGGTCACCCTGGTCCGCCGGCTCACGGCGCCCACGGTCGGCTGAGCGGCCCGTCCGGTCAGCCGCAACCGACGGCCCGAGGCCCGTCCGGTCAACCGCAGCCGCAGCGCAGCCGACGATCCGAGGCCGTCCCGGTCAGCCCCGGCGCACGGCCTGGGCGGCCTGGCGGGCGCGCCGGACGGTGCGGTGGAGGCGCTGGACGGCGATGAAGCGGTTCATCGCGTCGGCCTGGGTGAGCCGGTACTTGAGCCGCAGCTGGCCGTTGAGGTCGGCGATCCGCTCGGGGCCGATGGCGTGCAGCAGGCGGCTGACGTGCCGCTGGTAGACCTCCCAGTAGTTGCGGTCGCCGTCCGGGATGGACCAGAAGAACATCGGGATCTCCTCGGCCAGGCAGTTCCGGTCGTAGGCGTGCAGGTACTGCTCGGTGAAGAGGGCTTCGGGGCGGGAGAGCAGCCACTCCCGGACGAGTTCCATCGAGCGGACCCGGTCGATCAGGCCGCGCGGGTCGGTCTTCTTCTGGGTGATGGAGAGGTTGCCGTCCTCGCGGACCCGCCAGTGGTAGATCGGCTCGGAGAGCACGTCGACCCGTTCGGCGAGGAAGTGGTGGGGGACGCTGACCGGGGCGTCCTCGTACAGGATGCCCTCGGGGTAGCGGATGCCCGCGGCGTCGAAGAAGGTGCGCCGGTAGACCTTGTTCCAGGCGGTGCGGTCGGTGACCAGGGCGGGCAGTTCGCTGACGTGGGTGCGCAGCCGGGTCTCGCGGAAGGGGCGGCGGTGCGCGTGCGAGGGGGTGAGGCCGGTGGTGCGCAGGCGCATCGCGTTGCCGGTGGCGAAGTCGGAGCCGGTCTGGTCGAGCGTGCTGATCATCAGCTGGTAGGCGTGCGGCGGCAGGGTGTCGTCACTGTCGACGAACGTCAGGTACTGGGTACCGGGGGCCAGGTGGCGCCAGCCGGTGTTGCGGGCGGCACCGAGGCCCTTGTTCTCCTGCTGGACCAGCCGGAAGCGTCGGTCCCGGGCGGCGTACTCCTTGGCGATCACCGGGCCGTCGTCGGTCGAGCCGTCGTCGACCAGCACGCACTCGAAGTCCGCGAAGGTCTGGGCCGCGATCGAGTCCAGGCACTCCGCGAGGTAGCGCTCGACGTTGTAGATCGGGACGACGACGGACAGACGAGGGGCCATCGGACGGCCTTTCGCTCAGGAGCGGACGGGCCGGTCGGCCGGTCGGCCGCCGACCGCCGGTGACCGGCGGTGTCCCGAGCGTAGCGACCGCGCGCCGTTCACGGGCGAACAACGGGTAGCGGAGGGCGTTCGGTTCGGTGTGGCTGACGTGACGGGGATCGACGGCCGTGGCGGGAAACCACGGCGGGGACGCGGGGGAAGGCCCCGGACCGCCCGACCGGTCCGGGGCCTTCCTGCTCGCTCGGTGCTCAGGCGCCCTTGACGGCGGCGAAGCGGGAGGAGACGTCCTGCCAGTTGACGACGTCCCACAGACGGGTGACGTAGTCCGGGCGGACGTTGCGGTACTGCAGGTAGTAGGCGTGCTCCCAGGCGTCGAAGGCCAGCAGCGGGGTGGTGCCCTGGCCGACATTGCCGTGGTGGTCGTAGACCTGCTCGACGATCAGGCGCTGCCCGAGCGGCTCCCAGGACAGGATGCCCCAACCGGAGCCCTGGACACCGGTGGTGGCGGTGGTGAGCTGCTTCTTGAAGGCCTCGAAGCTGCCGAAGTGCTCGGTGATGGCGTCGGCCAGCTCGCCCTCGGGGCGGTCGCCGCCCTCCGGGGACAGGTTCTGCCAGAACAGCGAGTGCAGCACGTGGCCGGAGAGGTGGAAGGCGAAGGTCTTCTGCAGGCCGATCAGGCCGCCGAACTGCTCCTTGTCGCGCGCCTCGGCGAGCTGCTCCAGGGTGTCGTTCGCTCCCTTCACGTAGGCGGCGTGGTGCTTGGAGTGGTGCAGCTCCAGGATCTCGGCGGACATGGCCCGCTCGAGCGCGGAGTAGTCGTACGGCAGGTCGGGAAGCGAGTAGGTGCCCATCAGGACACGGCCCCTTTCGGCGGGTTGAGCGATGACGATCGTGCCGGGACAACACTATTGCGTATGAGTTGCAGGAACGAAGCATGGGCTCCTGCTTATTCCAGCGTTCACATCGGGCACAATGGTCACCCGCACGTGTAATGAGTGAAGAGGGTGAGTGACTGTGACAGGGGCGCCGGTGGTCGTACTGGGCATCGAGTCCTCCTGCGACGAGACCGGTGCCGGTCTGGTCCGGGACGGCGTGCTGCTCGGGCAGGCGGTGGCCTCCTCGATGGACGAGCACGCCCGCTACGGCGGCGTGGTCCCGGAGATCGCCGCCCGGGCGCACGTCCACGCGATGGCCCCCGTGGTGCAGGAGGCCCTGGACCGGGCCGGACTGACGCTGCGGGACGTCGGGGCCGTCGCCGTCACCACCGGCCCCGGCCTGTCCGGCGCCCTCCAGGTCGGGGTCGCCGCCGCCAAGGGGTACGCCTTCTCGCTCGGCGTCCCGCTGTACGGGGTGCACCACCTCGCCGGGCACGTCGCCGCCGCGACCCTGGACGGCGGGCCGCTGCCCGACCCGTGCATCGTGCTGATCGTCTCCGGCGGGCACACCTCGCTGCTGCTGGTCCGCGACCTCGCCCGGGGCCGGATCGTCCACCTCGGCGACACCCTGGACGACGCGGCCGGCGAGTGCTTCGACAAGGTCGCCCGGATCCTGGGCCTGCCCTACCCCGGCGGACCGGCCGTCGACCGCGCCGCGCGCGACGGGGACCCGGCGGCGGTACGGCTGCCGCGGCCGCTGACCGGGCCGCTTGACGACCCGTACGCCTTCTCCTTCTCCGGCCTCAAGACCGCCGCCGCCCGCTGGGTCGAGGCGCGGCGCACGGCCGGCGAGGAACCGCACGTTCCGGACGCGGCGGCAGCCCTCCAGGAGGCGATCGCGGACGTGCTCACCCGCAAGGCGGTGCGGGCCTGCACCGACCACGGGATCGACACCCTGGTGGTGGTCGGCGGGGTGGCCGCCAACTCGCGGGTGCGGGCACTCGCCGAGCAGCGGTGCGCCGCGGCCGGGATCGCCCTGCGGGTGCCGCCGCTGCGGCTGTGCACGGACAACGGCGCGATGGTCGCGGCCGTCGGCGACCTCCTCGCCCGGGCCGGGGCCGAGCCCGCTCCGGCGGACGTGTCGGTGGATCCGTCGGCGCCGCTGGAGTTCGCGGCGCTCACCCCCCGGGCGCGGTCAGTGGCCTGACGGTCCATCAGATCTCCTGCCCGAGCGGCTCGTCGGACAGCGCGCCGAACGGTGCGTCGGGTGGTGTATCGAGGGATGCGTCGGGTGGCGCATCGAGGGACGCGCCGAGGGCGTGCCCGGCGGGACGGAAGGGCACGGTTCGGTCTCGTCGGCCGGAAGCCGGGTTCCCAGGCCTTCCCTTTACCTGAATGAGTGTGCCATTTTACATGTCACACATCAGACTCCGTCCGTGCGCCCCCACCGCACGGCCCCCTCACGGTCCCGGAGGCCCCCACCCCATGCGTCCCTTCCGGATATCGAAGGCGAACGCGCGCCGACTGCCCGCGCTCGGCGCCGCCTTCTTCCTCGCAGCCGGCCTGTTCGCCCCGCAGGCGCACGCGGCCGACCGCGCTCCCACGCCGACCGCACCGGCCGCCCCACGGGCCGCCGCACCCGTCGCCCCGCGCGCGATCCCGGTGCCGAAGTCGCCCGACACCCCCCAGGACCCCCGTCCGCTCGCCGCCGAGAACCAGGGCAGGCCCACCGCCCCGACCGCGGCCGGCGCCATCGGCACCGCCCGGACGGCGCGGCAGCTGACCGCCTGCGACACCGCGGCGTTCACCGGCACGTCCGGTGCCGCGCTGGTCCAGCGGGTCAAGGCGGCGGGCCTCGACTGCGTCAACACGCTGTTCACGCTCACCGGCAACGACGCCAAGGGCGCCTTCGCCGAGGCCCAGATGGTGACCGTCGCCGACGCCCTGCGCGACACCGCCGCCGCCGGCTACCCGGGCGACAACTCCACCTCCGCCGGGCAGTTGGTGCTGTTCCTGCGCGCCGGCTACTACGTGCAGTGGTACCACCCCGACGCCGTCGGCCCGTACGGCGACGGCCTGCGGACCGCGATCCAGGCCGCGCTGGACGCCTTCTTCGCCGCCCCGCACAGCAAGGACGTCACCGAGGCCAACGGCGCCACCCTGGCCGAGGCCGTCACGCTGATCGACAGCGCCCGGGAGAACGCCCGCTACACCGGCGTGGTCAAGCGCCTGCTCGACGGTTACACCGGCGGGTGGACCGGCTCGATGGCCGCCGCCGTCGGCAACACCGAGACCGTCATCGAACGCGGCTTCGAGCTCCCCGAGTTCACCGCCGCCCTCCAGGCCGACCCGTCCTTCGCCACCACCATGGCCTCCTTCGTCACCCGCAACAGCGCCCAGCTCACCGGCGCCGACCCGGTGACCCGGATCGGCATCCAGATCGGCCACCTGGTCGCCGTCGACGGCCTCCGCGCGCAGGGCCGACCGATCGTCAAGGACCTGGTCAACCGCTACCCGCTGGTCGGCGCCACCGGCCCGCTCACCATGAACCTGCTCTGGTTCGCGGAGCAGAAGGACGCGGGCAACTGCTCCTACTACGGCACCTGCGACGTCCCCGCGAAGCTCGTCCCGCTGGTGCTCACGAGCGACCACACCTGCAACCCGAACCTGCGGATCCGCTCGCAGAGCATGACCGCCCAGCAGAACACCGACACCTGCACCAGCCTGGTCGACCAGGACGCGTTCTTCCACCGGGTGGCCAAGGACAACGGCCCGGTCGCCGACGACCGCAACACCGGCCTGGAGGTCGTCGTCTTCGACGACTACTACAACTACAGCCTCTACGCCTGGGAGATGTACCACATCGCCGTCGACAACGGCGGCATGTACGAGGAGGGCAACCCGGCCACCCCCGGCAACCAGGCCCGCTTCATCGCCCACCAGGCCGACTGGCTGCGCCCGAGCTTCCAGATCTGGAACCTGAACCACGAGTACACCCACTACCTCGACGGCCGCTACGACATGTACGGCGACTTCGAGGCGGGCATGACCACCCCGACCGTCTGGTGGGTCGAGGGCCTGGCCGAGTACGTCTCGTACAGCTACCGGGGCGTCCACTACGACGACGCCGTCACCCAGGCCGGCAAGGGCAGCTACCCGCTGAGCACGCTCTTCGACACCACCTACGACAACGCCGACTCCACCCGGATCTACAACTGGGGCTACCTGGCGGTGCGTTACATGCTCCAGTCGCACCCGCAGGACATCGACGCACTGCTCGCCAAGTACCGCGCCGGCGACTGGACCGGCGCCCGCACCCTGCTCAAGACCACCATCGGCACCCGCTACGACGCCGACTTCGCGACCTGGCTCAAGGCCTGCGCCGCCGACAACTGCGGCAGCCTGCCCACCGGCCAGGCCCCGCTGTGCGCGGCCGCCGACACCCGGCAGTACGACAAGAACTGCCGCCGCGACGGCGTGGCCGCCACCACCGGCAACTACGGCTACAGCTTCCTCTACCTGCCGGCCGGGGTGAAGCAGCTGACCATCACCACCGCCGGTGGCACCGGCAACGCCGACCTGTACTACAACGGACCTTCCTGGGCGACCACTTCGGCGTACCAGGCGAAGTCCACCGCCGCCGGGAACGGCGAGACCCTGACCATCGCGAACCCGCCGTCCGGCTGGGTGTACTTCAGCCTGTACGCCCAGCAGGGCTTCGGCGGCGTGACCGTCACCACCACGTACAACTGACCGGCCCCGCACCCACCGGAGGGTCCCGCGTCCACGCGGGGCCCTCCCCGTGCGTCCGGGGCCAGGCCTACGCCGACGCCTGTCCCGGCACCCCGGGAATGCCGGCGCGAATGCCCCCACCGGAAAAGGTTATAACGATTCGACATTCGAATTGGCTGTCAACGCCCCGTAGAAATCGAACTCCGGTTGTCGAAGGGGTGTCATGATCGCCGTCGTTCGGTTAAGGTCCTGAGTCAGTTGAAGCACTTCGGCCTTCCGGACCGGAAAGTCGGACTTCACCACCGGTGCGGCTACACCTATTCGTCGCACCCGTATTCCCGGAAAGGGGACAGCCATGAAGATGATCAAGGCGATCGTGAAGAAGTTCAAGCGTGACGAGGACCTCGCCAACCACGCGTGGGTTCTGCACGTCATCTGACGCACCACGGCCGGTGGGGGGGGGGGAGGGACCCCCCCCCCCCCCTCTCCCCCCTCCCCCCCCCCCCCCCCCCCCCCCCCCGGCGCCGCATTTCATCGCTATTCCCACGGAGGCGGGATCCTCGTGCAAGAAATGGCGCCGGAAACGGTCCGCGAACATTCCGTCGTCTACGCCCCGCGAATTCAGGACCTCCTGGCCCGGGACGCCAAGGTGTTCCGCGTCGACGCCACCACGGTCGGCGTCTCCGACGCCCGGCTGATGGCCGACATCGTGGCAGCCCGCCCGGTGCTCCAGACCGAGCGCTCCGTCTACAAGCCCGCCGCGGGCGCCGACATCCCCCACGACAGCGCGACCCGGACGATCCGCGCCCTGGGGCAGGACGTCATGGCGGGCATCCGCAAGCCACCGCCCCCGGCCCGCGGGCTGACCGGCGCCTGGCCGTACGCGCCCACCGCCTACCTGCGCCGGTGGCTGTTCGGATCCGACCCGCTACCCGTCTCCCTGCTGGCCAAGCGCGGCATCACCCGCTCCGACACCCTCTCCCGGCTCGTCGACCGGGCCGTCACCACCTGGCCGGGCGGAGCGGGCGGCACCCGGAGCGGGAACGGCAACGGGAGCGGGGACGGAACCGGGGCCGGCCACCCGCCCACCGCCATGGCCGGACTGATCCGCGGCGCCGACGACCCGCTGGAGCGCAAACAGGCCGTCGCCATGTACCGGCGGGCCTCCGCCACCCTCTGCGACGGCGTGGCCGCCCTGGCCGGCAACGCCCTGTGGCTGCTGCGGACGGCACCCGAACCCCGCGAGGACCTCACCGCCGTCCTGTGGGAGACCCTGCGCCTGCTCCCGCCCGCGTGGATGCTCTACCGCAACGGCGGAGACGCCTACGCCGGACTGCACCCCGAGATCCGCGCCGAGGACAACATCGCGCTGCTCCCCCTGCTGATGCACCGGCACCCGGACTACTGGGCCGACCCGCTGGAGTTCCGGCCGCAGCGCTGGGACGGGGTCGCCGACCCGGAGAAGACCCCCGGGTTCATGCCGTTCGGCTTCGACGGCGCCCGCTGCTGGGCCAAGCACCTGGTCGTCCCGCTCGCCGAACGCCTGCTCACCGTCGCCCTCGACCACGGCCTCACCATCCGCAGCCCCCGGCAGGACGCGCCCGTCCCGCTGCGCTCCCTGCTCTCCGTACGGTTCGAGGCCTCCGTCGGCACCTGAACCCGCCGATGAACCCGCCGACAGCCGAGTCCGCCCGTACGTGAACCCGTCGGCAGCTGAACCGGCCGGCCCTCCCGACAGCACTGGACACCCCATGGAATCGCCCACGCTCGCCGACTGGGTCGGCGACCTCGCAGGCTTCGCCGACCACCGGTGGCAGCGCGAACCCGCCGTCTTCACCCCCGCCCGGCCCGCCTCGCCGTTCGACCTCGACACGCTGGACGCCGCCTTCGACAGCGGGCTGCTGCGCACCCCGTACCTGGAGATGGTCCGCTCCGACAAGGTGGTCGTCCCGGCCGAGGCCTTCACCACCTCCCGCACCGTCAACGGCACCGCCCACCACGGCTTCGCCGACCGCGCCAAGGTGCTCGCGCTCCTGCGCACCGGGGCGACGCTGCTGCTGCGCTGCGTCGACCAGTGGCACGGCCCGACCGGCGACCTGGTGTCCCGGCTCTCCGAGGAGCTGGACCGGCGGGTGGAGGCGTTCTTCTTCCTCACCCCGGTCGGCGGCCAGGGCCTGGCGGTGCACCGCGACGACGCCGACGTGTTCGTCCTCCAGGTCTCCGGACGCAAGACCTGGTACGTCCACGACGCACCGGCCGCCGCCGAGTGGTCGCTCGGCGAACTCCCCGACGACGAACGCTCGCCGCAACGCCTGCACACCGTCCTCGGGCCCGGCGACGTGCTCTACGTCCCGCGCGCCTTCGCCCACCGCGCGGTGGGCGCCGAGGGACTGTCCGGCCACCTGTCGCTGACGGTCCGCGACCTCTCCGTCCCCGACCTGCGGACAGCCCTGGACCAGCTGCTCGCCGAAGGGCTGGCGCTGCCGACCCGCCCGCTGGGCGAGCCCGCGATCGCCGCCGCCGGCGCCACCCTGCTCGACCACGCCCGGGCCCGGCTCGACGGCATCACCTCGGAGCAACTGCTGCGCGCCGCCCGGACGGGCCGGGCCCGGCCACCGGCCGCGCCGGGCACCGACACCTTCGCCGGGACGGCCCGGGACTGGGCGAACGACGCCCCCGCGGGCGGGCCCGCCGGGCGCACCTGGCGACGGCTGCGGGCCGTGGCCCGCAGCGGGCGCTGAGCCGTCGCCTGATCCCGCCGGGCCGCGGCAGTCGGCAGTCCGGCAGTCCGGCAGTCCGGCAGTCCGGCAGTCCGGCGATCGGCAGTTCGCAGTCCGCAGTCCGCAGTCCGCAGTCCGCAGTCCGCAGTCCGCAGGATCAGTCGACGGGCGGGAACACCACGTGGTCCCCGCCCCGGACCACGAACCGCCAGCACTCCCCGACCTTCGAACTCGTCGGCAGGACGTCGATCCTGAGCTCGTGCTCCAGGGTGATCCGCAGGTCGCCCTCCGGCGCCCGCTCCACCGACAGCACCCGGGGCGACCGCCGCGCCAGGAACTCCCGCAGCGCGTCCGCCCCGGTGTCGTAGGCGAGGCGGTCGCCGCCCCCGCCCGGCACCAGGTCGTCGGAGCCGAGGTACACCTCCCCGCACTGGACGATCCGGAACGGGCACTGGGCGTGCACGGCATACCGGCTGCCCGTCGACACCTCCCCGCTCCCGCCCAGCGGCCACGAGACCGTCCCGCCGAAGTCGACGACGCCCGTGCCGCCGAACCGGTGCACGTTCACCCACGCTTCGCCGACCAGGCGTTGCAGCAGCTCGTCCTCGTCCGTCGCGTCCGGTTCGGGTTCCCCGTTGTTCAGCATGCCGTCATCGTCGTGCATCCGGGCCCGTCCGTCGCCCGAATTCCGGCCCGCCGGGCGGGCGGCGAGTTCGGCCCAGGTGCCGGTCTGGACGATGCTGCCCTCGTCCATCACGATCACCCGGTCGGCGACCGCCGCGTTGGCGATGTTGCGGGTCACCAGCAGGGTGATCCGGCCCGCGGCGAGGCCGCGCAGGGCGTGCAGGGCGTGCAGGGCGTGCAGGATGCGGCGCGCGGGTCGAGTGTTGTCTATAGCTGTCAAGTATCTGTCCGCGTCGGACGGCACGGCTGCCCGCAGGCATGTTGGGCACGATCTCGGCCAGCAAGCAGAAAATTGGTTGAGCCTCAGGTGGCCATGCGGCAGGCTCTCCCGCCGTGACCGAGGACATCAAGTCGCAGGACGACGAGGTGGACATCGATGCATCTCTCGCGGTCGCACGCGCATGTGAGGGGGACACGTGCCAGGCTTCCTCCAACTGTCTCACGCCGTGTCAGCCGGGTTCAGTCTCGAATTCGTGGCATTTCCTAGGTCAGGCCGACAACGCGCAGGGCGCCGGCCACAGCACGGTGCCCCCGTCGACACGCCGACGGGGGCACACCTTGATGACTTCACTCAACCGAGTGGCTGTCACGACCTGCGAGTCTCAACTCCCTGTCGCATCAGACTCTGATCCGACATCCATGCGCGCAAAATCATCTCGGCTATTTCGGATTCAGTCGATCTCGGTGGAGCAACCTCCTGCGACAGGGGCTACCGCCACGCACCAGCGAATCACTGCTTCAAGGTCTCCTACAATGATCCAGTTCACAGGCCGCAGCTGGGGAGTAAGGGCGCAGTATCCCCCCAGACCATATGCTGCGAGATGGCCAGGGATCCGACCCGATGGATCAATGACGCCGCGTCCGACTCGAATATCGACCGCTTTCGGACTAGGCGCTTCCGGCGCGTCATTTTTTCGATGAGTCGCCAGCCACCTGTATGCGAAGCTGGGATCAACATCGTCCAGCAGAGTACCGACAGTAATCAGCTTGCCACCCACGCGATAGGAGATCGAGGCCGATTCATAGAGATCCTCAGCCTTGACCGACCTCAGCCCCACCGGGTCCTGCCGTGGCAGTCCAAACACTGCCCCACAGAACTCGTGAGCCAGCATCTCGATTTCTCGAGAGAGGGGGTTATTGGGCATCATCTCTTCCGGCGGGTAGCATCCATTGAGCCTTGGTCTCGCAACCTACTGCCGACACATGACCGGAGACAATCAGTCCTTGTAGTAGAACGTGTCGTCCCAGGGTGCACCGGAGTGGCACATCTCGCCGTCGATGAGCACTACGTAGCTGCCCGCCTCCAGCTGAGCGGACGCATATCCATTCCCCCCAGAGTGGTTATCGCCTCGACGGAGCTTTCCACTCCCCGCGCAATGAAACGTATCAGCACTAGCAACTATCCGTCCATCGTATAAATACGGCAAGTGATCTTCCGGAAGTCTCATGCAGATATTTCCACAATGGGATCGCAAGTGCGCATTATTGGCCTGTAGTCGGATATTTCGGATGGCAGTGGCGACTTCGGTCCGCAGCCGCTGGTTGTCGGCCTTCGCGATCTCCAGGTCGGTGGCCAGGCTTGTCTGGCTGGGTGCCAGTCCGGCGTGGTCGTCGCGGTGGCTCCGTGCGGCTTGCCGGCTGCGATCCTGCTCGGTGTGCTCGCGGACGCCTCCTCGACCTCGGCACGACGGTCGGTGGGCATGTCGTCCAGCCGTTGACGCATGGTGTCGCTGACCTCGTTGAAGGCGTCGATCTGGTCGGCGAGGTTGCGTACGGCTGCCGGTGCGGACCCCGATCCTGGCAGCGGTCGACGGGCCCGCTCGGCGTGTCCCGTCCGCTCTCACCCGATCCGGGCGATTCCGTGTCGGCGACGGCGAGTTGGTGGATGTCGATCACCGGAGAGGTCCGCGATGTTCGATTCGGCGCGGGCCAGGGCAGACCACCCGCGCGTCATCCGCTCATCGGATGACCACCCCATCGAGCCGGGTCGACGAGCCGGTTCCTGTGGCCGGGTCGCGCGGCGGCGGTCACGATGGAGGACCGAGCCGAGCCCAGTCCGATCGGAGTGCGATGAGCGAGCAGCACAACGTCGTCCTGCTGACCTTTCCCGACGGCGGGGCCTGGCGTCCCGCGTTCGACGAGGTGCAGCACCTGCCGGGGTTGCGGTACGCGGCGGCGATGGAGCGCAGTGCCGACGGCCTGCTGGAGATCAAGGACACCTTCACCCGGGGCGCCGGGGTGGCCACCGTCGGCTCGGGGGTGCTGGGCGGCCTGGTGGGGCTGCTCGGCGGGCCCGTGGGGGTACTGCTGGGCTTCGCGGCGGGCGCGGCGCTCGGCAGCGCGGCCGAGGAGCACGCGGCGTCGGAGGGCGGCGCCGCGCTGATCGTGCTGTCGCCCCGGGTGCCGGACGGCGGGGCGCTGGTCGCCGTGGAGGTGCGGGAGGCCTCGCCCGGCCCGGTGGACCGGTTGGCCGCGAAGCACGGGGCGGGCGTCGAGCGGCTCGACGAGCACGCCTTCACCGAGCAGGTCCGGGCGGCGGAGCGGAAGGCCGAGGAGGACCGGGCGGACGAGGGGTCCTAGCTGGGGCGTGGCCGGTGGATCAGGCCGGCCCCCGGCCCGCCCGGGGCCTCACTCCGCCCGCAGCGCGTCCACCGTCCGCGCCCGCGCCGCCCGGACGGCGGGCAGCAGGGCACCGAGCAGGGCGATCAGCACGCCGCCGAGGCCGAGCAGGACCAGCGTGGGCGTGCCGAAGACGTCCAGGGCGGAGGCCGGGAAGTTCAGGCCGGCGCTGTGGCCCATCGCGGGCACCGTCAGGCGGTGCAGCAGCAGTCCGGCCGGTAGGCCGATCGCACCGCCGACCGCCCCGACCAGCAGCACCGAGGCCAGCACCACGCCGACGGTCTGCGCCGGGGTCATGCCGAGGGCCTTGGTGACGCCCATGTCCCGGGTGCGTTCGCGGATCTCCAGGACGACGGTGTTGAACACCCCGAGCCCGGCGACCACCACCAGCAGCGCGGTCAGGGTGGCGGTGAGCGAGTTCAGGGCGAGGATCGAATCGCTGGAGCTGTGCTCCGGGTCGGCCTGGGCGGCCAGGTGCAGCGGGGCCAGCGCGCCGCCGAGGGCGGCGGCGTAGCCGGCGTGGTCGGTGCCGGGCCTGACCTTGACGAACCAGACGTCCGGCTTCGGGGCCGTGCCGGACGGGAAGGTGGCGGCGTCGGTGAGCAGTTCGTCGGCCTGCACGTGCGGGTCGAAGACCTCACCGACGATCCGGACGGTGACGGCCCGGCCGTGGGTGGTGAAGGTGACCTGGTCGCCGAGCTTCACCGAGGCCTCGGTGAGGAAGGTGACGGGGGCGACGGCCTCGCCCGGGTCCTGGAACCAGCGGCCGGAGACCATCCGGTAACCGGCCCGGGAGGAGTCGCCGGTGAAGGCGGTCACCAGGGTGGTCCCGGCGACCCCGGGGACGGTGACGTCCGCCGCGCCGACACCGTAGTAGCCCGCGGTACCGGGCTGGGCGGCCAGGGCGGCGGTGACGGCGGTCGGGTCGGCCTGGTCGGGCCCGGCCGCGGGAGCCGCCCGGCCGACCGGGCCGGGGATCCGCTGGGGGTGCACGAAGACGTCCGACGTGTCGTGGTTCTTCGCCTCCTGCACCCAGTGCATCGTTCCGCCCATGCCGACCGCGAAGACCGCCGCCGTGGTGCCGAACAGCACGGCGGCGAGCATCCCGGCGGCCCGGCGGGCGAGGGCGTCGCGCCGGGTGGTGCCCGCCGTGCGGCCGACGGCCAGCGCGTCGACGGTGCGCAGCCGGCCGGCCCGGGCGGCGGCCGCCCAGGCGACCAGGGCGACGGCGGCCAGGGTGCCGCCGGCCACCGCGACGTCCACCCAGGGGGCGACCCCGGAGGCGTCGGTGCCGTACAGGTTCCCGGCGGTGGCGAGCACCGGGACGGTCAGCAGGTTGCCGACCACCACGCCCAGCAGGGTGCCGACGGCGGCCGGGACCATCGCCTGGGCGACGTAGGCGCGCACCACCTGGGCGGGGGTGCAGCCGATCGCCTTGAGCACGCCGATCCGCCGGGTGGCGCTGCCGACCGCACCGGCCACCACGTTGCCCGCGACCAGCACCGACATCGCCATGCCGAGCAGGCCGAAGGCGACCATGAACGGCAGGAAGAGGGCGGTGTTGCGGTCCGAGCCCTGCTTGGCGGTGAGCCAGGACCGGGCGCCGGTGACCGCCCTGGCGGGGGCCGCGGCGGTGACGGCGGCCCGGTCGGCGGCGACCGCGTCGGTGGTGGCGGCGTCGGCGAAGCGGTAGAGCATCTCGTACCCGGGTGTGCTGCCGGGCGCGGTGAGGGACGGGACGGTGTCGGGCAGCACCCAGGCGTCGGCGGTGCGGCTGACGGAGCGGGCGAGGCCGACGACGGTCAGCGAGGGGGTGCCTGGCAGGCCGGGCAGGCGGAGCGTCCCGCCGATCGGCACGCCCGGGTTCCCGTAGTCGGCGGCGAGCACCACCTCACCGGGCCTGGCGGGCCAACTCCCTTCCATCATGGTGACGTCGTCGACACCGGTGGCGGCCGACGGGCGGCCGGCGACGGTCATCGGCGCCATCGTCAGGCCCGCCGGTCCGGTCGAGCCGGGGCCCGGCTCGGGGTCGACGGTGACGGTGCGGAAGGGGCCGGCGGCGGCCGTCACCCCGGTGGCGTGCGCGGTGGCGGCGAGCTGGTCGGCGCCGGTCCTCGTGCCGTCGAAGCCGACGGTGAGGTGGGCCCCATGCTGGCCGTCGAAGGCCTGGTCGAAGGGGGCCTGGGAGGCGACCAGCAGCGAACCGCCGAGGACGGAGCAGGTGGTGGCCACCAGGGCGGACAGCCCGACGGCGATCGACTGGGTCCGGCGGCGGCGCACCCCGGCGCGGACCACCCTTCCGAGCGCGCTCATGCCACGACCTCCGGAGCCGAGGACGCCGTACCCGCCGTCTCCGCCGGGCCCGCCGTCTCCGCCGGGCCCGCCGTGTCGGCCGTGTCCGACTCGATCCGGCCGTCCCGCATCCGGACGGTGCGGGTGGCGCAGTCCGCGGCGAGGGTCAGGTCGTGGGTGACCAGCAGGATGGTCTGGCCGTCCTGGTGCAGCTCCCGGAACAGCTCCTTGACGTCCTCGCCGGAGGCCGAGTCCAGCGCGCCGGTCGGCTCGTCGGCCAGCAGCAGGGCCGGATCGTTCATCAACGCCCTTGCCACCGCGACACGTTGGCGTTCGCCGCCGGAGAGCCGGCCCGGGTGGGCGCGGGCGTGCCGGTCGATGCCGAGCGACTCCAGCAGTTCGCCGGCCCGCCGCCGGGCCTCGGGGCGCGGGACGCCGGCCAGTTCGCCGGCCAGCACCACGTTGTCGGCAACGGTGAGGTCGTCCAGCAGGTTGAAGAACTGGAACACCATGCCGATGGCGCCGCGCCGGTACCGGGCCGAGCCCGTCTCGTTCAGCCGGTCCACCCGGACCCCGGCCACCGTGACCGTCCCGGCGCTCGGCCGGTCGAGCCCGGCGATCAGGTTCAGCAGGGTGGACTTGCCGCTGCCGGACGGGCCGAGCACCGCCACCGACTCGCCCTCGCGCACGCTCAGCGTCACCCCGTCCAGCGCGGCCCGCGCCCCCTCGTAGTGGCGGCTGACACCGCTCAGTTCGATCACCGGATCGCCGTTCATTCCCCGCTCCTCGCCGTTGCTCCGCTGGTGACGAGGACGAAGCTAGGGACGGCGGGTGGCCGGCCGCGTCCGCCGCCCGCCGCAACTTCCGTACCGCGCCGGGCGTACGGCCGCCGGTGTCATCCTTGCGAGGTAGTCGCCGGGTGCAGCGGCTGCCGCCGCTCGCGGGGCTGTCCCCGGCGGCGGCCGACCGCCACAATGACCCGGTGATCAACCACCCCACCGTGCGACGGCTGCTGGACGGCGGCGCCGACGAGGCGCCGCCCCCGCCCCGGCCCACCCGGCGCGGCCAGGCCTTCGACCTGGCCCTGGCCCTGTTCCTCGTCTCCGTCTGCGGCCGCTACGCCACCGTCGCGGCCCGCACCCACGGCGAGTACGGTCCGCACTGGCACGGATCGCCCTGGAACGGGATGCTGCTGCTGGTCCCCTTCGTCCCGCTGCCGCTGGTGCTGCGCCGGCGCCACCCGCTGGCGGTGCTGTGGACGGTGCTGACGGCCGCCCTGCTGGTGCGGTCGCAGCACGCGGACATCGCGTTCTGGGCGGGCGTGGTGGTGATCGTCGCCGCCTACAGCGCGGCCGCGTACGGGCGCCGCCCGAAGGCCGTGCTGCTCGGCCTGGTGGCCGCCACCGCGGCACTGGTGGTGCTCTTCGAGGGCGCCCTGTTGCCGCACTTCCAGAACTGGGTGATCGCCGTCCTCGTCCTGGTGCCGGTGCTCGCGGTCGCCTACGAACTGCGGATGTGGCGGCGCCGGGTGGAGGAGGGCCGGGAGCGGCTGTCCGCCCTGGAGCGCGAGCAGCTGGCCGCGCTGGACCGCGCGGTGGAGCTGGAACGGGCGCGCATCGCCCGGGAGTTGCACGACGTGGTGACCCACAACGTGAGCATGATGACGATCCAGGCCGGGGCCGCCCGCAAGATCCTGGACACCGCTCCGGACCGGGCCCGCGAGGCGATGGCCGCGGTGGAGGCCGGCGGGCGCGCGGCGATGACCGAACTGCGCCAGGTGATGGGCCTGCTGACCATCGACTCGGAGACCGCAGGCGATCCCGCGGCCGCCGCCGATCTCAGCCCGCAGCCCGGCCTCGGCCGGCTCGACGCCCTGGTGGAGGGCGTGCGCCGGGCCGGCCTGCCGGTGCAGCTGACGGTGCGCGGGGAACGCCGGCCCGTCCCGCCCGGCGTCGAACTGGCCGCCTACCGGGTCGTCCAGGAGGCGCTCACCAACACCGTCAAGCACGCGGGCGGCGCCGACGCCGCGGTGACCGTCGACTACGCCGCCGACCACCTCACGGTGGAGGTCACCGACACCGGCGGCCGCCCCACCGGCGCCGCCGCCACCGGCAACGGACGCGGCCTGCTCGGCCTGCGCGAACGCCTCGCCGTCTACGGCGGCACCCTGCACACCGGCCCCCGGCCACGCGGCGGCTACCGCGTCAAGGCCTCGATACCGCTGGAGAGTTGAGAGTTGACGGAGATCGTGGAGCAGCAACCGGTCCGGGTGGTGGTCGCCGACGACCAGGCCCTGGTCCGGATCGGCTTCCGGCTGATCCTGGAGTCCGAGGGGATCGAGGTGGTCGCCGAGGCCGAGGACGGTGAGCAGGCCGTCGCCGCCGTCCGCCGCACCCGGCCGGACGTGGTGCTGATGGACATCCGGATGCCCGGGCTGGACGGCCTGGAGGCCACCCGGCGGATCCTCGCGGACCGCGCCGCCGACGCGCCCCGGATCATCATGCTGACCACCTTCGACCTGGACCACTACGTCTACGCCGCGATGGCCGCCGGGGCCAGCGGCTTCCTGCTCAAGGACGTCACCCCGGAACACCTGGCCGCCGCCGTCCGGCTGGTCCGCACCGGGGACGCGCTGCTCGCCCCGGCGATCACCCGTCGGCTGGTCGAGCGCTTCGCCCGCCCGGCCGCCCCCGAGGCGGCCGCCCCGCACCGCGAACTGGCCACCCTCACCCCGCGTGAGCTGGAGGTGATGGGGCTGCTGGCCCGCGGCCTCAGCAACGCCGAGCTGGCCGGCCGGCTGCAGCTCTCCGAGGCGACGGTGAAGACCCATGTGGCCCGGATCCTGGGCAAGTTGGGGCTGCGGGACCGGGCCCAGGTGGTGGTCGCGGCGTACGAGACCGGGCTGGTCAGCGTGGGCGCACCGGGAACGCCGTGACGGCGGACGGGAGTTCGGGGCCGCCGTGACGGCGGACGGCAGCCCGGAGCCCGGAGCCCGGAGCCCCGTGACGACGCGCGGGAGCCCGGGGGATCGACGAAGCCCCGGGCTCCCGCCCTCACGCACTACCGCGTCACACCAGGTCGAAGCGGTCCGCGTTCATGACCTTGACCCAGGCCGCGACGAAGTCCTCCACGAACTTCTCCTTGGCGTCGTCGGCCGCGTACACCTCGGCGACGGCGCGCAGTTCGGAGTTCGAGCCGAAGACCAGGTCGGCGCGGGTGCCGGTCCACTTGACCGCACCGGAGGCGTCCCGGCCCTCGAAGGTGTGGGCGTCCTCCGAGGTGGAGGACCAAGTGGTGCCCAGGTCCAGCAGGTTGACGAAGAAGTCGTTCGTCAGCACGCCCGGGGTCTCGGTGAGCACACCGTGCGCGGACTGCTGGTGGTTGGCGCCCAGCACGCGCAGACCGCCGACCAGCACGGTCAGTTCCGGCGCGCTCAGGCCCAGCAGGTTCGCCTTGTCGAGCAGCAGGAACTCGGCCGGCAGCCGGTTGCCCTTGCCGACCCAGTTGCGGAAGCCGTCCGCCTTGGGCTCCAGCGCGGCGAAGGACTCGACGTCGGTGAGCTCCTGCGGGGCGTCCACCCGGCCGGCCGCGAACGGCACCTCGACGGCCAGCCCGGCCGCCTTGGCCGCCTGCTCGACGCCGACGCCGCCGGCCAGCACCACCAGGTCGGCCAGCGAGACCTGCTTGTCGCCGGCCTGTGCGTTGAAGTCGCGCTGCACGCCCTCCAGCGCCCGCAGCACACCGGCCAGCCGGTCCGGCTCGTTGACCTCCCAGCCGGCCTGCGGCTGCAGCCGGATCCGGCCGCCGTTGGCACCGCCGCGCTTGTCGCTGCTGCGGAAGGAGGAGGCCGCGGCCCAGGCGGCGGAGACCAGCTCGGAGACCGACAGGCCGGTCTCCGCGATCCGCCGCTTGAGGTCGGCGACGTCCGCGGCACCGATCTGCTGGTACGAGACGGCCGGCAGCGGGTCCTGCCAGAGCAGGTGCTCGCTCGGGACCTCCGGGCCGAGGTAGCGCACGACCGGGCCCATGTCGCGGTGGGTCAGCTTGTACCAGGCGCGGGCGAAGGCGTCCGCGAACTCCGCCGGGTTCTCCAGGAAGCGGCGGGAGATCGGCTCGTACACCGGGTCGAAGCGCAGCGACAGGTCGGTGGTGAGCATGATCGGGGTGTGCCGCTTGGCCGGGTCGTGGGCGTCCGGCACGGTGCCCTCGCCGGCGCCGTCCTTCGGCTTCCACTGGTGGGCCCCGGCCGGGCTCTTGGTGAGCTCCCACTCGTAGCCGAACAGCGTCTCGAAGAAGCTGTTGTCCCAGGTGATCGGGGTGGCCGTCCAGATGCCCTCGAGGCCGCTGGTGATGGCGTCGCCGCCGACGCCGGTGCCGTAGCGGCTCTTCCAGCCGAGACCCTGCTGCTCCATCGGCGCGTCCTCCGGGTCCGGGCCGACGTTGTCCGCCGGGCCGGCGCCGTGGGTCTTGCCGAAGGTGTGGCCGCCGGCGATCAGCGCGACGGTCTCCTCGTCGTTCATCGCCATCCGGTAGAAGGTCTCGCGGATGTCGCGGGCGGCGGCGACCGGGTCCGGGTTGCCGTTGGGGCCCTCGGGGTTGACGTAGATCAGGCCCATCTGGACGGCGGCCAGCGGGCTCTCCAGCTCGCGGTCGCCGCTGTAGCGCTGGTCGCCGAGCCAGGTGGTCTCCGGGCCCCAGTAGACGTCCTCGTCGGGCTCCCACTCGTCGACCCGGCCACCGCCGAAGCCGAAGGTCTCGAAGCCCATGCCCTCCAACGCGACGTTGCCGGTCAGGACGATCAGGTCGGCCCAGGACAGGCTGCGCCCGTACTTCTTCTTCACCGGCCACAGCAGCCGGCGGGCCTTGTCCAGGCTGGCGTTGTCCGGCCAGCTGTTCAGCGGGGCGAAGCGCTGCTGGCCGCCGCCGGCGCCGCCGCGGCCGTCACTGATCCGGTAGGTGCCGGCGCTGTGCCAGGCCATCCGGATCATGAACGGACCGTAGTAGCCGAAGTCGGCCGGCCACCAGTCCTGCGAGGTGGTGAGCACCTCCTGGATGTCCCGCTTGACGGCCGCGAGGTCCAGGGCGCTGAACGCCGCGGCGTAGTCGAAGTCCGCGCCGAACGGGTTGGCGACGGCGGGGTTCTTGGCGAGGATCTTGAGGTTCAGCCGCTCCGGCCACCACTGGCGGTTCCCGCCGCCCTGGGTCGGGTGGAGCGCGCGCCCGTGGTTGACCGGGCAGCCGCCCGCGCTCGCCTCTACACCGGTTGCATCGTGGTTCTCAGACATGGGAATCCTTCCGTACAAGGCGGATCACGGTGTCTATCTGCTACCTACGGCACCTACTGCTGCTATTCGGCACTGCCGTTACCCAGGCTAGCGCCGGAGCCGATCCTACGATGGACGTAATCCAAGTCAAGAATGACACCAAACCCGTATCCGGCCGAGGTCGCAGGCCTCAGGATCGGCGCGTTGGTAAACTCCGGTCTTCCCCCATGACCTGAATAGGTGAACCGTGATGAGTGACCTGCTGGAGCGGCTGCGCGAGCGCGGCTGGCGCCTCACCTCCCAGCGGCGTGTCGTGGCCGAGGTCCTGGACGGCGAGCACGTGCACCTGACCGCCGACGAGGTGCACGCCCGCGCGGCCGAGCGCCTCCCGGAGATCTCCCGCGCGACGGTCTACAACACCCTCGGCGAGCTGGTCACCCTCGGTGAGGTCATCGAGGTGTCCACGGACGGGCGCGCCAAGCGCTACGACCCCAACGCCCACCACCCGCACCAGCACCTGGTCTGCACCGGCTGCGGTGCCATCCGGGACGTCCACCCGCTGGGCGACCCGCTCGCCGACCTCCCGGCGGAGCAGCGGTTCGGCTTCGCCGTCTCGGGCGCCGAGGTCACCTACCGCGGCCTCTGCCCGGCCTGCGCGGGCTGAGCCGGCCCACCCGGTGGAGCGCGCGCGTCACCCCGGGACCGTCCAGCGCACCGGCAGGCTCTTGAGGCCGTTCTGGAAGTTGGACACCAGACGCCGCGGCGGCCGCTCCGGGTCGAGCTCCAGCCCCGGCAGGCGGTCGAGCAGGTGGCGCAGCGCCGACCGCAGCTGCAGCCGGGCGAGCTGGGCGCCGACACAGAAGTGCGGGCCGTACCCGAAGCTCACGTGGTCGTTCGGGGTGCGGGAGACGTCGAAGCGGTCCGGTTCCGGGAACACGGCCGCGTCCCGGTTCGCCGAGGCGTGGTACACCACCACCTTGTCGCCCCGGCGGACCGGCTGCCCCGCGATCCGGGTGTCCCGGGTCGCGGTGCGGCGGAAGTGCACCACGGGCGGCCAGCAGCGCAGCATCTCCTCCACCGCGGACGGGATCAACTCCGGCCGCTCGCACAGGAGTCGGTACTGGTCCGGATGGCCGAGCAGGGTGTGCAGGCCGCCCGGCAGGCCGTTGCGCACGGTCTCGTTCCCGGCGACGGCGAAGAGGAAGAACATCGTCTCGAACTCCTCGGCCGTCAGCCCCGCCCCGAGCATCCGGGCCAGCACGCCGTCCGGGTCGGGCCGGCGGGCCAGGGCGTGCGCGTAGGCGAACATGTCGGCCAGCGCGGCCCTCGAACGCGGGTTGACCGGACGGCCGTCCGGGGTGGTCCGGGCCGTCGGGCGGTGGGCGAGGGCGGCCCGGCCGAGGTCGGTCAGCGCGGCCGGGTCGACCGTGCTCGCGTGGGCGTGGTCGGCGTCCTGGTAGCCGATCACCCGGTTCGCCCAGTCCAGCAGCAGGCCGCGGTCCTGCTCCGGCACGCCCATCACCCGGGCCAGCGTCCACACCGGCAGGTCCGCCGCCAGCGCCGTGAAGTCGGCCGCCCCGGCGGGCCGTACGGCCTCCACCAGCTCGCGCGCCCGGCCGTCCACCGCCGCCGCCAGCTCGGCCAGGGCGCGCGGGCTGAACGCGGCGGCGACGATCCGGCGCAGCCGGGCGTGGCCGGGCGGGTCCTGGTTGAGCATCATGGTGCGGACGAAGGCCAGGTCGGCGGGGGTGTCCGGGTCGCGGATCTGGGTCGCCCCGAGGTGCGAGGAGAACAGCTCCGGGCTGCGCAGCACGTGCTTCACGTCCGCGTGCCGCAGCACCGCCCAGTAGCCCGCCCCGGGCGGCCAGTCCCCCACCGCCGGCTCCTCCACCCAGCAGACCGGCGCCGCCGCGCGCAGCTCGCGGAACAGCCCGTACGGCACGCCCTCGGCGTACGTGCCGGGCAGGAAGATCCGGTTCACCCTCGCCTGGTCCGCGCCCATGGCGACCGACCGTACGCCGCGGCCCGGCGCTCCGCCAGCAGTTGGCGGGTGGCGCGAAGCGTCGTGGTTGCGGCGATCGATGCGTCGCGGTTGCGGCGATCACCGGGCGGGATCCCGTAAGGTCGGCCAATGGCCAAGTACTTCGACGTGCACCCCGAGTCCCCCCAGCCGCGCACCATCAGCACCGTGGCCGACAGCCTCCGCTCCGGGGCCCTCATCGCGTACCCGACCGACTCCTGCTTCGCGCTCGGCTGCCGCCTGGACAACCGCGACGGGCTCGAGCGGATCCGGTCCATCCGGCGCCTCGACGAGCGCCACCACTTCACCCTGGTGTGCGAGGACTTCGCTCAGCTGGGGCAGTTCGTCCAGCTCGACAACAACGTCTTCCGGGCCGTCAAGGCCGCGACGCCGGGCAGCTACACCTTCATCCTCCCCGCCACCAAGGAGGTGCCGCGCCGGCTCATGCACCCCAAGAAGAAGACCGTCGGGGTCCGGATCCCCGACCACGCCGTCACCCGGGCGCTGCTCGCCGAACTCGGCGAGCCCCTCCTCTCCAGCACCCTGATCCTCCCCGGCGAGGACGAGCCGATGACCCAGGGCTGGGAGATCAAGGAACGCCTCGACCACGTGCTGGACGCCGTGGTGGACTCCGGCGACTGCGGCACCGAGCCGACCACGGTCATCGACTTCTCCAGCGGCGAGGCCGAGATCACCCGCCGGGGGGCCGGGGACACCTCGCGCTTCGAGTGAGGGCCCGGCAGTCGGGGGCCCGGCAGTCGGGGGCCGGGCACTCGGGGGCCCGGCGGCCCCGCGCTCAGCGGTGGCGGAGGTCCACGAACGAGCCCACCAGCCCGCCGAGGGCGATCGCCGGGACCACCGACGCGTCCCACGGCTGACCGTCCGCCAGGCCGGCGGCCACCACCAGGGCGGCGACCGCCAGCGCTGTCGCCAGGCCTGGGAGCGACTGCGGAATCAGCGGCGAGGGCTTGCCGTTTCGCCGCCGGCGGGCCAGTTTGATGACGAGCAGGAGCAGTGCTGCTGCGAGCAGCGGCGGCACCATGTCGTGGGTCATGCCGCCAGGATGTCATGGACGGTGATGAGTTGATCGAGTTGGGTGGGGTCATCGATCCGCAGGAAGGCCGCCTCGACGGCCAGTCGGAGCTCGGGCCCGCGCAGCCAGGCCGCGAAGGTCCGGTACGCGGCTCCCTGTTCGTCCCAAAAGGCGTCCCGCGGTTCGAGCACACCGCCGAGGGCGAACTCGTACAGGCGCTCCACGGCCACGGGGCTCGCGAGCCGGGCCCATTCTGCTAGCCGGCCGCCGGTTCCGTCCGGATCGGCGGCCGCCAGGGCGCAGAGCACGGCGTCGGCGTCCCACCACTGCCCGGCGTCGTGCAGGACGTCCAGCCACAGGGCGTCGAGGAGCCGGCGCAGGTACGGCGCCTCCGGCCAGTCCCGCCAGCCGGCCTGTGCCAGCTTGCGGCCGACCAACGGCAGGTCGGGCCAGGCGAGTTCGCCGGTCAGGACGAGCCGGAGGATGCGCGGCAGGAAGTAGCGCAGGTCGGCGGGCGCGCCGGCGGTGTTCAGCACCGAGGCGGCGTAGGGCCCGAGTTCCTCGGGCGTCAGCTGCTCGCGGGGCGTGCGCAGGAGGCGGTCCAGCCCGGTCCGGGAGGCGCAGCACGGGCAGGCGTCGATCCGGCCCGGCCGCGGGGCGGTCGAGAACGCCTCGGGGAGACCGGCGATGAGGTGCCGCAGTGCGGTGCCGTCCGTCATGGACGCCGCTCAACCGGCCGGTCGGTGGGGGCAGGGGGCGGGCCCTGGCGAGTGACCTCCCAGGAGAGCAGGAGGCGGAGGGCGTCGTCGGAGGGGGTGTCCGGGTCGGCGGTGTAGGTGATGAGGGCCTGGTCGGGGTCGTCGGCGGGGCGGAGGGTGTCGTAGGCCAGTTCCAGCGGGCCGACGACGGGGTGGTGGAAGCGCTTGTGGCCGGAGGTCTTGTCGGCGACCGGGTGGTCGGCCCACATGCGGTGGAACTCGGGGCTGCCGAGGCAGAGTTGGCCGATGAGTTCGGCGAGCTGGGGGTCGTCGGGGCGGCGGCCGGCTTCGAGGTGGAGGAAGGCGGTGTTCTCCCGGGCGCAGGTGGTCCAGTCGGCGTAGAGGTCGCGGGAGGCCGGGTCGAGGAAGGTGATCCGGGCGATGTTGCGGTGTTCGGGCGGGAGGGCCCCGTAGTCGCCGAAGAGGGCGGTGGCGGCCCGGTTCCAGGCCAGGACGTCCATCCGGTGGCCCATGACCACGGCGGGGGTGTGGTCGAGGCGGTCGAGGAGGCGCAGCAGGGAGGGGCGGGGCTGCTGGCGGGCCGGGCGGCCGCGGTGGGTGCGGTCGGCGGGGCGGGCGAGGCGGTGGAGGTGGCCGGTCTCGTCGGGGGCGAGGCGCAGGGCCCGGGCGACGGCGTCGAGGACGGTGGTGGAGGGGTTGCCGACGCGGCCCTGTTCGAGGCGGGTGTAGTAGTCGACGCTGACGCCGGCCAGGTGGGCGAGCTCCTCGCGGCGCAGGCCGGCGACCCGGCGCAGGCCGCCGTAGTCGGGGAGGTCGACGTCCTCGGGGCGGAGGCGGGCGCGTCGGGTGCGGAGGAATTCGCTGAGGGCGGTGGTCGGGTTCACGGGGTGATTGTGGCCCGGGCGGGCGGTGGCGTGCCTGGCCCCGGCAGGACCAGGCACGCGCCCGGTCAGCCGGTGAGGGAGGGGAAGGCGGGGACGAGGCCGCCGTCGATGACGAGGTCCTGGCCGGTGATGTAGGAGGAGCGGTCGGAGAGCAGGAAGGCCACGGTCTCGGCGACGTCCTCGGCGCGGCCCAGGCGGCCGAGCGGGACGTGGGCGCGGATCGGGTCGTGGTCGGCCGGGTCGGGGACGGCGGCGTGGAACATCTCGGTGACGATGTAGCCGGGGCTGACGGAGTTGACCCGGATGCCGCGCCCGGCGAGTTCCGCGCCGAGGGTGCGGGCGAGGCTGAGGACGCCCGCCTTGGCGGCGGCGTAGACGGCGGCGCCGGGGAGGCCGCGGTGCGGTGTCCAGGAGGCGTTGAGGACGACGGAGCCGCCGCCGGCCGCGTCCAGCAGCGGCAGGGCGTGCTGGACGGTGAACAGCACGCCCTTGAGGTTGGTGCCGATGACCTGGTCGACGTCGGCCTCGGTGAGTTCGGCGGCGGGCCGGAAGAGGGCGACGCCCGCGTTGGCGAAGACGCCGTCGAGTTTGCCGTGCCGGGCCCGGACGGTGTCGGCGAGGCGGGCCAGGTCGGCCGGGACGGAGACGTCGGCGCGGACGGTGAGCAGGCGGTCGCCGCCGTCGAGCCGTTCGGCGGCGCGGGCGAGGCGGCCGTCGTCGCGGCCGGTGATGACGACGCGGGCGCCGGTGCCGAGGAGGTGGCGGGCGGTGGCGAGGCCCATGCCGCTGGTGCCGCCGGTGACGAGGACGGTGGAGGCGTTCATGGGCTCCACCTTCACGGCGTGCGGCCGGGCGGGACCAGGCCCGCGTCAACCCGGGGTTCCGCAGGACCACCCCGGTGTGGGGGAACAGATCCGATCACCGCCTGGTTGGGGCAGGACGACGGCCAAGGACGGCACTCACGAAGGGGCGTACCCATGAAGATCGGCATCATCGGCGCGGGCAACATCGGCGGCAACCTGACGCGGCGTCTGACGGCACTCGGGCACGAGGTCTCGGTGGCGAACTCGCGCGGGCCGGAGTCGTTGAAGGCGCTGGTCGAGGAGACGGGCGCGAAGGCGGTGACGGCCACGGAGGCGGCGAACGGCGCCCAGGTCGTGGTGGTGACGGTGCCGTTGAAGAACGTGCCGGACCTCCCCGCGGGCCTGTTCGACGGCGCCGCCGAGGGGGTGGCGGTGATCGACACCGGCAACTACTACCCGAAGGAGCGCGACGGCCGGATCGACGCGATCGAGGACGGCGGGCTGACGGAGAGCCGCTGGACGGAGCAGCACCTGGGCCACCGGGTGGTGAAGGTGTTCAACGGCACCTACGCGCAGGACCTGCTGGATCGCCCGCTCCCGGCGGGCGACCCGGAGCGCCTCGCCGTGCCGGTCGCGTCGGACGACGAGGCGGCGAAGGCCGTGGTGCGGGCGCTGGTCGACGAGTTGGGCTTCGACACCGTGGACGCGGGCGGCATCGACGACTCCTGGCGCCAGCAGCCGGCCACGCCGGTGTACGGGCTGCGCGCCGGGGTGGCGGCGGTCACCCGGGCGCTCGCGGAGGCGTCCCCGGAGCGCCCGGAGGCACACCGGGCCTGAGTCGTCGCGGAGGGGCCGCCGGTCAGGCCGAACTCGCCCGCACCACCAGCTCGGTGGGCAGTTCCAGGCCGCCCGTCGGCGCCGCCTCGCCGTGCACCTGGTCCAGCAGCCGGACGACCAGCCCGGCCGCCAGGGCCCGCAGCGGCAGCCGGACCGAGGTCAGCGGCGGGTGCAGGTGCCGGCACAGCGGCGAGTCGTAGAACCCGGTGACCGCCACCCCGGCGGGCCCGACCGCCGACCCCTCGGCCCGGATCGCCTCGTACGCGTCCAGCGCCAGCAGGTCGCTGCCCGCGGCGACGGCCGTCGGCCGGTCGGGCCCGCGCAGCAGCTCCCGCACCGCCGCCACCGGGCCGGCCGCCGGCACGGCCGAAGGAGCGGTCGAAGGAGCGGTCGTCGTCACCGCCGGCAGGCCCAGCCGGCGCGTCTCGGCGAGGAAGCCCGCCCGCCGGGCCGCCATCCAGGGCAGTTCCTCGGCGGCGCCGAGGTAGCCGATCCGGCGGTGGCCCCGCGCCGCGAGGTGCCGCACCACCGCGGCCATCGCCGCGTCGTTGGCGATGTCCGCCCAGTGCTGCGGCTCGCCCGGGCCGGTCCGGCCGAAGCTGACGAAGGGGACGCCCAGCCCGGCGACGTGGGCGATCCGCCGGTCCTCGGTCAGCACGTCCGCCAGCACCAGCCCGTCGACCTGCCGGGCGGCCACCAGTTCGTCGATGGCCGCCACCGGGTCCGCCGCGGGCGGGGCGGGCCGGAACAGCAGCACCCGCTGCCCGCGCTCCCCGGCCGCGTCGACCAGGGCCTCCAGGAAGCCGGCCATCAGCGGGTTGGGGTCGAGCGGGTCGTCCACGGGTGCGAGGTAGCCGAGGGTGCGCCGGGCGCCGCTGCGCAGTGACCGGGCCGACTGGTCGGGCTGGTAGCCGAGTTCGCGGATCGCCGTACTGACCCGGGCCAGCGTCTCGGCGCGGACCCGGTGCGGGGCGTTGAGCGCGTTGGAGACGGTCTGCCGGGAGACCCCGGCCGCGCGGGCGACCTCCTCGATGGTGGTGGCGCCGCGGCGCGGTCGGTGCGCTCCCTCGGGCATGCGGGGTCCTCCGGTCGTGGGTCAGGGGCGGCGCAGCGACAGCAGCCCGCCGCGCGGCACCGCGAGGGTGTCCGTCCGGTCGAGGTCGATCTCGTCCTGCCGGACGATACGCCCCCGGGCGTCCTGGACGGTGGCGGTGGCCCTCCCGCTGCCGCCGACCAGCCGGACGTCCGGGTCGGCGTCGGCGTTGGCCACCAGCAGGGTGTGCCAGTCGTCCGCCGAGACGTCCACCGGCAGCGCCGCGTACCGGGCGACCACGACCGTCCCCTCGCCGCGGGCGGTGACCAGCGGGTATCCGAGGTCGGGCCGGCTGGGGAGCAGTTCACCGCGCTGCAGGGTGTCGAGGTGCTCGCGGAACACCCCCAGCCAGAAGGCGATCGCCTCCCGCTGCCCGGGGCCCTGCGCGGCGAGGTCGACGGAGATCTGGGGCACCGAGAAGAGCACGTTGACCAGGTGGCAGGCGATCTGCTCGGGCGGCTCGGCCGGGTGCCACATCAGCATGTCCGCGTGCACCGGCACCGGCCCGGCGGCCAGCCGCACGTCCACGGTGCGCTGCCGGTTCTCCTGCGGGCTGAGCGGGCAGTCGGTGGCCCGGATCATGGTGACGTACGGCCACAGGGCGGGGCTGACGTACGGCTGCCGGTGCTCGATCATCGCGTCCGGGTGGACGGCGGTGGTCCGGGCCCGGATCGCGGCGAGCAGTTTCTCCACGCCCTCGGCCACCTCGGCGCAGTCCGCCTCGGGGCCGGGCCCGGGGGCGTCGGGGCGCTCGGCGGCGCGGGCGAAGGAGTCGACGAAGTCGACCTTGAGCCCGTCCATGCCCCACTCCTCGACGGCCCGGGCCAGCCGGTCGGTGAGGAACTCGCGGACCTCGGGGTAGCGCGGGTCGGCGACCACCGCGCCCAGGTGGGGGACGTCGGCGAGGGCGTGCCGGCCGATCTTCCGGTAGGCGGCGCTGTCCTTGCCGATGAACGGCAGCGCGTACCAGAGCAGGTAGCGGACGCCGAGCTCGTGGACGCGCCGGACGTGCTCGGCGGTGTCGGGCAGCGAGACGGGCTCCCAGTCGCCGCAGTGGGCGTAGCCGCGGGTGCGGTCGGCGGTCATCCAGCCGTCGTCGACGATGATCACGTCCAGCCCGAGGGCCTTGCCGAGCGCGGCCTGGGCCTCGATGCGCTCGGGCGAGACGTCCTGGTGCATCGAGTACCAGGTGGAGTAGGCGGGGCGGCGGGCGTCCTCCGGGACGACGACGGTGCGGCCCTCGCCCCACCAGGCGGTCAGGTCGGCCAGGCAGCGGGCGAAGTGCCGGCCCGAGGTGTCGATCCGGACGGTGATCCGGCCGGCGGCCTGGGCCCAGCAGCGGAAGTCACCGGTCTCCTCGACCACTCCGGCCCCGGCCAGCACCTCGGTCTGCTCGGCCGCGAAGGCGCAGACCCCGGTGTCCCCGGTGCCGACCAGCGCGGCGATCGGGGCGCCGGCGGCGAGGCCGGTGCGGCGCGGGGCGCTCCAGGCGGCGGGCAGCCAGCCGGTGCCGCGCGGCTCCGGGGTCCAGAAGGAGGTGACGTCCACGCAGGGCACCCGCCACTCGATCCGGACCTCGGCCGGGCCCTCGGCGGTCACCTCGACCACGCCGTCGGCGACCTCCCGGACGGTGGCGGTGCCGCTCGCCCGCAGGTCCAGGGTCCCGGTGCGGAGCAGCGGGTGGAGCGTTCCGGGGGCGGGGGCGTGCGGTTCCCAGACCTCGGTCGCGGCCTCGGCCACCGTGCCGGTCTCGGTGTCGGTGTCGGTGTCGGTGTCGGTGTCGGTCATGCTGCTCAGCCCTTCGTCGCGCCGGCCAGCAGGCCGGAGATGAACTGCCGTTGGAGGACCAGGAAGAGGGCCATCATCGGCAGGGTGGAGAGCGCCGTCCCGGAGAGGATCGCGCCGTAGTCGGTGGTGCTCTGGTTGCCGTACAGGGTCGCCAGGGCGACCGGCAGGGTGTGCATGTCCGGGCTGCGCAGCGCGATCAGCGGCCAGACGAACTGGTTCCAGGAGCCCAGGAAGAGGAAGATCGAGAGCGCGGCGAGCACCGGCCGCATCACCGGGACGACGACGTTCCACAGCACCCGGAACTCGCCCGCGCCGTCGACCCTGGCGGCGTCCAGGAGTTCGTCCGGCAGGCTGCTCAGCGACTGGCGCATCAGGAAGACCGCGAAGGGCACGCACAGCCCGGGCAGGATGATCGCCTGGTAGGAGTCGAGCAGGCCGAAGTTCGTCATCATCTTGAACAGCGGTACCAGCATGACCTGTTCGGGCACCACCAGGGTGGAGAGCAGCAGCGCGAACAGCAGGGTGCGGCCGCGGAAGCGGAACTTGGCGAAGGCGTAGCCGGCCAGCAGGGCGACGACCAGGGCGCCGAGGGTCTGGATCCCGGCCACCAGCAGGGAGTTGCCGAGCACCCGGAGCAGGCCGATCCGCTGGTCCAGCCGGTGGAGGTTGTCGCCGAGGCCCCCGCCGGGCAGCAGGTGCGGCGGCCAGTCGAAGATCTCGGTGTCCTTGCGGGTAACGGAGACCAGCAGCCAGTAGAAGGGGGCGACCGAGAAGCCGGTGAGGCCCGCCAGGAGGAAGGTCAGCGGCCAGCCGCGGAGGTTCTTGGGGTTCATCCGTCCTTCTCCCCCATCAGGCGCATCTGGACCGCGCCGAGCACGGCCACCAGCAGGGTGAGCGCGTAGGCGATGGCGGAGGCGTAGCCGAAGTCGAAGTAGCGGAAGCCGTTCTGGTACAGGTACATGGAGACGGTCAGGCTCGCGTTGTCGGGGCCGCCGCCGGTCAGCACGTACGGCTCGTCGAAGAGCTGGAGGGTGCCGATGGTGGAGAGCACGACGGTGAACAGCAGCACCGGGCGCAGCGCCGGGACGGTGATCGCGGTGAAGCGGCGGACGGCACCGGCGCCGTCGACCATCGCGGCCTCGTACAGCTCCTTCGGGACGGACTGCAGGCCGGCCAGGTAGATGACGGCGTTGTAGCCGGTGTAGTGCCAGGTCAGCACCAGGACGACGGACATCCGGGCCCAGAACGGCTGCCCCAGCCAGTCGACGGAGGGCAGGCCGACGGCGTGCAGCAGCCAGTTGACCGCGCCGTCGTCGCGCTTGAGCAGGAAGGCGAACATCACGCCGGTGGCGACCAGGCCGGTGACGGCGGGCATGAAGACGCCGAGCCGCCAGACGGCCCGCCAGCGCACCAGGGTGGAGTTGATGCCGACGGCGAGCAGCAGGGCCAGCCCGAGCATCAGCGGGACCTGCACGACGAGGATCTCGCCGGTGTTGCGCAGGGCCGTCCAGAACAGTGGATCGTCCAGCAGGCGCCGGTAGTTGGCGAGGCCGGCGGGGCGGGCGGCGGGGCCGGAGCCGGTGGTGAAGGAGAGCAGCAGCGAGTCGACGATCGGGTAGGCCTTGAACACGCCGAAAGTGATCAGGGCGGGGGCGAGCAGCAGGTACGGCAGGGCGGTGCGGCGCAGCCGGGCCCGGCGGTGGGCGCGCGCGGCCGGGCCGGCGGGGCGGCCGGGGCGGCCGGGCCCGGGCTGCCGGGTGGCGGGGCGCGCGGTGGTGGTGGCGCCGGTGGCGCTGGTGGCGGTCATCCGACGGTGCGTCCGGTCTGCCGGGCGAGCTGGTCGGCGGCGTCCCGGAGGACGGTGGCGGGGTCGCCGCCCTTGAGGAGGACCTTGGTCTGGGCGTCGCTGGCGAGCTTGAGGGCGCGGGCGTAGTCGCCGGAGTAGTTGGTGGGGTCGCCGCCGTCGGTGGCCAGGTCGGCGAAGGTCCGCAGCGGGGACTGGCCGCCGTAGTAGTCGCTGGGCCTGGCGTACATCGGGTCGCCGTAGGCGTCCAGGAGCGCGGGGAAGACTCCGCCGGCCTCGAACATGGCGTTCACCGAGGCGGGGCGGGTGAGCGCGTACTCGACGAACTTCCAGGCGGCGCGGCGGCGCGGGCTGGAGGCGGCGACGGTGAGGTGGGTGGAGTTCACCAGGGCGGTGCGCTTGCCGCCGGCGGTGACGGCCGGGGGCTTGGCGAGGCGCCAGTTGCCGCGCTGGTCGGCGAACTTGGCCTCCAGGTAGTGCGCGGCCCAGGCGGGCATCGGGGCGACGGCGAGCTTGCCGGCCTTCATCAGGGTGGCCCACCCCTGGTCGCCGGGGGCGTCGGCGACCAGCCCGGCGTCGTCCAGGTGCTTGAGGGTGGTCAGGGCGCGGACGTCCGGCTCGGAGCCGAGGGTGATCCGGCCCTGGAGGTCGAAGTAGAAGGCGCCCTGGAGTTGCATCAGGGACTGGACGAAGTCCAGGTCGGGGCTGGGGTTGGCGGCCTTGTTGATGCCGATCAGCGAGATGCCGGGGTTGGCGGCCTTGAAGCGGTCGGCGGCCGCCGCGAGGTCGTCCCAGGTGGCGAAGGTGGTGGGGTCGAGGCCGGCCTTGTCGAAGTAGTCCTTGCGGTAGAAGAAGCCGAGCGGGTTGGCCTCCCAGGGCAGGGCGTAGGCGTGGCCGTCCTTGCCGGTGACGACCGGCCACAGGCCCTTGGCGAACTTCTCCTTGTGCGCGTCGGCGCCGAAGGCCGAGAGGTCGGCGAGGCCGCCGGGGAACTTCTCCAGGTAGCCGGGCAGGTAGTCGCAGCCGATGTGCAGGACGTCGCCGAGGCCCTGGCCGCCGGCCGCCAGGCCGACGGTGATCTTGTCCCAGATGGCGGGGTTGCCGATGTCCTGGACGTCCACCGTGATGCCCGGGTTGTCCTTCTCGAAGGCCGGGACGACGGCGCGCAGCGCGACGGCCGCGGTGGCCCACGACCAGACGGTGACCTTGCCGGTGTCGGCGTCCCCGCCGGAGGCGCTCCCCGAGCCCGGGTCGCCGCAGGCCGCGAGGGCGCCGCCGGCCGCGAGGGCCAGCAGGCCGGCGCCGGAGGCGCGGAGCAGATCGCGGCGGGAAAGGTGTGACATTGCATTCCTCCCGATGGGTGGCTCTGGACGGAGGCGGGGCATGGGGGTGGTGTACGCTCGACGGCTGAGTTTGAACGTTCAAAACAACAAAACAGACCACAACTCAACAGATTCGCACGAGCGGGACACAGCAAACGCCCGCCCTCCCCGCGCCGTCAACCCCTGCGTACCGAAGGACGGGCTCCGCAACCGTTCCGTTATGAGCACCGGCGGGTCAGGGGCGGACCACCGGGGCGCCGGTGAGGTCGACGCCGGCGTGGCGGAGCTCGGTGAGCGCGGCGTCGGTGGTGTCGGGGGCGACGCCGGCCGTGTAGTCGAGCAGGACGCGGGCGTCGAAGCCGGCCCGGCGGGCGTCCAGGGCGGTGGCCTTGACGCAGTGGTCGGTCGCGATGCCGACGACGTCGACGGCGTCCACGCCGCGGTCGTGCAGCCAGTCGGCGAGCGGGGTGCCGTCGGCGGTGAAGCCCTCGAAGCCGCTCTTGGAGGCGGAGCGGGCGCCCTTGTAGAACACCTCGTCGACCGCGCCGGCCTCGACCGCGGGCAGGAAGTCGGGGTGGAACTCGCCGCCCTCGGTGCCGACCACGCAGTGCACCGGGAAGGAGTCCCGGTAGTCGGGGTGCTCGGAGAAGTGGCCGCCCGGGTCGACGTGGTGGTCCCGGGTCGCGACCACCCGGGACCAACCCTCCCGCTCCGGGCCCTGGATCAGCGCGGCGATCGCCCGGGCCCGGTCGGCACCGCCGCCGACCGGGACGCTTCCGCCCTCGCAGAAGTCCTTCTGTACATCCACCACGATCAGCGCGCGCGTCATCGAACGGCCTTTCCTCACCCGGTTCTTACGCAGACGCGGCCCAGCTTGGCGGGTCGACGGCCGTGGACGAAGCAACCGGGCGGCCGTTCACTCGAACGGGTTCCACCGGTTCCGGGCGGAGGCACGGCGGGGCGCGGCGGGCGGCCGCCGCCGTCGAAAGGGCGTCGAACCCGCGTCGAACGGGCCATTGAGAGCCCGCCGAAGCCGCGCCTACACTCGCGGCCGTCCGTGACCCCGCGTCCCGGATTCCGCTCCGTGTTCCGCTCCGCATTCCCCCCGTGCCCAGGGCGCTCGATCCGCCCCGGGCCGATCGCCCACGTCCCCCAACCCACCCTCGTGGAGGACTACGTGAAGGCACGAACGATCCGCCGCATGCTCCTGGCCGGGGTGAGCAGCCTGGCCCTCGCGGCCTCCGGCGCGCTCACCGCACCGGTGGTCGGCAGCACCGCGGCCGGCAGCACCGCGGCCGCCGACTACCCGGCGGTGCACCCCACGGTGGCCGACTACGCCCAGGTGTCGGCGGGCACCACTCCCCCCACCCCGACGCAGTGCGCCGGTGCGGGCCGCCGCTGCTTCGACCCGCAGGCGATCAGGGCCGCCTACCACCTGGGCCCGCTGTACGCGGGCGGCTTCGACGGCCGCGGCCAGACGATCGCGATCCTCGACTCGTACGGCAGCGACACCATGGCGCACGACCTGCACGTCTTCGACCAGGCCTTCGGCGTCACCGCGATGTGCGGCGAGGAGGCGGTGACCTGCCAACCCGGGATGCCGACCTTCGGCGAGCTGCACGTCCAGGGCGATCCGGGCACCACCGCACCGCCGCCCACCAGCCACGGCACCGGCCAGGAGAGCAAGGCCGCGTGGGCGCTGGAGGTCGCGCTCGACGTGGAGACCGCGCACGCGATGGCACCCGGTGCGAACATCCTGCTGGTCAGCACGCCGACCGCGGAGACGCTCGGCGTCCAGGGCCTGCCCGCGCTGATGAACGCCGAGCAGTACGTGGTCGACCATCACCTGGCGAACGTCATCTCGCAGTCCTTCGCCTCCGCCGAGGGCGCCTTCGGCAGCGCCCAGTCCATCGAACCGCTGCGGCACGCCTTCAAGTCGGCGGCCCTGAACGGGGTCACGGTGCTCGGCTCCTCCGGCGACAACGGCACGGCCGGCTCGGAGAAGACCCCGGTGAAGCCGGGCGGCTCGACCCTGCCGTACCCGTCGGTGGAGTGGCCGGCCTCGGACCCGCTGGTGACCGGCGTGGGCGGAACCTACCTGTGCACCGACCCCGGGGCGACCGGCGCCCGGACGGTGGACAGCACCGACAGTCCCGCTGTCTGCCAGAGCGACTCCGGCTCCGCCGAGGTGGGTTGGACCGACTCCGGCGGCGGGTTCAGCCGGGTCTTCGACCGGCCCGACTACCAGTCGGCGCTGCCGGCCGGCTCCACCGCGATCGGCGCCAAGCGCGGCGTGCCGGACGTCTCCCTCCAGGCCGCCTCCAGCACCGGCGCGCTGGTCTACCTGTCGCTGCCGCCGGACGGCTCCTCGGGCCTCAAGTGCGGTGCCACCCCGTGCAGCACGGGCTGGTACGACATCGGCGGCACCTCGCTGTCCTGCCCGCAGTGGGCCGGCCTGGTCTCGATCGCCGACCAGATCAACGGCGGCGGGCTGGGCCGGATCAACCCGGCCCTGTACAGGCTGGGCACCGACCCGGCGAAGTACGCGGCCGACTTCAACGACGTGACGCTCGGCAACAACACCACCGACCCGACCGTCCCGGGCTACCCGGCCGGTACGGGCTGGGACCCGGTCACCGGCCTGGGCACGCCCGACGCGGCGAACCTGCTGCCGGACCTGGTCAGCGCCGTCCGGGCGGGCTGACCGCGGCACGGTGCTCCGCCCCGTCGAGCTGTGCGGCTCGGCGGGGCGGAGCCGTGTGCGGCAACGGCCCGTCCGGACGGCCGCCTGGCAGGATGGCCGCATGGAACGTGTACTGGGAATCGGCGGGTACTTCCTGCGGGCCGCCGATCCGGCGGCGCTGAACACGTGGTACCGCGACTGCCTCGGGCTGGACGCCGACGAGCACGGCCTCTGGCAGCAGGGCCCCGGGCCCACGGTGTTCGCGACCTTCGACTCCGACACCGAATACTTCGGCTCCCGTGCCCAGCGGACCATGCTCAACTTCCGGGTCCGCGACCTGGACGCGATGCTGGCGCAGCTGCGCGCCAAGGGGGCGGACGTCGCCGGGGAGACCCAGTCCATGGCGGGCGTCGGCCGGTTCGGCTGGGTCACGGATCCGGAGGGGAACCGCATCGAGCTCTGGCAGCCCGCCTGAGCTCGGCCGGCCGCCGCCCCGGGAGACGATGCGGGGCACACGGGAGGTCGGCCGGGCCGACGTCCCCGCACGGCGGTTGGTCAGCGGGGCGACCGGATGCCGTCGATGATGCGGGTCCAGTTGTCCGTGCCGTGTCCGTCCTCGACGGCACGCCGGTAGTGGGCCTGGACGGCCAGCGGGAGGGCGAGGTCGAGGCCGAGCGAGGTGTTGGTCTCGACGATGTGGTCGGAGGTCGCGCCCATCATGGTGACCGTGCTGAGGTGGCCGGGGTGCTCCCCGGCGTCGAGCGCGGTGCCGGGGTTGGCCTCGCCGGCCCGCAGGATGGCCCCGATCGTGTCGGCGGAGGAGAGCAGCTCCGGCAGTGCCTCCCCGGCCTTCATCCCGGCGGTGCCCAGCATCGCGGTGGCCTGCATCAGGGCGGACAGGGTGGTGAGGAAGACGGCGAGTTGGGCCTGGTACATCATCTGGGCGAGGCCCGGTTCCTCGCCCAGGTACTTCGGCGTGCCGAGCAGGGCCAGCGCCGGCCGGTGGCGCTCCATCACCTGCGCGGGGCCGCTGTAGTAGACGTGGGCCGCCGCCGTGCCGACCATCGGCGCGGGGACCATGACGCCCCCGGTGAGGAAGTCGGCGCCGTGGCCCGCCGCCCAGGCGGCCGCCTCGCGCGAGCGGTCGGGGGTGTCGGAGCTCAGGTTGACCAGGGTCCGCCCGGCGAGCGCCGCGGTGGCGCCGTCGAGGATGCCGTACATGGCCCGGTAGTCGGTGAGGCTGAGGATCACGAGGTCGCTCGCCCCGACCGCCTCGCCGGGCGTCGCCGCGAGCCTCGCGCCGGCGGCGACGACGCCGTCGGCCCGACCGGCGGTACGGTTCCAGACGGTGACCGGGTGGCCGGCGGCGAGGAGTGCGCGGGTCATCGCCTGCCCCATCGGGCCGAGCCCGATCACGGTGACGGCGCGGTGCTGACTGGTGGTGTGGTTCTGTCGTTCGTTCACCCCTCCATGCTCGGAGAGGGCCACTATTCTCGGAAGTACCCACTGTTTTCTGCGGTACTTACCTTTTCGTAAGGGGGATCGGTGATGGCCAAGGCACCGAGGAACGGGCCCTACATCTGCGGGATCGACGCCGCGCTCGACGTGGTGAGCGGCAAGTGGAAGGGGCTGATCCTGTGGGAACTCGCCACCCACGGCGTCCGCCGCTTCGCGGAACTCCGGCGCGCCCTGCCGGGGGTGAGCGAGAAGATGCTGACGCAGCACCTGCGGGAGATGGAGCAGGACGGCCTCGTCCACCGGGAGGTCTTCGCGGAGGTGCCGCCGCGGGTGGAGTACTCGCTGACCGAGGACGGGCGCAGCCTCAACGAGGCGCTCCGGCCGCTCGGTGCCTGGGGAGCCGGGCGGGTCCACCGCGAGGGCCTCGACCTGGTCGCCGTGGCCGAGGCCGCCCGCGGGTAGGCCCGTCAGGCCGGCTGCGGTTCGGCGGCCATGGCCGGGATCGGCCACCAGCTCGCCGGGGCGTCGCGCAGCACCAGGGCGCAGTCCACGGCGGCGCTCCCCGGCGGGAAGCGGTCCGGGTCGTCGAAGTAGGACGACGCGGCGGTGCGGACCCGGCAGGCCTCCACCGGCCAGGCGTCGGGCCGCAGTTCCATGCCGTCCAGGCGCCGGCCGGAGCCGGTGGCCGAGTAGCCCCTCGACCCGTCCCGGAAGAACCGGGAGGCCTCGGCGAGGTCGGCGAAGAGCTCGCTGCCCCGCAGTTCGTCGGACAGCTCGACGGTGACGTCCACCCGGGTACCGCCGTCCCTGGCCGCCAGTGCGACGCGCAGCCGGTCGGGCGTCTCGTCCACCGCGAAGTCGGCCCGGCCGTGCTCACCGGGGAAGAGCCGCCCGCCGGCCCAGGCGTTGAGCCGCGAGGCGGTGTCGCGGCGGGGGATGTAGACGCCGGTCTCGACGCCGTCCGGCCCGTCCCACTCGACGGCGAAGCGGTGGGCCGCGTTCTCGCTCCGCAGCCCGAGCGCCTTGGGCGCCCAGGCGGGCCGCACACTCCCCAGGCGCAGCAGGCAGATGCCCGCCACCGCGTGGCCGTGCACCAGGTGCGGGCGCAGCGGCCCGGGGAGCAGACGCGCCGCGATCTCCGGCGCGACCCGGTAGTTCACCAGTAGCCGTCGTTCGACGACGCTGGACAGTCGTGGCTGCCTCATGACCCCTCGCTCTGCGCCCCCGGGCGCCATTTGGTGTGGCGGAGCACGATCTGCTCGGGGCAGACCGCGCTGAGGAACCGGCCGACGCAGGTGGCCAGGCGCTCCTCGGCCAGCGCGTAGATGATCCGGTTGCCCTCCCGCCGCTCGGTGACGAGCCCGGCTCCCTTGAGCACGCCGAGGTGTCGTGAGATGGAGGGCGCGCTGATCGCGAACCTGGCGGCGATCTCGCCGGCCGCGAGCTCACCGCCCCTGAGGTCCTCGAGGATCTGGCGCCGCGTCGGATCGGCGAGGGCGCGGAAGGCGCCGGCCTCGGCCTGGGCATCGGTCATCCCTGATATTTAGCACCTTGGCTAAATGTCTAACAAGGGGGTGGCGGGAAACGGCCGCGCGGGCCGGGTGAGTCGTGGGGGAGACTCACCCGACCCACGCGGGCGTGTTCCGGCTCGGGGCCGTCGGGATCCTGCGTCAGCAGGTGAACCTCCGCGACTGCACCGAGCCCTGGCGGACGTCGTTGTCGGTGATCCAGCTGTCGATCACCAGGGTCCCGCCGACCGCGCAGTAGAGGTCGTGCCCGATCCACTGGTGCGAGACGTTCACGGTCAGATCGCTGTCGACGGTGTAGAGCACGCTCGGGTAGAGGTCGGTGACGGAACCGTCCGGGTTGACGCGGGCGACCGCCTGCCAGACGCGCAGCTGGGTGTCCGGCGTCCCGTAGACGGTCACCGACGAGGCCACGCTGTTCTGGTAGTTGTCGGGCCGCGCGCACGGCAGCAGCGAGACGCCGTGGCCCACGTACACCGAGTTCGTGACGACGTCGCTGCCCCCGCGGCAGCCGCCGCCCACGATCGCCTGCGCCGAGGCGCTGCTGGTGGAGCCGATGACCAGGCCGAGGGTGGCCGCCGCCGCGAGGGCGAGACTGGCGAGCTTGCGCATGGGTGTGTTTCCTCCGCTGTCGGATTGGCCGTGCGCCGCCACCCTCGCCGTCGGGGCTCCTCCGGCGACAGCTTTTCGCCGCTGGGCCTCATAGTTGAGAACTCACCCACGGCGGCCCGGCCGCGTGGCACCATCGGCTGTGCTCGAAATCGGCTTCCGGCCGGCCGACCTGGCTCGCGTCCGGTTCGCGGTCTCTCCGCTGGATCACGTGCTGGGCGGCGTGGCCGGCCCGCAGCACCACTGCGCCCGCGACTCGGTGAACCGCGACCGGTGGTGGCGCCGGGTGAAGGGCCGTGTCCCGCAGCAGGCCGCGGCCTTCATCGAGCTGGTCAACGCGAGCCCGCTCGGCGTGCCGATGTTCCTGACCCCCGACCGCACGGCCGCGCGGGCGACCATCGGCGACGAACTCGACGCCCTGCTCGCCCTCCCCGAGGCCGAGGTCCACCAGGAGATGCAGGGCTACGGCAGCGGGCCGCACCTCCCCCGCGTCATCGCCGAGTTGCGCGACGACGGCACCCGCCAGTTGCGCCGGATCACCGACGCCGCCTGGGCACTGTTCCGCGCCTGCCTCGCCCCGGACTGGCCGGACATCCAGCGCGCCCTACGGGCCGACATCGAACAGCGCTCGCGCGCCGTCGCCGAGACGGGGCTCGGCCCGATGCTGGCGCAGCTCCATCCGGACCTGTCCTGGCACGACGAGGGCGTCCTCCGGTACGCCAGTCCGGATTGGCGGCTCGCGTACGACCTCGGCGGGCGCGGGCTGGAGCTGCGCCCGAACCTCTTCCTCTCCGGCCTCACCGCACCCCTGGGCGACCACCGGTCGTCGGCCCTGCTGTACCCCGGCCGCGATCACCCGGCCCGCCGCGCGGACGGCCTGGACCGCCTGATCGGCGCCGCCCGTACCAGGGCCCTCCGGGCGATCGCCCAGGGCGGCTGCACCACGGGCCAGTTGGCCGAGCGGCTCGGCGTCTCCGCACCGACCGCCTCGGCCCACGCCACCGTCCTGCGCGACGCCGGGGCCATCACCACCGAACGCCGGGGCCGCGAAGTCCGGCACAGCCTCACCGCCCTCGGCCGCGACCTCCTCGGCTGAGCACCGGCCGTCGGTCCACGGCCTCGTGGCGACCGGAGCCGGCACGGTGTTCAGAGCATCGCGGGGCCCAGAGTGTCGCACTTGAGGCTGCCGCTGGCCTTCGCCTCGGCACCGTCCGGCGTCCTGGAGACCGGCAGGTCGGCGAACGTCACGACGTCCCTGGTCCGGCTCGCCTTCTCACCGACGTCGACCTTTCCCGTCCAGGTGACCGTGGACGGGGCGAGGACCTTGTCCATGGCCACCGTCAGG
This sequence comes from Kitasatospora sp. NPDC040550, assembly GCF_055594965.1. Taxonomy (NCBI): domain Bacteria; kingdom Bacillati; phylum Actinomycetota; class Actinomycetes; order Kitasatosporales; family Streptomycetaceae; genus Kitasatospora; species Kitasatospora sp. NPDC040550. The sequence goes on along the minus strand of NZ_JBVIWC010000021.1, from coordinate 128,225 downwards.
AGCATCTCCCCCTTGCCGTCGAAGACGGCCGTCAGCATGGCCTTCCCGTCGGGCCCGCCCGTCGCCATCGCCAGGAGGTTCCCGGACGGGGACTCTTTGCCGAGGCAGGCACCCCCCGTGAACCGGTACGTACCGCCGCTGCTGCCGCTGATGACGACGGTGTTGGTCGGCCCCGGGCCGGCGGCGCTCGGGCCGGCGCCGTCGGACGCGGCGGCCTGCGTGGACGGCTGCGTGGACGGCGACGGGTCCGCGGGGCCGCAGGCCGTGAGCAGGAGCGCGGAGACGCCGGCGGCCATCACGGATTGCACACGAGTCGTTCGAATCATGGTCAGAAGGTAACGCCCCCGCATGACGATGCGTCATCGGATTTCCAACGGCTTCGTCGCGGTCCGCCACGCCGCGACACCGGGCACCGGGCACCGGGCACCGGGTCAGCGCCCGACCTCGCGCAGCCGGAAGTCCTCGACCGTCTCGCGGCGGATGAGCAGCCGGGCGCGGCCGTCCTTGACGGCCGCCACGGCGGGGCGGCCGACCAGGTTGTAGCCGGAGGCCATCGACAGTTGGTAGGCGCCGGCGGCGGGGACGGCGAGCAGGTCTCCGGGCCGCAGGTCGGCGGGCAGGACGGCATCGCGGACCAGGACGTCCCCGGCCTCGCAGTGGCGGCCGACGACGTCCACCCGGGCCGCGCCGGCGTCGGAACGGCGGCCCACCAGGCGGACGCTGTAGGGGGATCCGTACAGGGCCGGGCGCGGGTTGTCGCTCATCCCGCCGTCGACGGCCACGAAGGTGCGGCCGTCCGCCGTGTGCTTGACGGAGAGCACCCGGTAGACGGCCACCGCCGCCGGTCCGGCGATGGCGCGGCCCGGCTCGACGATCAGCCGGGGCACCTCCAGCCGGGCCTCGGCGCAGCGGACCGCGAGCCGGTCGGTGACCCGGACGGCGAACTCGGCGAGGTCGAACTCCGCGTCCCCCGGCAGGTACTTGATGCCGTGGCCGCCGCCGAGGTCCAGTTCGGCCAGTTCGACGCCGTGCCGGTCCCGCACCTCGGCGAGCAGCCGCACCAGGGCGTCCACGGCCTGGAGGAAGGGTTCGAGCTCGGTGATCTGCGAGCCCAGGTGGCAGTGCAGTCCGGCCAGTTCGAGGCCGGGCTGGTCGAGCACCCGGGCGATGGCGTCGGCCGCGTCGCCGCCCTCGATCGGGAAGCCGAACTTCTGGCCGCCGACGCCGGTCCGCACGGCCGCGTGGTGGCCGGCCGCGATCCCGGGGACGACCCGGACCAGCACCTTCTGCGGGGTGTCGGCGGCGACCAGCGCGGCCAGCCGGGCGATCTCCGCCGGGCCGTCGATGACGATCCGCCCGACCCGCAGCCGCCGGGCCAGCCGCAGTTCCTCCGGGGACTTGGCGTTGCCGTGGAGCAGGATGCGCTGGGCCGGGAAGCCGGCCGAGACGGCCAGCCACAGTTCGCCGGAGGAGCAGACGTCCAGGCCGAGGCCCTCCTCGGCGGCCCAGTCGGCCATCGCGCTGCACAGGAAGGCCTTGGCCGCGTACAGCACCTCGGCGTGCGGCAGCGCCCGCCGGTAGGCCCGGGCGCGGCTGCGCACCTCGCCCTCGTCCAGGACGTACAGCGGGGTGCCGAACCGTTCGGCCGCCTCCGCCAGTCCGACGCCGCCGACCAGCACCTCACCGCCCGGGCCGGGCCGTGCCGAGGCGGGCCAGGGGCCGCCGAGCGCGTCGGCGGGGGCGGGGGTCGGAACCGGCGGGGCGATCAGCTGGGTCATGGCGGCTACTCCTACGGGTGGTCGGGAAGGGCGGCTCGGTCAGTCCTCGTAGTGCATGGCGAAGCGGCAGTGCGCCGGGCGGGTGCGCGCCTGGTCGACGGCGCTCGGCGCGGGTGAGGGCGGCTCGGGCCGGTCCTGGCGGTCGGCGGCGGGCACCAGGCGGATGGTGCGCCCCAGCGGCTGGTCGACGTCGATGACGGCGGTGGCGGTGGTCACGGCGGGCTCCTCGGATCTGCGGCAGGGGCCGTCGTCCGGCGGCCCGCATCCAGTGGAGACCCTCCGGGCACCGTTCGCACCCGGCCTTGACGCACGGCCTACGCATCGGGGGCGTCCCTTGACGACTTCCTGACATGCCCGGGATTCCAGCCTTACGAACGACTGTTCGCGCAGGTCAGGGGGCGGGCGCCCGGGATGTCAGGGAAGCGTCAAGGACGGCCGCTTCCCCGCCAAGCCTGCGTCAAGGCCCGCATGGCGCGGCGGACTCCGATGGTGGGCTGTGGCCCGTCCCCGTCGCCCCCGAGCACGCCGCCCCGCAGCTTCGGGGCGCCCCGGAAGGTCCCCCGAGACGATGCGCCGTTCGGCCCTCACCCCACCGGACACCACACCGGACACCGCCCCGGGCACCAGCCCGGCCCCCGGCCGCGACCAGCAGAACTGGTTCCGCCGCCCGGAACCCGCCGCGCCGCAGCCCCCGCACCCGAGCCACCGCCCGTCGACCGCCCAGGGCCGCCGGCAGCTGATCACCCGCCGCCAGCTGGCCGAGGCACTGCCCGCCGCCGTGCGCAAGCTCCATCCGCGCACCATGCTGCGCAACCCGGTGATGCTCGTGGTCGAGACCGGCTCGGCCCTCACCACCATCAGCGCGGTCATCCACCCGAGCGTCTTCGCCTGGGCGATCTCCTTCTGGCTCTGGCTGACCGTCCTGTTCGCCAACCTCGCCGAGGCCGTGGCCGAGAGCCGGGGCAAGGCGCAGGCCGCCTACCTGCGCCGCGCCCAGGCGGCCACCACCGCCCGGCGGCTGCTGCGCTGGCGGGTCGGCACCCGCGATCACCGCCACGAGGTGCTCCCCGCCGAGGAGTTGATGCTGCACGACATCGTGCTGGTGCCGGCCGGGGAGGTGATCCCGCAGGACGGCGAGGTGGTCGAGGGCGTCGCCACAGTGGACGAGTCCGCCATCACCGGCGAGTCCGCGCCCGTCATCCGGGAGTCCGGCGGCGACCGCACCGCCGTCACCGGCGGCACGAAGGTGCTCTCCGACCACCTGGTCGTCCGGGTCACCTCGCGCCCCGGGCAGAGCTTCGTGGACCGGATGATCGCCCTGGTCGAGGGCGCGAACCGGCAGAAGACGCCGAACGAGATCGCCCTCAACATCCTGCTGGCCTCGCTCACCATCGTCTTCGTGCTGTCCGTGGTCTCGCTCCAGCCGATGGCCATCTACGCCCACGCCCCGCAGACCACCGTCGTGCTGGTGGCACTGATGGTCGCGCTGATCCCGACCACCATCGGCGCCCTGCTGTCCGCGATCGGCATCGCCGGGATGGACCGGCTCGTCCAGCGCAACGTGATCGCCCTGTCCGGCCGCGCCGTCGAGGCCGCGGGCGACGTGGACGTGCTGCTGCTCGACAAGACCGGCACCATCACCCACGGCAACCGCCGGGCCGTCGCCCTGCACCCGCTGCCCGGAGCGACCACCGAACAGCTCGCCGAGGCCGCCCAGTTGGCGTCCGTCGCGGACGAGACCCCGGAGGGCCGATCCCTGGTCGAACTGACGAACCGTCAGTACTGGGTGCCGCCGCGCACGCCCGGCGAACTGGGCGAGCAGCGGCCCGTCCCGTTCACCGCGCACAGCCGGATGAGCGGCGTCGACCTCAGCTGGCCGGACGGCACCGGCTGCCTGATCCGCAAGGGCGCGGCCGCGGCCGTCGCCCGCTGGGTGGTGGACTCCGGCGGGCGGATGCCGATGGAGGCCAAGCCACTGGTCGACCGGATCGCCGCGGCCGGCGGCACCCCGCTGCTGGTCGCCGTGCACGACCGGCACGGCGCCCGGGCGCTCGGCGTGGTCGAGCTCAAGGACGTGATCAAGGAGGGCATCGCCGAGCGCTTCGCCGAACTGCGCCGGATGGGCATCCGCACCGTCATGGTCACCGGCGACAACCCGCTGACCGCCCGGGCGATCGCCGAGGAGGCCGGGGTGGACGACTTCCTCGCCGAGGCCACCCCCGAGGACAAGCTCGCCCACCTCAGGCGCGAACAGGCCGCCGGGAACATGGTCGCGATGACCGGCGACGGCACCAACGACGCCCCCGCCCTCGCCCAGGCCGACGTCGGCGTCGCGATGAACTCCGGCACCCCGGCCGCCAAGGAGGCCGGCAACATGGTCGACCTCGACTCCAACCCGGCGAAGCTCATCGACATCGTCCGGGTCGGCAAGCAACTCCTCATCACCCGGGGCGCGTTGACCACCTTCTCGATCACCAACGACGTGGCCAAGTTCTTCGCGATCATCCCCGCGATGTTCGCCCACGCCTACCCCGGACTGCACCACCTCAACATCATGGGCCTGCACAGCCCGCAGTCCGCGATCGCCTCCGCGATCATCTTCAACGCGCTGATCATCGTCGCCCTGATCCCGCTCGCCCTGCGCGGCGTGCGCTACCAGCCCGCCTCCGCGACCGACCTGCTCCGGCGCAACCTGCGGGTGTACGGACTGGGCGGGCTCGTACTGCCGTTCGTCGGCATCAAGGCGATCGACCTGCTGATCGAGTTCGTCCCGGGCCTGGGCTGAACCCCACGGCTGTCAGGAGGCCGTCAAGATGCGTACGACCGGCGTCATGACGGTGTCAGCGCCGGTACGGACGGCCCGGTTCCGGGATTCACTGGAGACATCCGAAACAAGGAGCACCTCACCGGCACAACCCGACCGGAGTGCGCTACCGGAGAGACGGAGGCGAACCGCCATGACCGGGACCACGACCGACACCACGACCGGCACCACGACCGGCAGCACGACCGGCACCACCCGAGTGATCGTCGGCCTGAGCGGGTCGCTGAGCAGTCTGGCCGCCCTCTACCACGCCGTCGGCGAGGCGGCCCGGCACCAGGCCGTACTGGTGCCCGTCGCCACCTGGACGGCCGGCGACCGGGACGGGCTGCGCCCGCTGTCCGAACTGGAGCACGCCGCCCGCCGGCGGCTGGACGTCGCCTTCGAGCAGGCCTACGGCGGCTACCCGTCCGGCCTGGTGATCCACCCGATGGTGGTGAACGCCGAGCCGGGGCCCGCCCTGGCCGCCGCCGTCACCGGACCGGACGACCTGCTCGTCCTCGGTGCCGCCACCCGGCGCCGCTTCGACCTGCTGCGCGGCACCTCCGTCGCCCGGTACTGCCGGCACCGGGCGGGCTGCCGGGTGATCGAGGTCTCCCCGTCGGCGCTGCTGACCCGGCTGGAGCTGACCGCCCGCACCGGGGCGCCGCTGCCGCTGCTGGCGCGGTAGCGGGCCCCTGCCCCTACCCCTGCCCCTGCCCGTGCCCCTGAGGGGGCCTTCAAGAACGCCCCGCCGCCCCGGCGCACCCCGCCGGGACGGCGGGTGCCAGGCGTCCTCCCCGCCCCCGTCGCTCGGCCCCATCACTCGGCGTAGTGGCTCCCCCGCCGCTCGGCCAGCGCCTGCCAGACCTGGTCGCGCAGGAACGGTGGGTCGGTGAAGCGGATGCCGGTGGCGTCGCGCAGCGCGTTGGCGAAGGCCGGGGCGACCGGGTTGAACGGGCTCTCGCTCATCGACTTGGCGCCGAGCGGACCGATCGCGTCCGAAGTGGTGCTGAAATGCACCTCGGTGCGCGGCACGTCGGCGTACGCCGGGAGCCGGTAGCGGCGGAAGGCCGCGGTGGTGACCTCACCGTGCTCGTCCAGCAGCACCCGTTCGAACAGGGTCGCGCCGAGTGCCTGGGCGACCCCGCCCTCAACCTGCCCACGGCACTGCATCGGGTTCATCACCCGCCCGGCATCGGCGCCGTGCACACTGCGCAGGATCCGGATCTCCCCGGTGTCCGGGTCGACGGCGATCCGGAACCACTGCGAGTTGAAGGCGATGGAGCGCGGCGAGCCGCCGAAGTGGCCGTCGGCGGCGAGCTCGACGCCCTTGCCGCGGGCGGCCTCGAAGACCTCCTTGAGGGTGACCGTCCGCCCGTCGCACTCGACCGCGTCGGCACCGAGCCGCAGCAGGCCGCGCGGGGTGCGGGCGTACTCGGCGGTGAAGGTGAGGAGGAGTTCGGCGAGCGCGTTGGCCGCCTTCATCACCGCCTTGCCCGCGACCACCGTGCCGGCCGAGCCGAAGGCGCCGGTGTCGTGCCGGACCACGTCGGTGTCGGACTGCCGGACGGTGATCCGGTCCACGGTGGTGCCCAGGGCCCCGGCGGCGATCTGCCGGTGGACGGTGGTGGTGCCGTTGCCGAACTCGGCGGTGCCCACGGCGATGTCGTACCCGCCGTCCTCCAGCAGCCGCACCGTGGCGTCGGCGATGTGCCCGCCGGGCGGGCCGCAGGCGATGGCCGCCATCGCGAAGCCCTGGCCCACCAGCCAGCCCTCGGGGGCGAGTTCGGCGCTGGTGTCGTTCGCGAGGGCCTCCCGGACGACGCCGAGGCACTGGTCGAGGCCGTAGCTGGCGATGTGGAGGTCCTCCTCCTCACCGAGCGGGCCCTCCATGTGCTCGCCGGGGCCGATGATGTTCCTCTCCCGCAGGACGAGCGGGTCGAGGTCGAGGCGCCGGGCGAGCTCGTCCATCGCGGACTCCACGGCGAAGGTGACCTGCCCGAGGCCGTACCCCCGGAAGGCCCCGGCCGGCACGCCGTTGGTGTAGACGGAGTACGCCTCCACCTTCTTGTTCGGCGCCCGGTAGACGCCCATCGACTCACCGACGCTGTGGAACATCACCGCCGGACCGTGGTTGCCGTACGCGCCGGTGTTGGACACCACCCGGAACCGGATCGCCGTCAGGGTGCCGTCCCGCTTGGCGCCGAGCTTGACGGTGACCAGGAACGGGTGCCGGGTGGTGGCGCCGTGGAACTGCTCGGCGCGGGTGAACTCCAGCTTCACCGGCCGGTGCAGCCGCAGCGCCGCGAGCACCGCGATGTCCTCGGTGAGCATCTCCTGCTTGCCCCCGAAGCCCCCGCCGACCCGGCCGGCCACCACCCGGACCTTCTCCATCGGCAGGTCGAACAGGGCGCACAGGGCGCGCCGGGTGAGGAAGGGCACCTGGGTGGAGGAACGGACCACGATCCGCTCCTCCACCGCACCCCCGGCCCCGCCCGTTTCCCCGGCCCGTCCTGCCTGCCCGGATTCCCCGGCCGGCTCGAAGGTCACGACGCAGCCGTGGGTCTCCAGGCTGGCGTGCTGGACCCGCTGGGTCCGGAAGGTCTCCTCGTACACCACGTCCGCCTCGGCGAACCCCTGTTCCACACTGCCGAGTTCACCGTGGGCCTCGCCGCAGACGTTGTTCTCCGGGCGGGCGATCCTGGACTCCGCCCCTTTGGGGTGCAGCACCGGCGCGCCGGGCGCCATCGCCTCCTCCGGGTCGAGCACGTACGGGAGTCGCTGGTACTCGACGACGATCCGGCGGCAGCCCTCCTCGGCGGCCGCCTCGCTGTCCGCGACCACGGCGGCGACCCGCTGGCCGACGAAGCGCACCACGTCGTCCAGCAGCCGGGTGTCGTCCGGGTCCTCGGTCGGGTGCTCGTGCCGGGCCGAGGAGTAGAGCCGCTCGGGCGCGTCGTGGTGGGTGAGCACGAGGTGCACGCCGGGGACACGCAGGGCGGCCGCGGTGTCGATGGAGAGGATCCGGGCGTGCGGGTGCGGGGAGCGCAGCAGCTTCATGTGCAGCAGGCCGGGCACGTCGACGTCGAAGGTGTAGCGGGCGGTGCCGGTGACCACCTGCGGGCCGGCCGGGGCGCCGAGGTTGCGGCCGACGGCGTGGCCGGGGTCGGGCTCCTCGGTGTGGCGGACGCCGTTGATCGCGTCCTCGATCGCCCGGTAGCCCGTGCAGCGACACAGGTTGCCCTTCAACGAGCGCGGCAGGTCGGTGAGTTGTTCCTCGTCCAGGGCGCTGGTGGTCATCAGGAAACCGGCCGTGCAGAAGCCGCACTGGAAGCCCTGGGCGTCCAGGAAGCGCTGCTGCATCGGGTGCAGTTCGCCGTCCGGTCCGGCCAGGCCCTCCACCGTGGTGACGGACCGGCCCTCGGCCCGGGCCGCCGGGTAGAGGCAGCTGTGCACGGGGTCGCCGTCGACCTGCACGGTGCAGGCGCCGCAGTCGCCCGCGTCGCAGCCCTTCTTCACGCCGAACCAGCCGCGCTCGCGCAGGTAGGTGCGCAGGCACTGGCCGGGGCGCGGCTCGGCCCCGGTGGGGCGGCCGTTGACGTGCATCGCGAAGCTCATCGCGCTGCCTCCTGGGTGGGGGTCTGGAAGCTCGGTACGGAAGCCCGGCACACGGAAGCCCGGGACGGGGGCGGGGGCCGGGGCGGGGGCGGGGGCCGGGCCTGGTGCGGGGGCCGGGGGGCTCAGCTCGGGGAGCCCAGCTCGCGCCGGATCTGCTCGGCGAAGCGGAAGGTCAGGTGCCGACGCCAGGCGGGCAACCCGTGGATGTCGTCGAAGTAGTCCTCCGGCCGGATGCCGTCCCGGATCGCCTCCTCGACGGCCGCCGCGTTGGGGGCGGGCGGGAACCAGAACCGGAACGGGCGGACGGTGGAAGCGGTGACGGTGAGGGTCAGCGAGGCGTCCACCGGGTCCAGGGTGCCGACCAGCAGCGCGGCGGAGCGGCCCAGCCCGTACAGCGAGGCCTGGCGGAAGGCCGTGCGGCCGGCCAGCGCGCGGGCCGGCAGGGTGATCGAGCGCAGCAGCTCGCCGGTCCGCAGGTCCTTGCGGCCCGCGCCGGTGACGAACTCAGCCACCGGGACCTTCCGGTACTCGCCGGAGGGGGCGCGCAGCAGGCAGACGCCGTCCAGCGCGGCGGTGAGCGAGATCATCGGGCCGGCGGGCAGGCCGTTGCAGAGGTTGCCGCCGACGGTGGCCGTGTTCCAGATCTTCCACGAGGCCAGGAAGGCCCGGCAGCACTGCTCGACCAGTGGCGCGGCCGTCCAGTCCGCCTCCTGGCGGCCGTACCGGGAGAGCTCGGCGACGGTGCAGGTCGCGGCGATCTCCAGGCCGCCGTCCGGGGTGCGGGTGAGCGGCTCCCAGCCCATCCGGCCGAGGTCGATCAGGCGGCGGATGTGCGGCTGCGGCTCGGAGAACAGGTACGTCCCGCCGCCGAGCCAGGCGTCGCCGGTCCGCCAGGGGCCGCCGAGGCGGGCGTCCCGCAGTTCGGCCACCGTGTTCAGGTCCATGTCGCCCCTCCGTCCTCGGCCGGTTCCGTTCGTTCGGTAGGGCGATTGAAGCGGTCGGCGGGCGGGCGTCACGAGTGGTCCCGGGCACCATTCGGACCGGTCCGCCGCTGGTCGATCCTCCAGGCCGGGCGCGGCCCGTCCGGCCCGGACCCGGAGGGGAGTCGGCCGCTCCGCATGCCAACTTCGACAAGCCTGTCGAAGTTGGCATGGCCGGGCTATGCTGTCGGCAGGTCCGAAGGTGGACTCCTGTACCCGTCGATGTCCGCACCGCCCTGGCGCGCCCGACCGGAAGGAGGCGAGACACACGGACCGCACCCCGATGGGCCCCCGCCCGCGCGAAACCCGCGCCCGGGCCCACCTCCGGGCCCACCCCCGGCCCAGCACCCGAGGGTCCGTCTCCGGCAGAACTCCCTTCCGGGGATGAACGACTGACGCATCGTCAACTCCGTGCGCCGTCCTTCACCACCTGGCCGTCCGGGCGTGCCCCGGACCGCTCACCACCGTTGTACGGAAGGTGATCCGCCGCGCCCGCCCCCGCCCTCCGCACCCCCCGCCGAGGAAGAGGTACCCCATGACGACGCCCAGGCTCCTCCCGCACCCCCGCGAGGCGGCCGTCCTGGCCGCCGTCCTCGGACTGCTCGTCCTGGAGGAGATCGCCCTCGGGCTCGCCGAGGAGGAGGACCGCCCCGTCATCGGCGGCATCCTGATCGGCGCCTCCTGTTCCGGCCTGCTGGTCGTCGGCGCGGTCCTGTTCAGCCGCTGGCTCGAAGCCCGCCGCCCGCTCCCGCTCCCCCCGCCCGGCCCCAACGGGCGCGAGTACAGCGCCTGGGCGCTCGAAGGCTTCCCGATGGAGGCCGTGCGCCCTCTGCTGCTCGCCGAACACGCCCCGCAGCTCGGCCAGTTGTACTCCGCCTGGATACTCGCCCGGGCCGGCCGCACCGCCCCCTGGATCGCCCGCCGACTGGGCCTGCCGGTCGAGGCCGTCCAGTTGCTGGTCGACGCCGCCCGCACCCCCAGCGGACCGCCGCCGCTGCCGGGGGCGTGAACGGCAACGGCGGCGTGGCACCGGCGAAGCCCCGGCACCGCAACACGCGGTACCGGGGCGGACGTTCGGGGTGCGGGCTCAGCTCCGGTGCCGGATCAGCTCTCCCGGCCCGAGGCGTCGTCGATCAGGAACGCCGTGGTCGGATTCGTCCCGGACTCGTGCGAGACCAGCTTGAGACCGATGGTGGTCCCCCAGCCGACCTGGCCGATCACCGAGGAGAGGTCCACCGACTGGTACTGGTAGCCGTTGGTCGGGTTCTGGCTGCTCCAGGTCTTCACCGTGCCGAGCGGCTGGCCGGTGTACTGGTCGACCGCCACCAGCGACAGGGTGTCGGGCGCGGCGGCGGAGGCGTTGCTCGACTCCACGTCCAGCCAGAAGGAGAAGCTCGCCTGCCGGTAGCCCGGGTAGGTGTTCAGGTAGGTGGTGATCGAGTCGTCCGTCCCGGTGTTCTGGCCCAGCCAGGCGTACCAGGAGCCGGAGTGCGGCGCGTGCAGGCTGGACGGGGTGATGATGTTGTACCCCGACGGGCTCCACGCGTCCGTCATCACGGTGTGGTTGACGTCCGCCGAGCCGTTCTCGAACCCGGCGTCGGTGAGCTGCTCGATCGAGCCGCAGCCCGGGCCGCCGGCGGCGCTGACGTTCTCCCAGAAGCCGGTGGAAGCCGCCTTGCCCGCCGTGTCCGTCGCCGTCACGTTGATCCGCTGGTAGCCGTTGGTCGCGGCGGCGGTGCCGGAGATCACCCCGCTGCGCGGGTCGATGGCCAGCCCCTGCGGCAGCCCGGTGGCACTGTAGGTGAGGGCCGAGCCGGTGCCGGAGACGCCCACCGCCGGGATGGACAGCGGCTGACCGGCCTTGTCCGTACGGTCGCACATGGTGCTCACCGAGACCGGCGGGGAGGCCACGATCGGGTCCGAGGCCGCACACAGGTGGTCGGTGTTGGACCACAGCGTCTGCAACGGGAAGCTGCCCGTCGCCAGGTCCTCGAAGAACAGCCCGCCGTTGGCGCCCTTCGGGATCCAGGCGCACTTGTCACCGATCTCCTGACCGGTCGCGTCGGTCCAGCCGCCCGGGGTGTTCGGGTCGCTCACCGTCTCCGCGTACTCGTGGCCGCCGATGATCCCGTAGCCGTCCAGCCGGCCCCGCGGGGTGTTCTCGCCGAACCAGTTGGTGCCGCAGCCGGCCACGTCCGTCAGGTACGGCATGTTGGTGTAGGCGAGCTGGCCGTACGGCGAGCGCTGGAAGTCGTGCCAGGCGCAGTAGCCCAGCTCCTTCCACTTGTCCGGGTCGGTGCCCTGCGGCGAGTCGATGACGTACTGGACGTTGCGGTTCTGGGCCTCGGTCAGGTTGCCGAAGTGCTTGGCCGCGGCCAGCGCCTCCGCCCCGAGCTGCGGCTCGGTCGCCGCCTGCGGCGCCGGCGCGGCGTTGTCCACCCAGACGCCCGCCAGCACGCTGCCCTGCTGCGGGTACGGGATGTGCGCGGACCCGGCCGGGCACTGCACGGAGCCGGCGGCGATCCCCTCGCAGTACTGGGTCAGTACGGCGCTCCAGCCGTCGCCCTGGCTGCCCAGGCCCTTGAAGAAGTCCTGCTGGTAGGGCGCGGCCTGGTCCGGGTCGCCGGTCGCCACGGTGTCGCCGGTCGCGTTCGTCGACGGGGTGCCCCACTGGGAACCCCACAGCACCAGGTACACCTTGGGCGCGCCGATCACCACACCGGTCGACTCCTGGCCGCCCTTGTAGGTGACCTGGAGGTCGTACTCGTTGGCGACGTTGCCGTCGCCGTCCTTGCCGCCGGTGCCCGGGTCGGCACCGTCCACCAGCTGCGGCGCCTTGGTCGTGGTGCCCACCGGGCCGGCCTTCGCGGCCCCGACCCGGCGCGGGCCGGACTTCTTCGGGGCGGCGGCCTGGTCCGCCTTCGGGGTGCCGGGCCGGGCCATGACGGTGGCGGTCTGCGGCGCGTGGGAGTCGGCCATCGCGGACAGCGGACTGCTGAGCGCGGCACCGGCCATGGCGGCGGCGAGGGCCACCAGGGCGGTCCGCGGGGCGCGTTGGGCGCCTCGGGGCGTGCGGGATCGGAATCTGAACACGGGTCGGGTTCCGTCTCTCGTGACGTGGGGGAGGGCGGGACGCACACGCGGTCCGGGTGGACGGGGAACCGGGCTCACCCCGGGCTGACCACTGTGCAATGCGCCATATGATATTTCACTGACTCTCGCACACAAGGCCCACACGCGACGGCCCGCAGCGTCACACCCCGGCCCGGAACAGGCCCGCACCGCCGCCCACCAGGGCCGATCACCCCGCGCCGGCCCCGCCGACAACTCCCGCGGCGGACCGGGATTTTAACTCCCCCTTACCAGGCCCCGCCAGGGCCTTGGCATTCCTCAGACCCGATGCCCCGCGTTCTCCCGCGCCACCCGCCGCAACCGGTCCACCTCACCCCCCACCCCCTGCAACGCCGCCCGCACCTGAGGCGCGGCCAGCGCCCTGCCCAACTCCGTCTCGAAGTCGGCCCGATCCTGCTGCGGCAACCGAAGCGGCCTCTCCATGCCGCGCCCCCGTTCCTCGTAGTTCTACAGAACTGTAGAACATGGAGGTGCGGAGGAGCAGCCCTGCTCAGCGGTGGATTCGGCCGCTACGAGGACTCCGCCATCGGCACCCGGGCCAGAGCAGCACGGACGGTCTCGGCGAGATCGGGGATGTCGACGCCCCACTCGCGCAGCCAGGCATGGATCTGCCAGGCGGGCGTTCGCAGCTGCTGCGCCGCTCGGATCAGCGCATCCAGCGACGTGTCGGAATCGCCCGTCCTCGCGAAAACACGGACCAGTTCCTCCGCATAAGTCGGGGCGAGCCCCGCCGGAAGGGCCTCACAGGACACCGGAATGCCGCGGGACCTGAGATGGCGAGCGAGTTCCGAGGGATCCCGACCGAGCACGGGTGCCGCTCGAATCAGGCTGGTGAACGGCACCACCTGCGCTGTGGTGATCTCCGCCCAATCGATCGCTCCGTAGTTCGTGAACAGCCGGAGGTCCATCGGCGCGAGCACGTCCGGCACCGACAGGGTGCACTCGAAGCCGTACACCCGGTACCGATCGACCACCTCCCGAAAGGTGAACGCATCGTGTTCCACCAGGTCGAAGATGTGCCGATACGGCACACCGTCCTCGGGCTGAATCCGGTCGGAACTGCATCGTTCGAACAGGGCCGCGTCCTCGGCCCGGGCGTCCCCGGGCAACTCATCGACGGTGAAACCCAGGTCCGTCAGCCGCGACACCACCGCTCCGACCGTGCACGCTCCCTGCCCCGCCGCTCGCAGGACCCACCCGACCGGCACCGCGTCCGAGCGCTTGAGCCAGTCGCCGGAACCGTCCAGGCGGCAGCTGAGGAACCTGACATCCTCCTCTGAGGGAAAGTCCGGGAGCCCCGTCGGATCGGTACCGATCCTGTGTCGTGCGAAAGCTGCGCAAACCTCAGGGACGGGCATCCCCAGCGCTCGGCTCGCCCGCGCCAAGTGGCCAGGTGGAATCGACCCGTCGGGCTCGAACGCCACGTCGCTCAACCGGGACAGCCTGACCCATTCCGGAAAGTCCACGTCCTCGAACGGGGTATAACTCGGCCAGGGCAAGCTGATCCCGGCGCGGAACACCGGATCGGCCTGCAACTCCTCAGGAATCACTTTCGATGCCGAGGCTGCCGTCCGGAACCGGTCGGCGGCAGCGGCGCTCTCCCACGTGACGCTACCGGGCGCGTGCTGACACTCGTCCCGACCTGCCAATCCGAGCCGGCGGGCTCGTAGCTCTGCTTCCTCGACCGTCGTACCGAGCTTGGCCGCCGCCCGCGACAGCAACGCGTCGGTCAGGTGGGAACTCCAGTTGACCCGCGCACCGTGGGACTCGAACGGGGCAAGGACGACCAGATCGCTGGGCATCGCCACCCGCACGTCAACGGCGGCCGGAAACTCCTCGCAGAGATCTCCGAAGTGTGTCCGCAGCTCCGGCCAGCCGTGGGCCAGTAGCCTCCAGAGCAGCACGTAGTCCGGGATGTCCCTCCGCTCGCTCAAGCGACCGCCCACACCCACCTGCATGAGGAAGTCAAGGTCAGCCGGAAAGCATCCGGTCCGCCTGAGATCGAACGTCAACTCGTTCCACCGCAGGACACATCCCTGCCGTACGGCCTCCATGACCACCAGATCGGCCACCTGGGCGCACTCGTCCGTGACCCGGCCGATCCAGTCAATCTCGAACAGCCCCGAATCGGAGCACACGAGAACCCCTGCGGCTCCGGCCAGCAGTTCGGCAGCCGTCCCGGACACGTCGTCGATGACTCGGCGTCGATCCACCGAGAGCTTCCTCGGCGCGAAGCGGCCGGACAGGTTCACCACCGCGCCGAAGAGACCGCGGCCCTTGGCCGTCAGAACCCCGCAGGACACCTCCGGCTCGACGACCAGCCCGTCCACCAGCACGGCCCCGCCCCGCCCGCACCAGACCACCTGCGCACCGTCCGGGGCATCCTGCCACGGAACCAGGGGTCCGGCCGCATCAAGCCCGAAAGCCTCCCGCTCCGGACGCACCCGGGGCCCGAGCACGCCCGCTTCCCAAGCGGCCTCCCGCTCTCCGTGGGCGACGGTCGTGGGGAACTCCGCGATGCCCAGGAGGCGTTCCAGGACATCCAGGACGGACCACGACTCGGCTAGTTCGATGTCGTCCCTCAAGTACATGCGGACGGTGGTGCCGGGTGTGCGTCCCTGCACCGACCGTTCGGCGATGCGGAAGAGGTGGGTGGGACCGTAGATGGAGACGTCCAGCAACGGTCCGAGTCGGCCGGTGGCGTCCATGCGGCAGGTGGTGACCTGGATTTCGTCGGCGAGCATGAAGTAGCTCAACACGCCGATGCCGAACCGGCTGTTGGGGTACAGCTCGACGGGTGGGTCGGCCTTCCGCCACTCCGCCCGTTCGAGTTTGAAGTCGAGTTGTTCGGCGAACCTCGCTCCGGCATTGGAGAAGACGCCCCGCAGCTCCGCCTCCCCCATTCCCACCCCGTTGTCCTGGCATTCCAGGTACGCCCGGCCGTTCTCGTCGACGCCCTGGCGGAACTCGATGCGGCCCTCGTAGGTGTAGGTCGCCAGGGAGTTGGTGCGGTCCAGGTACTGCGTCCGCGCCCGCCGGTAGCGGCAGGCGTCGAGGGCGTTCTGGTAGAGCTCCCTGACCGCCAAGTCCCGGTCGCGGTAGAGCTCGACGCCCATCAGCAGGCTGCGGACGCGGCGTTCGTCGAGCCGGAACCTCGCCCAGCCGGTGAAGGCGCCGCTCGCCGGGGCGGCTTCGTCGGAGGTGAGGCGGGTGGGGAGTGGGTGGTCGGTCAGCACCCGGCGGACGGTGTGGAGCAACTCGTCGGCCCGGGCGGTGTATTCGCGCAGCCCCTCGACCACGGCCTCGTGGTGGCACTCGGCCCGTAGGACGGGCAGGTCGTAGGAGCCGCCCCAGACGGCCTGGTCGAGAGTGCGGCGCACTTCCCCGAGGTCGACCTCGTGCGGGATGCCCAGGTGTTCGGCGACGATCTCGGGCAGCGCCGTCATCTCGATGGCGGTGCCGTACGCCAGGGCCAGCAACAGCGCCAACCGGGGCTCACGGACGTGCTGTTCGCCCGGAGCCCGCAGGTGGTCGTCCTCGCGCAGGCCGGCGAGGTAGTCGCGGTTGCCGACGTCGGGGCCTCGGCGGAGGCCGTGCAGGAGGGCGCAGACGCGCTTCAAGGAGAAGGTCTCACCGAGCTGCTCGGCGAACATCGGCAGCTCGTCGAGGAGCGTACGGACGCCGTCCGGGTCGGCGAGGTCCTCGTGTTGGTCGAGCCAGCGGTGGAAGAGCCACCAGCTGAGAGCGGACGCGGAGCCGCGGCGGGCGCGGTGGACGAGCAGCTCGTGGGATTCGATGAACTGCTCGTAGGCCGCCCGGTCCGCGTCGGGTTCGGCGCACGGCTGGAGGTCCGTCGGGCGGACGGCGGCCCGCGCGGCGGCGAGCTGCAGGGAGCGGACCCGGTAGAGGAACGGCAGCACCGCCAGCAGCGCGGCCTCCGCCGGGTACAGCTCCAGCGGCTCGTCGCCGAGCAGCCAGCCGACCCGGTCGGCGAAGCGGAGGGCGATGCCCGGATCCTGCCAGGGGTCCTCGGCGGGCACCGTCCCGTCGCGCAGTCGGGCCAGCTCCCGTACCGCGTCCAGGGCGACGCGCCGGTACGGTTCCGCCTCCCGGTCGGTCCTGACGTGGTGCCAGGCCCGGGAGTGGGGGGGGGGGGGGGGGGGAGGGGGGGGGGGGGGGGGGGGGGGGGGGGGGGGGGGGGGGGGGGGGGGGGGAGGGC
>NZ_JBVIWC010000021.1:62886-111685 GCF_055594965.1 Kitasatospora sp. NPDC040550 | reverse complement strand
GACGGAGATGACCTTGCGGCGGAAGTTGCCGGGGTATATCTTCTCCCCCCCCCCCCCCCCCTCTCCCCCCCCCCCCCCTCCCCCCCCCCCCCCCCCCCCACCCAGGTACAGGTTCTCGATGTGCCCGGCCTGTACGGCCGGTCCGCCGACGGAGACCCCGCTCATCGAGTTCGACGCTTCACTGACCACTCGTGCCCTCCCTCACGTGCAGGGCAACGAGCGTAGGGCAATCAGCCGACGGCGAGTTTCACCCGGCGGGAGTCGGCGGCGGCGGACGGGGTGGCGCCGATGTTGGAGACGGTGGCGATGAGGACGGCGTCCGCGCCGGGGATCCAGTTGACGGTCTTGGACTGGACGAGCAGCTGCCGCTGCTGCACGGTGCCGTCGCAGACGATGTCGGCCTCCGGGGTGCGGCTGGAGCCGAAGGCCTTGGAGGAGGAGTCCTCCGGGTCCTGCTGTTCGAGGGAGACGGTGAGCGAGCGGGCCTCGTCGGCGACCGAGCACAGGTAGCTGACGTCGACCCGGGCCCGGCTGGGGACCTTCGGGTCGATCACGACGTCACCGAGGGTGACAGTGGTAATGGCCGCATCCTCGGCCGGGGCCGCCAACGGGGCGGCGGCCTGGGCCGGGGCGGCGAGGCCGGTGAGGGCCGTGGTCAGTACCGTCAGGACGATCCACCGCTGCACTGCAACCTCCGGGGGTGTGGGGCGTGGTGCGGCTGACGCTAACCGCCGCTCCGCCCGCCCGCGCGCCGGGTCGTCCGATCGTCGTACGAACGACCCGGCGACGCTCCGACGACGACCCGGCGACGACCTGGCGACGCCCCGACGACGACCCGCCGGCAGCACGGCGTCACCGCCGTCGCCGCAGCCACACCGCCCAGGTCAGCGCCGAGCACAGCAGGTACGGCACCAGCAGCCGGGCGGTCAGCCGGGGCAGTCAGCCGGTGACGCTGGCGGCGCCGGTCTCCAGGTGGCCGGTGGCGCGGCGGCTCCAGGCGGGGTCGCTGCTGACGGTCACGGTGAAGTCGTACCAGCCCTGCGCGACGGTGACGGCGTTGAAGTAGTCCCTGACCGTGGCCCCCGGGGCGACCTGGTAGGTCCAGCTGCCGGTCCGGTAGTTGGTGGCCGTGATGGTGAAGGTCACCGCGCCGGTGCCGGTGTTGGTCATGGCGAACCAGAGCGCCGGCCGGCCGGTGTCCGGCGCCGGCGCGTAGGAGGTGGTGGCCTCGGCGGTGCGGCCCGCGGTGGTCGCGTTGCCGGCGAACCGGCGCAGGGTGCGGTTGGGGCCGAGCACGGTGAGGTCGTACTGCCCGTTGCCGGAGCCGGCGCCGATGTCGAAGGAGTCGCGGGCGCTGCCGTCGGTGCCGGTGCCGGCGTCGTACGGGGCGACGGTGTACTGCCGGGGGCCTTCGGTGCGGTAGGCGTTGGCGTGGATCGAGTAGTGCGCCCAGGCGGTGGCCTGCGGGCCCTGGTTGGCCAGGTCGATCCAGAGCAGGGTCCGGCCGTCGGCAGCGGACTCGATCCGGTCCACCCAGGCGTTGGGCTGGTAGGGCAGCGCGCGGGCGGGTTTGGTGCCGGGCTCCTGGACGGGCATGGAGTTGGTGCCGGGGCTCGGGTTGATCTGGAGATTGGCGGTGGCCTGGCTGATGGTGGCGCTGGTGTCGGGCAGCGCGGGCACACCGCGGACCGGGTTGGCGAAGTCGAAGGCGCCGGTGAGGTCGCCGCAGACCTGGCGGCGCCAGGTGCTGATGTTGGGGCAGACGGCGGGGGTGCCCAGGGCGGCGGTCCAGGTCTCCAGGAAGCGGATGACGCTGGTGTGGTCGTAGACCCGGGAGTCGACCCAGCCGCCGCGGCTCCACGGCGAGACCACGATCATCGGGACGCGGAAGCCGAGGCCGATCGCCGTGCCCTGGCAGAACTCGCCGGCGGTGCCGGCCGGGGCCGAGGGCGGGGGCACGTGGTCGAAGAAGCCGTCGTTCTCGTCGTAGTTGAGGAACAGGACGGTGGAGTCGAAGACGTCCGGGTCGGCCGCCAGGGCCTGCAGCACCAGGTTGACGAAGTGCGCGCCGTTCTCCGGCGGGCCGTCCGGGTGCTCGGAGAACAGCTGGTTGGCCACCACCCAGGAGACCCGGGGCAGGGTGCCGGCGAGCGCGTCGGCCCGGATCGCGGCGGCGATGTCGTCCGGGGTCGAGCCGGTGCCGGCGGGCACCGAGCCCATGCCGCACTGGGCGAGCGGGCTCGAACTCGGCGCACCGGTGAACTGGTTGAAGTAGGCGAGGCCGTTGTCGCCGAAGTTGTCGTTGGCGTTCTGGTAGACCTTCCAGCTGACGCCCGCGTTCTGCAGGGCCTCGGCGTAGGTCTGCCAGCGCAGGCCCGACTCGGAGCCGCCGTCGTAGGCCGGTCCGCCCGCGGTGCCGGCCGGGTCGATCGTGCCGGACCACAGGTAGGTGCGGTTGGGGCCGGTGGCCGAGAGGATGGAGCAGTGGTACGCGTCGCAGACGGTGTAGGCGTCGGCCAGCGCGTAGTGGAACGGTATGTCCTCGCGGGCCATGAAGCCCATGGTTCTGTCCGAGCCCTTGGCGGCGATCCAGGAGTCCATCCTCCCGTTGTTCCAGGCCTGGTGCTGGGTGGACCAGGAGTGGTCGAGCGAGCCGTCGCACTGTGCGAGCTGCTCGGCGCTGACGCCCCACCACCAGGTGTTCGTCCTGCTGAGCTGCCAGGGGTACTGCCGTCCGCTGCCGTTCGGCTGGTTGAACACGCTGGTGCCGCCCGCGATCTGCAGGGCGGTGCGGTCGCCGAAACCGCGCACGCCCCTCAGGGTGCCGAAGTAGTGGTCGAAGCTGCGGTTCTCCTGCATGAGCACCACGACGTGCTTGACGTCCCGGATCGTCCCCGTGCTGCCGGTGCTGCCGGTCGTGGCGTTCGTGGCGGCCTGCGCGCCCGGCACCGCGCCGGGCAGGGCCGTGTCCAGTCCGATGGCGGCGCCGAGGGCGGCGGCCGAGCCGAGGAAGGTGCGGCGGGTGACGGGTGACACGGGTGGCCTCCGAGAAGTCTGGACAACTCCGACGTCGGCGACTGTCGGGCAGCCAGATGGCTACCGACCGGTAGCCGGGTGGCGGAGAAGTTACACCTGGCCGACAGTTGACGGAAGGTCTCACACCGTCACCGGATCCGCCCGCCCTGCCGCGCCCGTCGCGGGCCTCGTCGTACCCGGCACCCTCGCCACCCCGGTCGACCGCCGTCCGCTACGCCGTCTCCCGCCCCCGTCCGACCGAACCGACGAAGGCCAGCAAGCGCTCGTTGACCGTCTCGGGCTGCTCCAGGTTGAGCCCGTGGCCCGCCCGTTCGAGGATCTCGGCCCGCACGCCCGGGATCAGCGCCGTCACCCGCTCCACCACCTGACGCGGCCGCAGCAGCGCGCTGCGCCGGCCCACCAGCACCAGCACCGGCAGCCCGATCGACCCCAACTCCCCGTCCGTGAACGGCCGGGCCGGCGGCCGGCTGCCTGGCTTGTAGCTGCGCATCGCGAGCATCAACGGGGCGATCATCTCGCGCGGCGCACTGAGCGCCGGGTTGGCCAGCAGCCGCCCGACCGCGGGGCGCAGCGGCCGCGGCGCGAGCATGCCGAACAGCCCGCCGATCATGTGGGCGTAGAACCGCGCGGGGACCTTCTCGATGCCGCCCGGGTCCAGCGAGGTGACGGAGGCGAGCCGCTCCGGCGCGTGGATCGCCTGGTTGAGCGCCAGCCAGCCGCCGTACGAGACCCCCACCAGGTGCACCCGCTCCAGCCCGAGCCCCGCCAGCACCTCCCCCAGCCACTCCGCGTTCTCCGCCGACCCGGGCGCGACGGCGCGCTGCACGCTGCGGCCGGGGTCGTCCAGGGTGTCGACGGCGTACACCGGGTGGTGCGCGCCGAGCGCCGCGATCTGCGGGTACCAGTTGGACGGGTGCCCGGCGTGGCCGTGCAGCAGCACGATCGGCTCGCCGGTCCGCGCGCCGTAGCGGTGGACGTGCACGCTGCCGTACCCGGTCTCGACGTCGAACTCCTGCCGCGGGCCGGGCCACAGCTCCATCGCCCGGTCGTACGCCTCGAGGAACTTCGCCTTCGCCGCCTCGCTGGTGAAGTGGCCGACGCTGGTCCTGGTCATGATCCCTCCCGGTTTTGATGGTATGGTTGTACCACAAAAACATCCGGAAGGAACCCGATGCCCAAGCTGGTGGACCACGAGGAGCGACGGGCCCACATCATCGACGCCCTGCTCCGCTCGGCGGCGAGCAGCGGCCTCCACTCCGTCACCATGCGCTCGGTGGCGACCGAGGCCGGCGTCTCCGTACGGCTGGTCCAGTACTACTTCGACACCAAGGAACAGCTGCTCCTCGCCGCCATGACCCGCCTCGCCACCCGGATGGGCGAGCGCGTCCGGCACCGCGTCATCGCCGACGGCGCGGGCGGCGACCCGCGCGCCGTCATCGAGGCGGTCCTGCTCGAAGCCGTCCCCACCGACGAGGAGAGCCGCGCGTTCCACCTCATCTACACCGAGTACGCCGTCCTCTCCGTCACCGACCCGGCCCTCGGCGGACAGCCCTTCCTCGCCGCCCCCGACGAGATGGAGGCCTTCCTCGCCGACCGACTCGCCGCCGCCGGGGCCGCCGACCCGCGCCAGGAGGCCGTCGTCCTGCTGGCGGTCTCGGCCGGCCTCGGCCTCAGCGTGCTGCTCGACCAGCGGACGGCGGAGGACGCCACCGCCGTGCTCCGCTACCACCTCGGCCGGGTCCTCCCCGGCTGACGCACGCCCTGGCCCCGGCCGGCTCCACCCGGCCCCCCGCCCCTGGCCCCACCCGGCTTCACCCGGCCCCACTCGGCTTCACCCAGGGCAGAACGCCGCGCCCTTCCCCCCGCGCCCGGGATCCCTAGGCTGGAGGGGTGAGCACTCATGCCCCGAACGAAGCCCGCGTCATCCCACTGCGCCCGCAGGCCACGCCGCCCGGCCGCAGCGAGTCCGGACGCGGCGAGTCCGGCCACGGCGCGTCCGGCCACGGCGAGTCCGGTCGCGCCCACCGGCCGGAACGCGCCCCGCAGCCGCCCGCGCCGAAGGAGCCGCTGTGGCGCGACCTCGTCGGCGACGTACTGCGGCGCGAACGGCTGTCCCAGGAACGGACGTTGAAGGACGTGGCGGAGAGCGCCCGGATCTCCATGCCGTACCTGTCCGAGCTGGAGCGCGGCCGCAAGGAGGCCTCCTCCGAGGTACTCGCCGCCGCCGCCAAGGCCCTCGGGCTCGGCCTCGGCGACCTGCTCTCGCTCGCCCAGGACGAGCTGACCCGGCACACCCGGAGCCGAATCGGCCACGGCCGGGTGAGCCACGGCCGCACCGCGCCCACGGCGCAGTACGACGGGCTCTGCATGGCGGCCTGACCGCACCGGCGGCCGGTACTCCCCCGTGGTACCGGCCGCCGCCCGGGCTCAGTTGAACGCGATCCGCCGGCTCAGCACCTCGTCCGCCAGCCCGTACGCGACCGCCTCCTCGGCGCTGAGCACCTTGTCCCGGTCCATGTCCGCCCGCAGCGTCGCCACGTCGTGCCGCGTGTGCCGGGACAGCACCTCCTCCACCTGCGCGCGGATGCGCACCATCTCCTTGGCCGCGAGGCTGAGGTCCGAGACCGTCCCACGCTGCCCGCCGCTGGCCGGCTGGCCGAGCAGCACCCGCGCGTGCTGGAGCACGAACCGCCGCCCGGGATCCCCGCCGGCCAGCAGCACCGCCGCCGTCGACGCCGCCTGCCCGACGCAGAACGTGGAGATCGGCGCCTGCACGAAGGTCATCGTGTCGTAGATCGCCATCAGCGAAGTGAACGACCCCCCGGGCGAGTTGAGGTAGATCGAGATCTCCCGCTCCGGGTTCTCCGACTCCAGGTGCAGGAGCTGCGCGATGACCACGTTCGCGACCCCGTCGTCGATCTCGGTGCCGAGGAAGATGATCCGCTCGTTCAGCAGCCGGCTGAACACGTCGTAGGACCGCTCGCCCTGCGCGGTCCGCTCGATCACGTACGGAACCGTGTACGACCCCATGTCACAACCCCATCCGTCGTCGGGACGCGGCCGGGCGGATGTCGGCGACCGACTCCACCACCCGGTCCACGAGCCCGTACTCCTTGGCCTGTTCGGCCGTGAACCAGCGGTCCCGGTCGCCGTCCCGGGCGATGGTCTCCTCGCTCTGCCCGGTGTGCTCGGCGGTGATCCGCTCGATGGCGCGCTTGGTGTACTCCAGGTTCTCCGCCTGGATCTCGATGTCCGCGGTCGTACCGCCGATGCCCGCCGACGGCTGGTGCATCATGATCCGCGCGTTCGGCAGCGCGAACCGCTTGCCGCGCGCCCCCGTGGTGAGCAGGAACTGCCCCATGCTCGCCGCGAACCCCATCGCCAACGTCGAGACGTCGTTGGGGATCAGCCGCATGGTGTCGTAGATGGCCAGCCCGGCCGTGACCGACCCGCCGGGGCTGTTGATGTACAGGCCGATGTCGCTGCGCGGGTCCTCCGCGGACAGCAACAGCAACTGCGCGCACACCCGGTTCGCCGACACGTCGTCGACCTGGGTACCGAGCAACACGATGCGCTGGGCCAGCAGTTGGGCGGCGAGGTGGTCGTCGAAGGGGCCGGGCCGGGTATCACCCTCCTCCGCGCGCGGCGCGAGCACGGTGGCGAATGGAGTCATCTGGTCCTCCTGGTCGAGGCGGAGCTGCCGTCCCCTCCACTCTCACCCCCGGACCGACCCCGGACGCCGTTTCTCTGCCCGCCGCAGATTCGCCAAGGGCAGAGCCCTTCTATCCCCCTTCATGATCGCCCCGACCCCCGCCTAGGCCGTCAGGTGGTCGAACTCCCCTGCCTTGACGCCGAGCAGGAGGGCCCGGAGCACATCGGGCGAGATTGAGATGATGGTGCCAGGGACATCGCTCTCACGGATCCAGATGCCGTCGCCGGAGACGTCGGCAAGGTAGATGCAGTTGGCGGTGTCGCCGCTGAATGTGGACTTCTGCCAGCTCTGATCGGCCACGATGGTTCCCGTCTCAAATGCTCTGGGCGATACGGCGGATAAGGTCGCGGGAAGCGTCAGGCTTGAGCGCGCTCGCCTCCAACCGGTCCAACACGGCTCGATACTTGATCAGCTGCGGTTCGGTGTCAATGAATTCGAACCGGTCCCCGTCGACCTGCACACTGTCCAACCGTGGGACTTCGGCGGCGAAGTACACGATCCCGGCACCAGAGCCCGGGAAGCTGCCGGTGCCGAACGGGATCACCCGCAGGTCGATGTGCGGGTACTCGCTCACGGTCAGCAGATATTCCAGCTGGTCCCGGGCAACGTCCGGACCGCCGCGACGGGTGGGTGGTGGCCTGGGGGCTCGCCGAACACACCGGCCCGACGCATGTGATCAGCCTCGACGGGCGGGCCCGCATGACCCTCCCCTCTGCTGACCGAGCCCTGCGCCACTTCGCCCGTCGGCCCGGCATCACCGCACGCCTGGTCTGGCTCGCCCCACCGGAAACCGCCGCCATCGACCGACCCGCGGCTGCCTGACCTCCCCCCGCTCAGGAAGTCGGCCCCGCCGCCTTCCTGAGCGGGGGGAGGCACTTCCCCGAGCGGAGATAACACGTTGTGATCCAAGAGCCGATGTTGTAAACAGACGGCGATGACGACCTTTCATTGCGCTGCCTGCGGTGAGGCTCTCACAGCCGCCCTCGAACCCCTTCCGGCCCATCCCCCTCGGCATCTGTTCGATGGGGTGCTCGTGAACGGTCGGCGGCAGGCCTCCCCTACCGTGGCTCCCGGCCGGTACGCCGTCGACCCGGAGCCACACGGGCCGCCGTTCGTGCCCGCTGAGAACCAGGACGAGTTCCCGCCCGCCTATCCGGGCGGCCCGTGCATCAGCGACGCCGACGGAGTAGTGGTCCTTTCGGCTGGGCCCCGGAACACCTTCGTCCTGCACCCCCAGGACGCGCCCGGCCTCACCTGGCATATGACACCGGGTGGACCACCCGGATGCTGCGGAGCCCCAGGCGACGGGCCGCCCAACCGGGCCTGTCGGTGCGGCGCTGTGGTCGGAAGCGAGATGTCGGACTGCTACACACCCTATGAGCTGCACCTGCTGCCCGACGCGGTTCGCGTCGTCTCCGACACCGCAACGAAGAGCCCCTGACCGCGCCGGGTCTCCCAGAACCCGTTGGGGGCGGGGGCGGTCCTGCCGAGGGCCAGGAGGAGTCCACGGAGTTCGTCCGCCACGTGCTGGGACCGCTCATCCCACCCTCCTCATCAACGCAGCGCGGACCTTTGGCTGGCAGCTGGTGCGCGCCACGGCGTGACTCGGCCCGCCGCGCTGGACCAGCGCGCCGGGCCTGCTGAGAGGAGCGGCTAGCGCCGGGCGGCGCTCGCGCGCTCGCCCTGCTCGTCGTCGTTCTCGTCCTCGCCCCAGCCGTCGCTGCGGTCGCGGTAGAGGGTGAAGCGGTCGTACAGGACGGGTGCCGGGAGCGGGTTGGCGGCGGTGGCCGGGACGGAGTGGTAGTAGGAGACGGTGATGGTGGTGCGGTCGCCGGGGTACCGGCCCGGGTCGACGTCGAAGACGGCGACGCCGTACGGGTACTTGGTGTCGGGGTCGGTGACCGCGGACCAGTGGGCCTTCTCCTTGGCGTCCGGGTCGGCCTTGAAGGTGAGCCGCTGGGTGCGGACGCTGGCCTGCCGGACGCCGTCCGCGTCGGCGGGCAGGTAGACGTCGTCGTGGCCGGCGGTGCCGCCGCCGCCGAGGATGAGGTGGACGGTGCCCTCGGAGGTGTCGATCTGCCGCAGGTCGTCGTCGACGACGGCGGGGGTGAGCAGCCCGCCCGGTTCGGTGCCGCGGACGGGGTGGGTGCGCTCGTAGTCGTGGTCGTGGCCGGCCAGCACGAGGTCGACGGAGTAGCGGTCGAGCAGCGGCAGCAGGTTCTCCCGGATGCCCATGTCGCCGCCGTGGCTGGCGGCGGAGGAGGACACCGCGAACTGGTGCAGGTTGACGACGATCCAGTCGACCGCGCTGCCGTGCCGGGCGCGTGACAGGACCCGTTCCAGCCAGCGGAGTTGGGCGCCCTCGCTGTAGCCGCTGATGTAGATGGACTGCCCGGTGGCGGGGTCGAGGCTGGCGTCGTCCTCGACGGCGATCTCGTTGCCGTCGAGACTGATGAACAGCACCGAACCGACCTGGAAGCTGTACCAGTTGCCGCAGTGGTCGCGGGTGCCGTTGTCGGGCAGTTCGAAGCGGGTCAGGTAGGAGGCGTACCCGAGGTCGCCGCCGCCCGCCTCGACCTCGTGGTTGCCGGGGGCGGGCATCCAGGGGCGGCCGGCGGCGGACTTGGACAGGTTGTTCATGAACGCGTTCCAGGCCTGCGGCTGGAGCTGCGGGTTGTTGTTGGCGTAGGCGAGGTCGCCGTTGAGGAGGTGGAACAGCGGGTTGAACTGTTCGACCTGCCGGACGGCGGCGGCGCCGTGGATGGAGGACTTCGCGAACACGTTGTCGCCGGTGCCGAGGTCGCCGAAGCTGGTGAAGCGGAAGGCGGCGCGCCCGCGGGCGGGGGCGGTGCGGAAGGTGCCGCGGACGGGCTGGGCGCCGTCGTGCAGCACCTCGTACACGTAGGTGGTGTCGGGGCGCAGCCCGTCGAGGCGGGCGTGGTGGGTGAAGGTCTCGACCTTGTTGAGGCCGTCGACGTAGCTGCGGCTGCTCGCGTCGACGCTGCGGCCGGCGCCGCCGCGCGGGGTGCCGATCCGCACCCGGGGGCGCTTCACGGAGGCGCCGGTCGCCCAGGAGACGGTCATCTCGCGGGAGGGTTCGTCGCCCCACTGGAGGTGGATCTGCTCCGGTCCGGGGGTGCCGGCGACGGCCGGCTGGGTCCACAGCAGGGTGGACGCGGGCAGCGCGACGAGCGCGCCGGCCGCCGTACCCGTCCGCAGGACCGTCCTGCGCGAAGGTTGCGCCGGGGGTTGCGCCTGGGGTTGTGCCGGGGAATGTGCCACTGCCGCCTCCTGAGCTCCGAGAAACGCCGAGGAGGCTCCCAGCCGGACGGTACGTCCATGCCACCACCAACCGTGCTGACGGCGAACGGCAGTTGAACGCTGGTCCGGACCAGCTGCTCGGTGCACCGCCACCGCGCCGACGAACAGCGCGTCACCGGGCGGCCCGTGCGGTGTCCTGACCGATCGGCATCGTCCGTCCGTCCCGCTTCGTCGAGTCCGCCGGGTGGTGTCCCCGGCCACTCCGGGAGTCGGCCCCCGAGGCGGGGGTGCGGCCGGATGGCCGCGGGCCGTGGGGGTGGTGCGGGACGGCCGAGCGGGTGACCTCCCGGTCGTGTCGGCGCCGACGCGCCCCACTCGGCGTGCGTCGGTTGGAACGCACCGCCTCCGGGTGGTGCACGCCCTGTCCCCGGACCTGAGAGCCGCCCATGCCTCCCACCCCGCGCCTCCGCCGCCTCGTTCCCACCGCGCTCTGCGCCCTCGCCGTGGCCCTCGCCGCCCCCGCGGCCCACGCCGCACCCCCGGGCGGCGACCGCGGGGCCGACCCGGGCGGGAGGACGGACGGCGGCCGGTACGACTGGGAGCGGGTGGCGGACTGCGAGAGCAGCGGCAACTGGCACATCAACACCGGCAACGGCTACTTCGGCGGCCTCCAGTTCGACCAGCCCACCTGGCGGGAGAACGGCGGCCTGGCCTTCGCCCCGCGCGCCGACCTGGCCAGCCGCGCGGATCAGATGGCCGTCGCCCAGCACCTGGCCGAGCGGCGCGGCCTCGCCCCCTGGCCGGTCTGCGGTGCCCGCGCCCTGGGCGGCCACGCCCACGGGACCGCCGCCCAGGGGCGCGACGACGATCGCGACCGGACCCACGACCGGACTCACGACCGGTCCCACGACCGGACCCGCGACGAGGAGGCCGCCGAGGCCACCCGCGACCACGGGCGCGACGCCGTCCTGCCGCCGCCCGCCCCCGGCTCGGCGGTGGACGGCCGGTGGACCGTCCGCGAGGACGACACCCTGGACCAGCTCGCCGACGTCCTGCGCGTCCCCGGCGGCTGGCCGGCGCTGTACGCGCTCAACCGCGACACCGTCGGCGAGGACCCGGACCTCATCCAGCCCGGCCTGGTCCTGCGGCTCCCCTCCGGACTGCCCTCCTGATCCCCTCCTGACTGCTCTCCCGAACGCACTCCCGAGTGCTCTCCCGAACGCCGACGGCCCGCCCGGTCCTGACTGGACCGGGCGGGCCGTCGCGCTGCGGGCGGAAGCGGCGGCGTCAGCCGACGTGGACCCGCGGACGCTTCGTCCGGTCCGGCTCCGCCTCGCGCAGCACCTCGCGGGTGACCGGCGCGACCTCGCCCTGACCGAACAGGATGAAGCGCAGGAACTGGGCGAAGGGGTGCCCCTCGGTCCACTCGAAGTACAGGTGCGGCCGCTGCCCGGTGCGGTCCCGGACGGTGAGCGCCAGGGCGGCGATCGCGTTCGGGATGCTGGAGCTCTCCAGGGTGAGCACCCGGTACCGGCCGTGCAGCACCTGGCCGCGGACGGTCAGCTCGGACTCGAAGTCCGAGGCGTCCCGGACGGTCACCTCGACGAAGACCAGGTCGTCCTCACCGGGGATGTCGTTGTCGGCGCGGATCTGCCGGATCTTGTCGCGGTACTCGGCGACGTCCCGGTTGGTCGGCTCGTTGGCGATCAGGCGCAGCGGGCGGTGGGCGTAGTCGCGGATGAACCGCTCGGCCGTCTCGTCCAGCAGCACGTCCGTGACGCGCAGCTCGAAGGCCCGCTTGAGGCGGGAGAGCAGCGACACCAGGATGATGCCGGCGATGAAGCAGGCACCGATCTTGACACCGTCCGGGCGCTCCATGGTGTTCACCACGGTGGTGTACAGGAAGACCGCGGCGATGACCCCGAAGGCGACCGTCCAGCCGCGCTGGCGCTTCTTGTAGGCGGCGATGGTGACGGCGATGGCCGCCGAGCTGATCAGCACCAGCACGCCGGTGGCGTACGCGCCGCCCTGGGCGTCGACGCTGGCGTCGAACAGCCAGGTGATCAGGAAGCCGACGACGGTCAGCACGATCACCATCGGGCGCACGGCGCGAGCCCAGTGCGGGGCCATGCCGTAGCGCGGGAGGTAGCGGGGCAGCAGGTTGAGCATGCCCGCCATGGCGGAGGCGCCGGCGAACCACAGGATGGCGATGGTCGACAGGTCGTAGACGCTGCCGAAGGCGCCGCCGAGGTACTCGTGCGCCAGGAACGCCAGGGCGCGGCCGTTGGCCTGGCCGCCGCTCTCGAACTCCTTGGCCGGGATGAGCAGGGTGCAGATGAAGCTGGTCGCGATCAGGAAGGTGCTCATGATCACGGCGGCGGTGGTGAGCAGCTTGCGGGTGCCGCGGATCCGGCCGACCGGGTTCGCCTCGGTGTCGTCCGCGTCGCCCTTGATGTGCGGCATCACGGCGACACCGGTCTCGAAGCCGGACATGCCGAGCGCGAGCTTCGGGAAGACGACGAGCGCGACGCCGATCATCACGAAGACGTTGCCGTGCTGGGTGGTGAGCGCGTTGGACCAGTCGGTGACGACGTGCGGCGCCTGGATGATCTTCCAGATGCCGACCGCCACGACCACCACGTTGAGCGCCAGGTAGACCCCGACCAGCCCGACCGCCAGGCCGATCGCCTCGCTGAAACCCTTGAGGAAGACGGCACCGAGCAGGGCGACCAGGATCAGCGTGATCACCATCTGCTTGCCGCCGAGGGCACCGGTCAGGTGCGGGTTCTCCACCAGGTGGGCGCTGGCGTCGGCGGCGGAGAGGGTGATCGTGATGATGAAGTCCGTCGCCGCGAAGCCGAGCAGCGCGAGGACGAACAGCTTGCCCTTCCAGAACGACAGCAGCCGCTCCAGCATCGCGATCGAGCCCTCACCGCGCGGGCTCTCCTGGGCCACCCGCCGGTAGACCGGCAGCGCGCCCAGCAGGGTGACCAGCACCAGCACGATCGTGGCGATCGGCGACAGCAGTCCGGCCGCGAGCGCGGCGATGCCCGGCTGGTAGCCGAGCGTCGAGAAGTAGTCCAGACCGGTCAGGCACATCACGCGCCACCACGGCTGGCCCGTGTGCGCAGCGTGACCGGCCTCGGCGGCGGAGTCCCCCGGCTCCGCGCCGTCCTGCTGCGCCTTCGCGGCGGCGTCCCTGGCGGCCTTCTCCGGAGACATGTCCTCCAGGAGCCAGCTGCGGAGCCGTATTCGCGCCGACGACGGGGCCTCCGTCGTCGTCTCCGTCGAACCCGACGAAACCACCTTGCACCTCTTGTTTAAAGACCCCGTAAAAGCGCCGTCGGGCGACGGCAGTGCGCCAGGCTATGCGACCGGCGTTAAGGAGACGTCATCGGCCCGCGTTAAGAAAACGTCATGGCTTCGCAGGTCGGGACGGGTGACCGGGCGGGTCGGGGTCGGCACCGGGGCGGGGCGGTGGACCACCCCGCCCCGGCGTCTCACGGACCGGACGGGGTTACGCGCGGTAACCGAGAACCGTCATCATGCCGGTCTCCGCGTGGTACACGTTGTGGCAGTGCACCATCCACAGGCCCGGGTTGTCGGCGTCGAAGTCCACCGCCAGGGTCGTGCCCGGCAGCACGATCGCGGTGTCCTTGC
Organism: Kitasatospora sp. NPDC040550; assembly: GCF_055594965.1. NCBI lineage: Bacteria > Bacillati > Actinomycetota > Actinomycetes > Kitasatosporales > Streptomycetaceae > Kitasatospora > Kitasatospora sp. NPDC040550. The sequence goes on along the minus strand of NZ_JBVIWC010000021.1, from coordinate 98,016 downwards.
GCGGGCCGCCGGCGCCCAGCGCGAAGCTGTGTCCGTGCAGGTGGACGGGGTGCCACATGGCGGTGCTGTTGCGGAACTCCAGTCGCACCCGCTCCCCGGCCGCGACCGGGTGGCGCTGCGCCGGGTCGTACCTGCGGCCGTTGAACGCCCAGTCGGCCTTCGCCATGCCGCCGGTGAGCTCCAGCACCACCGTGCGGTCCGGCGCCCTGTCCGGCAGCCGGACGCCCGGGTCGGCCTTCAACTGCCCGGCGGTCAGCAGCCGGCCGTCCAGTTCGGCGGGGCGGGTCGAGGCGTCCGGCGCGGCGCCGCCACCGGTGCGCAGCACGGCCAGCGCGGCGGCGTTCTTGCCCTCGGCCAGGGCGGTCAGCGGGAAGGCGCCGTCCTCGGCCGTGACCAGCACGTCGTAGCGCTCGCCCATGCCGAGCAACAGGGCCTGGGTGGTGGCGGGTTCGACCGGGAAGCCGTCGGTGTGGGTGACGGTCAGCTCGTGGCCGCCGAGGGCGACCCGGTAGGCGGTGTCGCCGCCCGCGTTGATCAGCCGGATCCGGATCCGGTCGCCGGGCTTGGCGGTGAAGGTCTCGGGGGCGGTCGCCAGGCGGCCGTTGACCAGGTGGAAGGGGTAGGCGACGTCGCCCGCGTCGCCGCCGAGCAGCGGGCTGGCGGCGCCCATCAGCATCCGGGACGGGCCGGCGGCTCCGGCGGGGGCGCTCCCCGTGCCCGGGCCCGTGCCCGCGCCTGCGGCCGGCATGCCGTGCCCCGAGTGGTCCATTCCGCCCGTGGCTCCCGTGCCGCCCGTGGCTCCCATCGCTCCCATGTCGCCCATGTCGCCCATGTCGCCCATGGCTCCCATGCCCTTGGCGAGTTCGGCGAGGACGGCGTCCGGGGTACTGCCGTCCACCCCGTCCACCCAGTCGTCCAGGACGACCACCCACTCCTTGTCGTAGCGCAGCGGCTCCTTCGGGTCCTCGACGATCAGCGGGGCGTACAGGCCGCGGTCCTGCTGGACACCGGAGTGCGGGTGGAACCAGTAGGTGCCGGGGTGGGAGAGGGCGAAGCGGTAGTCGAAGGAGGCCCCCGCCCGGACCGGGTCCTGGGTCAGGCCCGGCACGCCGTCCATGTCGTTGCGCAGCGCGAGGCCGTGCCAGTGCAGCGAAGTGGGCTGCGGCAGGTGGTTGGCGAGGGTGAGGGCGAGGGTGTCGCCGACGGTGGCGCGCACCTCCTGGCCGGGCAGGCGGTCGCCGTAGGCCCAGCTGCGGACGGTGCGTCCGCCCAGGTCGAGGGTGGTCTCGGTGGCGGTGAGCGCGACCTTGCGCTGGGGTCCGGGCCTGCGCCGCGCCTCGGCGGCGGCGACCTCGGGGCCGTTCGGGGCGACGAAGCCGGCGGGGCCGCCCGGCGCGGCGCGGTTCATGGACGAGTGGTCCATGCCCTTCATCGGATCGGAGGACCCGGAGGAGCAGGCGGCGATCAGGCCGCTCCCGGCGGCGGCGAGCGCGGCGCCGAGGACGGTACGACGGGTGGGTGTGCGCATGACGGAGTGCACCTCGTGCAGGGGTGGTGTGGACGTACAGGACGGCGCGTCAGCCGTTCCGTGCGCGGGCACGCAGTAGTGCGCGCGGGCACGGAACGACCGGCACGCGCCTACTGACGCAGCACCGAAAGTCTGCTGAGGAGGACCCGCCCACCCCCGGGCGGCGGCAGCGCGCGGACGGCCCGCAACAACCGGGCCCGCACCTCGGCGGCGGCGTCACCGCTACGGCGCAGCAGCGGACCGGCGAGCAGCAGCACCAGTGTCCAGCCGGCCAGCACGGCGAGACAGACCGTCATCGGGTCCATCCCGTCGACGGTCGCGGAATGGGCGCTCACGGAATCGGCGGTCGCGGAATGGGCGCTCACGGGACCGGCGCTCGGCCCGTGGTGTTCCGGCAGCTGCTGGACCGCCGTCACCCGGGGCCCGTGCCCCTCCGACCCGCCGTGCCCGCCGTGTCCACCGCTCGGGTGCCCGAGCGTGTGCATCGTCACGATGCCGAGCAGCAGCGCGGCGAGCAGCACCAGCCGCAGCACCCCGGGCAGCGGGGCGCCGTACGGCCGCTGCTGCACCTTCACGCCCCGCCTCCCGCTCCGCCCCCACCGTGTCCGCTTACCCCCGCAGGGTATCCGACCGGTGGTCGGGAGACCGCCACGCCATCTCCGTACGGCCATCGAATTTCCCTCGCACGGAATCCGTTAGCATACGCCTTTAGTTTTCGAACACATGGACCGGCCGATGGCCAGTCCAACTGCATGGGGGGCATGCATGGCAGTTCCTGACGCGGGCTTGGAGTTCAAGGTCAAGCCTGGCGAACTGGACGGCTGCGGCCAGAGCGCGCAGCACATCGGGAGTCTGATACCGGGGGAGACGGCAAAGATCACCGAGCCGTCGAATCAAGCTGCCGGCACCCTCCAGGGCTGGCAGATGGCATCTGCCCTCAAGGACTGCGGCACGAACTGGAAGACCCTGCTGGACAAGCTAGGCGGCGACATGGGCGACGTCGGCACGAAGCTCGGCACCTCGGCCACCTACTACCGCCAGGCCGAGCAGAACGCCCACAACAGCATGCGCAACCCCAACGCCCCCGCGTCGAACGGATCGGAGCCGGATCCCTTCGACACCACCGTCGTCCCCGGCCCGGTCAAGCCGCGCAGCGCGAAGGCGGCCGAGTAGCGATGGACATCAAGACCCTCTACGACGCCAACATCAACAACATCACCACCGCGAAGAACGCCTACGACACGCTCTTCTCCGCCTTCGGCCAGCACATCGAGAACTGGCAGCACGAGGTCGTCGACCGGCTGAACCACTCCGAGTGGACCGGGACCGCCGCCGGGCACGCCAACACCCGGATCTCGAACCTGGGCACCGAACTCCAGGCCGCCAAGCAGGAACTCGGCCTGATCAGCAAGGCCCTCGCCGACGCCGCCGAAGGCATCGCGGCGGCGCAGTCCCACCTGATCAGCGCCCTGGACGACGCCAAGAAGAACAAGATGACCGTCGCCCCGGACGGCGGGATCACCTGGGACAAGGACCCCAACTCCCCCAACTACGCCGGGGACAAGGCGGAGGCCACGGCCAAGGAGATCAGCAAGCGGATCGCCAACGCCCTCAGCGAGGCCGACCACACCGACCAGACCATCAACGCCCGGCTCGGCCACCTCGCCACCAACGCCACCAACGGCACCGGCCTCGACTCCGCCATCGCGAAGGCCGACCAAGCCGCCGCGGACGCCCTCAGTCAGGTACCCCCGGCCGGCACCGACCCGAACAGCGTCAAGGCCTGGTGGAACGGCCTGACCGACGCCCAGCAGCAGCACATGATCCAGACCGAGCACGACAAGATCGGCAACCTCGACGGCATCCCCGCAACTGCCCGGAACGACGCCAACCTGATCAACCTGCGCAAGGGCAAGGAGGACATCCAGCGCCAGCTCGACGGCCTCGGCCCCGAACCGAAGAAGATGCTGAGCGTTGCGGAGACCAACGGCGGGCCCGTCGAGAATCCCGACTACACGGCGTGGAAGAAGAAGCGCGCCGAGCTGGAGGACAAGAAGCGCGGCATCGAGAGCATCGAGAGCCGATTGCAGAAGAAGGACCCGCCGGCCTTCCTGCTGGGCTTCGACACCAACGGCCACGGCCACGCCATCATCGCGGTCAACAACCCCGACACGGCGAACAACGTGTCGACCTACGTCCCCGGCACCGGCGCCCGGCTCGGCAGCATCAACAGCGACATCGAACGGTCGGACCTGATGGTCGCCTCGGCCGACAAGGCCAACCAGAAGGCCGGGGATCCTCGCACCACCTCATCGATCACCTGGGTCGGCTACGACGCGCCGCAGAGCATCATCCCCGAGGCTGCGGACGATACGTACACGAAGAACGCCGAGGACAAACTGCGCAGCTTCGAGCTCGGGCTGCACGCCACCCACGACGGAAAGATCGATAACAACACGGTCCTGGCCCACAGCTACGGCACCACGACCGTCGGCTACGCCATGCGCGACAAGGGTCTCCCGGTGGACAACGTCGTCCTGATCGCCAGCCCCGGCGCCGGGGTCGAACACGCCGGGGACCTGGGGATCGACCCGTCCCACGTGTACGCGGCGCAGAGCGAAGGCGACTCCATCGGCTGGGCCGATGCCGCCGACCCCAAGGGGATGGCGAAGAACATCCGCGACTACTACGCGGAGATATGGGGTGTAGGGAACTACTACTCCGGCGTGGACGCCAACGGCGTGCACGTCGGAGGGGTCGACACCGACAATCACATGATCCACGGTCGGCAGACCACCGTCCCCGAGTTCGGCGCACACATCCTGCCCACCAACCCCAAGGGCGACCACTCCGACTACTGGAACGATGACTCCCCCACCTTGCCGGCCATGGGCGCGGTCATCGCCGGGAAGCCGGTCTCATGAACAGCAGCGCACACGCCCTCCTGATCAGGCGGGTCATCGCCGCCGCCGCAGTGCTGGCCGCCGTACCGGCTCTGAACGCCTGCGGGGCGAACACCGTGCAGGAGCGGTCGAAACCCACGATCACGCTCGATGCGGCCAAGAAGCAGATCGACGGCTACCTCGCGGACACCCTGGCCGCGCTGCCGGTCAAACCGGCGAAGAGCCCCGGGGATTTCAGCGACCTGGAGTGCGACGCCAACGACATCGGCCCGCACGGCCGGACGCAGAGTCGCCGGGAGTACGACTTCGGCGACGTCCCTCCCGAGCGCAAGGCCGAGGCCGCAAAGGCCTTCCGCGAGTTCCTGACCGGCCGCGGCTTCGAGCCGGATCCGGACGCCGCCGGTTCACGTTCCGACTGGATCAGGCTGAGGAGCCCCAAGGACGGCTTCCTGGCCACCCTGGACGGGGTCTCCGACTCCAGTCACGACCTCTCCCTCCGGGTGAGCTCCCCCTGCGTCTGGCCCGACGGCACGCCACCGGCCTGAGCCCGGATCTCGTTCGGGGCCGCACCTCCCAAGGGGTGCGGCCCCTTCGCGTCCGAGAGGTCCACGTTCGTCGGGTTGTGTGTTAAGAATCCGCTAGCATGCGTCGTCAGTTCGATCATCACGGACCGCCCAGCGACTGGTCCGGAACTGACGGGGGAACGAAGAAATGGCAGAACCTGACGCGGGCCTGGAGTTCAAGGTCAAGCCGGGCGAGCTGGACGGCTGCGGGCAGAGCGCCCAGCACATCGGCGGGCTGATACCGGGCGAGACCGCGAAGATCACCGATCCGTGCAGCCAGGCGGCCGGCGGCCTCAAGGGCTTCCTCACCGCCGGCGCGATCACCAGTTGCAGCACCAACTGGAAGACCCTGCTGGACAAGCTCGGCGGCGACATGGGTGACGTCGGCACCAAGCTCGGCACCTCGGCCACCTACTACCGGCAGGCCGAGCAGAACGCCCACAACAGCATGCGCAACCCGAACGCGCCCGTCTCGAACGCGCCGGAGCCGGACCCCTTCGACACCACCGTGGTCCCCGGCCCGGTCAAGCCGCGCAGCGCGAAGGCGGCCGAGTAGCGATGGACATCAAGACCCTGCACGACGCCGACGTCATCGGCATCACCAGCGCCAAGAACGCCTTCGACACCCTGGCCACCGCCTTCGGCCAGCACATCGAGAACTGGCAGCACGAGGTCGTCGACCGGCTGAACCACTCCGAGTGGACCGGGACCGCCGCCGGGCACGCCAACACCCGGATCTCGAACCTGGGCACCGAACTCCAGGCCGCCAAGCAGGAACTCGGCCTGGTCAGCCGGGCCTTGCAGGACGCCTACGACGGCTTCGCGGCCGCCCAGGCCCACCTGATCAACGCCCTGGACGACGCCAGGACCCACAAGCTGACCGTCGCCGCGGACGGCGGGATCACCTGGGAGAAGGACCCCAACTCCCCCGATTTCGCGGGCACGGACGCCGAGTCGCAGGCCAAGCAGATCCAGGCCCGGATCACCGCCGCCCTCAACGAGGCCGACCACGCCGACCAGACCATCAACTCCCGGCTCGGCCACCTGGCCACCAACGCCACCAACGGTACCGGCCTGGACTCCGCCACCGCGAAGGCCGACCAGGCCGCCGCGGACGCCCTCGGCCAGATCCCCGCCGCCGGCACCGACCCGAACAGTGTCAAGGCCTGGTGGAACGGACTGACCGACGAGCAGCAGCACCGGTTGATCCTCAACCACCCGGACCAGATCGGGAACCTCGACGGCATCCCCGTCACCGGCCGGGACGAGGCCAACCGGATCAACCTGGCCCGCGGCAAGCAGGACGTCCAGCACCAGATCGACGCGCTCGGCCCCGCGCCGGCGGCGACCGTGGGCACCGGCAGGTTCATCCGCCCGAACCCCGCCTACACGGACTGGCAGCAGAAGCACGACGAGCTGGCGGACAAGATGAACGGCATCAACGCCATCGAGAGCCGGCTGAACACGCCGGTCGACGGCCAGCACCCGCCGACCTTCCTGATGGGCTTCGACACCAACGGCAAGGGCCACGCCATCGTCGCGGTCAACAACCCCGACACGGCCGACAACGTGTCGACGTACGTCCCCGGCACCGGCGCCCGGCTCGGCAGCATCAACAGCGACATCAACCGCTCGGACGCGATGGTCGCCTCCGCCAACGCCGCGGGCACCGGCAAGACCACCTCGTCGATCACCTGGGTCGGCTACGACGCGCCCCAGAACATCATCCCCGAGGCCGCTGACGACACCTACGCGAAGAACGCGGAGGACAAGCTGGTCGGCTTCGAGAACGGGCTGCACGCCACCCACGACGGGAAGATCGGGAACAACACCATCCTGGCCCACAGTTACGGCACCACGGTCGTCGGCTACACCATGCGCGACCACGGCCTCCCGGTCGACAACGCCGTCCTGATCGCCAGCCCCGGCGCCGGTGTCGAGAACGCCAAGGACCTGCGGATCGACCCCTCCCACGTGTACGCCGCGCAGAGCCCCGCCGACGCGATCGGCTGGGCCGCCGCCACCGACCCCGGCGGGGCGGGGGACAACCTCTGGGACAACATCAAGACCGACTTCGGCTTCGGCGACGGCGACCACCACCTGATGTACGGCCGGCAGACCACCGTCCCGGAGTTCGGTGCGAACGTCATGCCCGTCGACCCCGACGCCGGTCACTCCGACTACTGGAACAACGGCTCACCCACCCTGGCCGCCATGGGCCAGGTCATCGCCGGAAAGCCCAACTCATGAGCGCCACTAAGGATTTCCCGCTGATCAGGCGGCTCTCCGCCGCCGCCCTGCTGGCGGTCACCGTCACCGCCCTGAGCGCCTGCGGGGCCGACACCCTCCAGGAGCGCGCGCAGCCCACCATCACCCTGGACCAGGCGAAGACGCAGATCGACGGCTATCTCGCCGCCGTCCAGGCCCGGCTGCCGGTCCAGCCGGTGTCGTCGCCGCCCGCGTTCAGCGATCTGGAGTGCGACGCCAACGACATCGGCCCGCACGGCCGCAAGCAGACCAGCCGGGTCCGCGACCTCGGTGACGTACCGTCGGATGCCAAGTCCCGGACGGTGAGCGCCTTCCGCGACTACCTGACCGGGCAGGGCTTCCGGGCCGTGCCGGAGCCGACCGGCTCCAAGGTCGACTGGATCCGGCTGAGGAACCCGCAGAACCAGTTCCTTGCGATCCTGAACGGAACCTCCGAGTCCGGTCACGATCTCACCCTCCAGGTCAGCTCGCCCTGCGTCTGGCCCGACGGCACTCCGGCCAAGTAGCCCAACTCTCCTTCGGGGCCGCACCTTTACCGAGGTGCGGCCCCTTCGCACACGCCCTGGTCAAACCCCTTTTCCGTTCTCGACGATCCGCTAGCATGCGTCGTCAGTTGTCGCTCGGACCGGCCCGGCAACCGTCCGGCCACCGGTCCGGCCACGGTCCGGAACTGACGGGGGAACGAAGAAATGGCAGAACCCGACGCGGGTTTGGCGTTCAAGGTCAAACCGTCCGAGCTGGACGGCTGCGGACAGAGCGCGCAGCACATCGGCGGTCTCATACCCGGCGAGACCGCGAAGATCACCGAGCCGTGCAGCCAGGCCGCCGGCACCCTGCAAGGCTGGCTCACCGCCGCCGCGTTGACCACCTGCGGCAGCAGCTGGAAGACCCTGCTGGACCGGCTCGGCGGCGACATGGGCGACTTCGGCACCAAGCTCGGCACCTCGGCGACCTACTACCGACAGGTCGAGCAGGACATCCACACCAACATGATCCACCCGGACACCCCGGTCCCGACCACCACCGAGCCGGACCCGTTCGGCACCGTCGTCGTCCCCGGCCCGGTCAAGCCCCGCAGCGCGAGAGCGGCGGAGTAACCGATGGACATCAAGACGCTCCACGACGCCGACTTCGGCAACCTCGCCATCGCCAAGACGGCCTTCGACACCCTCTCCACCGCCTTCGGACAGCACGTGGAGAACTGGCAGCACGAGGTCGTCGACCGGCTGAACCGCTCCGAGTGGACCGGCACGGCCGGCGGCCACGCCCAGACCCGGATGCAGGCGCTGCACGACGAACTCCAGGCCGCCCAACAGGAGATCGGCCTGATCGGCCGGGCCCTGCACGACGCCTCCGAAGGCTTCGCAGCCGCCCAGGCCCACCTGATCAGCGCCCTCGACGACGCCAAGGCCCAGGGCCTCACCGTCGCCCCCGACGGCGGCATCACCTGGGACAACAACCCCGACTCCCTCACCTTCGCCGGGCACGGCGCCCCGGAGCACGCCAAGGACATCCGGGACCGGATCAGCGCCGCCCTCACCGAGGCCGACCACGCCGACCGGACGATCAGCAGCCGGCTGGCCCACCTGACCACCAACGCGACCAACGGCACCGGCCTCGACTCCACCGTCGCCACCAACGACACGGCCGCCGCCAACGCCCTGGAGCAGGTCCCCGGCGCCGGCACCGACCCGAACAGCGTCCAGGCCTGGTGGAACAGCCTCACCGACGAGCAGCAGCACCGGATGATCCTCAACCACCCCGACCAGATCGGGAACCTCGACGGCATCCCCGCCACCGGCCGCGACCAGGCCAACCGGATCAACCTCGCCCGGGCCAAGACGGACATCCAGCACCAGCTCGACGCGCTCGGCCCCGAGCCGGACTCGACGGTGGCGACGCCGTACGGGGCCTACGACAGCCCGGCGCACAAGCTCTGGAAGCAGCAGCACGACGACCTCACCGAGAAGATGAACGGCATCAACGCGATCCAGGGCCGGCTGGGCACCCAGGTCGACGCGGCCCACCCGCCCGCGTTCCTGCTGGGCTTCGACACCAACGGCAAGGGCCACGCCATCGTCGCGATCAACAACCCGGACACCGCCGACAACGTGTCGACGTACGTCCCCGGCACCGGCGCCCGACTCGGCAAGGTCGACGGCGACATCAGCCGCTCGGACGCGATGGTCGCCGCGGCCGACGCCGCCGGTACCGGCCGGACCACCTCGTCGATCAGCTGGATCGGCTACGACGCCCCGCAGAACCTCGTCCCCGAGGCCGCCGACGACCAGTACGCGAAGGACGCCGAGAACAAGCTGGTCGGCTTCGAGAACGGACTGCACGCCACCCACAACGGGACCATCGCCAACAACACGATCCTCGGGCACAGTTACGGCACCACGACGATCGGCTACACCATGAAGGACCACGGGCTCCCGGTCGACAACGTCGTCCTCATCGCCAGCCCCGGCGCCGGCGTCGACTCCGCCAAGGACCTCCGCATCGACCCGTCGCACGTGTACGCGGCGCAGAGCCAGGCCGACATGATCGGCATGGCGAGCGCCATCGACCCGGGCGGGCTGGCGGACAACGCCTGGGACAACGTCAAGTCCGACTTCGGCTTCGGTGACGGCGACCACCACCTGATCCACGGCCGCCAGACCACCACTCCCGAGTTCGGCGCGAACATCCTGCCCACCGACCCGGACGCGGGACACTCCGACTACTGGAACAACGGCTCGCCGACGCTGGCCGCGATGGGGCAGGTCATCGCGGGCAAGTGACGCGGCCGTCCCCTCGGCCCCTCAGCCCCTCGGCCCCTCGGCCTCACGGGCGATCCGGGGCCGCAGCCGTTTCAGCGGCTGCGGCCCCTGCCCCTGCTCCTACTCCTGCCCCTGCTCCCGCTGCTACTCCTGCCCCTGCCCCTGCCCCTGCCCCTGCCGCACCGCCGCCGCCAGGTGCGCGCGGAACCAACGGTGCGCCGGATCGACCGAGTTGCGCGGATGCCAGGCCATCCCCAGCTCCAGCGGCGGGAGTTCGAGCGGGATCGGAAAGGTGCGCAGGCCCAGCGCCTCGAAGGCCTCCGGCAGCCAGTCCGCGACCCCGAGCGTCACCAGGTCGGAGTCCCGGGCCAGCAGCATCGCGGCGGTGTGGCTGGGCACCACCACCGCGACCCGGCGGCGCAGGCCGCGCTCGGCCAGCGCCGCGTCGATCGGCCCGAGCCGCTTGCCGCGCCGCGAGACGCCGATGTGGTCGGCGGCGGCGAACCGCCGCGCGGTGATCCGCCCCTCGAACAGCGGGTGCCCGGCCCGCGCCACACCGGCCACCGGCGCGGTCACCAGCGACCGGGTACGGATCTCCGGATCCAACTGCCCCAGCACGCCGACCTCGACGTCCACCTGCCCCTGGCGCAGGCCCGGTCCGCCCTCCAGCGACTCCGGCAGGAACCGCACGTCCACGCCCGGGGCCTCGGCCCGGATCCGCCCGGTCAGCCGGCCGGCCGCCCGGACCAGCACCGCGTCCGTGCTCTGTACCGTGAAGGTCCGCTCCAGGTGCACCGGGTCGAAACCCGCCCCGGGCCGCAGCACGTTGTCGCACCCCCGCAGCAACTCCGCCACCTCCTCGCGCAGTTCGAGCGCCCGCGGGGTCGGCACCAGCCCCTGCCCGGCCCGTACCAGCAGCGGGTCGCCGACCGCGCGGCGCAGCCGGGCCAGCATCCGGCTCGCCGCCGCCGGCGAGGTGCCGAGCCGCTCGGCGGCCCGGGTCACGCTGTTCTCCTGGAGCAGGGCGTCCAGCGCCCGCAGCAGGTTGAGGTCCATCGATCGCTCCTGAGCTGCACTTTTGCGGGCCGGGCAATGATCCGATGCCGATCCTTGCATGGTTCGAGCGGCCTCGGGCGAGCACAGTGGAACCGTTCCCGAAGGACATCGGGACACAGCGGCCACAACGGCCGCAGCGACACCCCGACCGGATACCAGGAGTTCCCGTGCCGAACACCCCCCTCGACACCCGCGCCGACCTCGACCCCCGTGCCCACCTCGACGCCCGCGCGCACCTCGCCGGCGACGTCCTCGCCGTCGTCAGCCAGAGCGGCCCGACCGTCTCCTTCTTCGACGCCGGCACCGACGCCCTGCTCGACACCGTCGAAGTCCCGGCCCAGCCGCACGAGCTGTGCTTCGACCCGACGCAGCGCCTGCTCTGGTGCACCAGTGCGTACCGCGCCGGCTACTACAACGCCCACGACGGCCACAGCACCGAACTGACCGTCATCGACGCCGACACCCGCACCATCGTCGAGGTGATCGACCTCGCCCCCGAGCACGGCCCGCACGGCCTGGCCCTGGACCCGGTCCGCGGCCGGCTCTACGTCAGCGTCGAGGCCTCGGCGGACCGCCCCGGCGGCGTGGTCGTCGTCGACACCGCGACCCGCCGCCCGCTCGGCCGGATCGACACCGACGCCCCGGGCCCGCACTGGTTCGCCATCTCCCCGGACGGGCGCACCGGTTACGCCACCAACAAGGAGGCCCCGTACGTCTCCGTGGTCGACCTCGACCGCGGCACGCTGACCGCCAAGGTCGCCGTCCCCGGCAGCGAGGGCCTGGCCGTCTCCGCCGACGGCGCCCGGGTGTACGTCGGCGGGCCCTACCTCGGCTTCGCCGGGAAGCCCGACGCCGTGCCCGGCATCCGCGTCCTGGACACCCGTACGACCTCCGTGGTCGACGTGCTGCCCACCGGCTCCGCCGTCCTGCCGGTCCACCTGACCAGCAGCGGCCGCCTCCTGGCCGGCGAGATCCACGCCACCGCCGGCCCCGGCTCTCCACTCGGCCACCAGACCCCGGGGCGCCTGACCGTCTTCTCCGCCGCCACCCACCGGGAGCTCGGCTCCGTCGAGATCGGGGAGTTCCCGCTGACCATCACCTCCTCCCCCGACGGCCGGATCGGGTACGTCGCCTCCGTCGTCTCCTCCACCGTCGACGTCATCGACCTCGACACCCTGACCCCCGTCACCCGCCTCACCGTCCCCAAGCAGGCCGAGCCCGGCGCCCACGGCCTGGCCTACCTCCCCCGCCCGGCCTGACCCACGCGGTTCCGGGCGGCGGCAGGACTCCGGGGCGGCCCACAGCCTTGTCGCCGCCCAGAACCTTGTCGCCGCCCGGAACCGGGCGCATCCTGGGGCCCACCCGTCGTACCGGGAGGAGGAGGGGACACGATGCGACGCCGCCTCGGGGCGCTCTGTTCGACACTGGCACTGGTGACGGCCCTCGGCCCGGCCACCGCCTGCGACCCGGCCCTCGACCCCGGCACCTTCCGCCACCCGGTACCGCTCCCCGAGGCCGCCCCGCCCTCCGCCCAGTGGATCGCGGACCTCGTGGGCGGGCTCAACCTGCCGCCGCAGTGCCCGAAGCCGACCCTGACGACCATGGTGGTCCTCGACACCGACGGGCAGGCCCGAGCCGTGGCCCTCTGGCTGCCGGACAACCTCGACGTCTGCTACGCCGTCGTCAACCACGCGGGCGTGACGCCCACCACCGTCTGGTACGCCGCGATCGCGGACCTCCTGCCCCGCACCCCCATGCCCGCCGACACCACAGCGGGCGTGGACTCCTACGCCTTCACGGCCTACCGCGGCCAGGTCGGCGACATCACCGTCTCCGGCGACCCCGACCACCTGGTCAGCCCCGTCCGCCGCCGCACCCTCGACCTCGGCGCCGGCACCCTCGTCACCTTCGCGACCTACCACTACCGGATCCCCCCGACCGGCCGCCCGCTCACCCTCACCCTCTGCACCCCCACCGGCGGCTGCCGCGACGCGCACTGACCCCCTGCCGGGACCAGCTCCCGCCACTGCTCACTCCGGGCATGGCCGGATGGAGTGGGCAGCGCAGGTCGCCGAGCGGATTGAGGGCGTTCCTCGACCACCCCCACAGCCTCCGCCGGGGCAACCTGAGCTTCCCCAACCCCTCGGAACACCCCGTCATCACCCACGACGGCGACCGCGACGCCTACATCCGCCGGCTCACCTCGCCGTACCCGCCGAGCACTGACGTGCTCACCCTCGACGGCTGGTGGCTGGAGGGTGGCAGCAACGCTGTGCACGCCACCTGCGACCCGAGCCAGTGCCCCCACGAACGGCCGGGGCCCACCGTGTGGCCGGGCAGTGAGGCCTACCTCGCCTCACTGCCCGGCGACACGGTCCTGGTCCGGCTGCGCGGGCACGTCTGACGTTCTCTTCGGCGCTGTCGAGACCGGTGAACAATCCGCGCCCTACCAGCCCTTCACCCGCCCGCTCGGTCTCCCGGGCATTGCCTGACCAGCGAACTCGCGGGATCACCGGACTTGCCACGCCCCTGCTCCCCGTATCGCCATCGGTCGAGAATCCTGCCATGACCGAAGGTGACCGCCATGAGGCATCAACACGTTCATTCCTTGCATGAACCTGATCGGCACAGGCATTGCGGGTCGACGTCACCGCGGGCAGCGCTTCGTCGTCATCCGCCAGTCACCAGGGAGCAGACCGGGGGCTCAGTGAACATGGTGGCCGACCAGGGCGCCGTCCACGGTTCGGCGACGAAAGCCCCTCGCCGACACGGGCTCGAGTTCTGGGGATCGTTGCAACGCCCCAGTCGGAGAGTGCAATGACCTTCGAGATCCGCGAGGACCGGCAGCCACCGGGGCCGGTGCTGTCCGCTGAAACACCGCAGGCCCCGGACGGGGTCTTCCCTTTGCTCGTTGGGGGCTGCACTGTGGTTGACGCGGATCGGGCGGACGGGGTGGGTGGATTGGGCGATCAGCGTGACACGCGGAACGAGATCAGCCACAGCACCATCCACGGAAACGTGTTCATGGGCGGCGTCGTCTCCATGCTGGCGGGCCTGCGCCCCCGCCCTCGCCTGCTGGTGGTCGTGGCATGCGTCCTGGCACTGCTGGTCGCCGGCACGACGTACTGGGCGCTGCACGGAACGGACGGGAACAGCGGGCCCGGGCTCAGCGCCCGCTACGACCCCGAACACGGCGATGCCAACACGACCGCCATCGTCCCGAAGACCGTCATGCCGACCGAGCTGCCCGTCGTCACCGACTGCGGTGCCGCCAGAGCCTGGTCGCACGCGCAGGGCGGCACGGACGTGGGTGCCTCGTCGCTCTCGGTCTCGATGGTCGGCGCCGGCCACACCGTGGCGATCGAGCAGGTGCGGGCGACGGTCGTGGGCCGGCCCTACGACCCGGTGCCCGGCACGGTCGTGGACTGCACCGGCCAGGGGGAAGGCAAGAAGATCGACATGGGCGTCGACCTGGACGCCACCGACCCCATCGCGCTGATCGCGGCGAACGGGCCGGTGTCCTTCGCCCCGTACTTCACCGACAAGTACCTCTACCTGGAGAACCAGAAGCCGGAGATCATCAGCCTGACCGTGCTCGCGACCCGGCACAGCTACGACTACGTGCTCACGGTCGAGGGCACCCTCGACGGCAAGCATCACACCTGGACGCTCAAGGACGGCGACCGCCCGTTCCACATCTCCGGAGTGCGGATGGAACGCGGCACCGTGCTGAACACCCTCGGGAGAGGCTGGGAGACCGACTACCGCGCGGGCGCCGGTGAACGCGTCCGTTGCAACCCGTGCTTCGACGAGGACGAGACGGAAATCCCGGGCACCGCAGTGGCCGTCGCTCCGGCCGGCTACACCTTCTCCTCCGTACCGGGAGGCGATCCCATGAAGGAGCCGCCGGTGCCACCCAAGGAGCGCCCTGTCGCTCAAACCCCGCCGCTGACGGTCGACCAGCACGACGCGGAGTCCGTCGCGACGGCCTGGGTGGTCACCTCGGGGAGCTTCGACGTGGCCCGCGGAGACACCGGGCCGGCGGCAGTTCTGAACAGGGCCCGCAGATATCTGACACCCGAACTGGCAGCTGCCGGCGGAGGGCTGAACGCGTGCACGGGAGACAGCGCGGCCTGGCCCGCCGAGGTGACCGCACGGCGAGGCTGGTCCGTGGTCATGAACGCGACCGTGGGACCCCAGGAGGGCCACACCGACCCGCATGAGCTCACCGGCGACCTGGTCAGGCTGGAAGCAAGCATCGTCTGCGCCTATGCGGCGGACAACGGCTGGCACCAGACACCCAGGGAATTTCCGATTGCGCGTCTACAGCTCCAACGCCAGCCGGACGGCAGTTACCTGATCTCCGACATTGTCAAGGCGGTGTACACCTTTCCGGGGCGCACGGACCCGACCCCGCAGCCCTGACGTACCTGACCAGGTCCCCGCACGTGCCAGCTGGATGTAGCCCAACTGCCGGGCCCTGCCGGGCGTGACCCGCCGGGGAGCGTCCGGCGGCGTCGTGGACAACGCCGTCCACCCACCAGATCAAGGA
Organism: Kitasatospora sp. NPDC040550; assembly: GCF_055594965.1. Classification (NCBI taxonomy): domain Bacteria; kingdom Bacillati; phylum Actinomycetota; class Actinomycetes; order Kitasatosporales; family Streptomycetaceae; genus Kitasatospora; species Kitasatospora sp. NPDC040550. The sequence goes on along the minus strand of NZ_JBVIWC010000021.1, from coordinate 82,384 downwards.
CGACCCGCTGTTCACCGTGTCCGAGAACTGTGTGCTCTTCCTGGAGGAGTACCGGCCCGGCCGCTCCAAGGTGGTCGGCGGCCCGACCGGACGCTTCGAGGCCGAGGGCGGCATCATCGGCTCGCCTTCACTCGGCACCGCAACGAAGGGGGGAGGCAATACTCGACAGTCTTTCGACGTCGGCTGTCGGGCACCTGGCCGTCCTCGGCGGGCGGTGAGCCCGAAGGAGCGCCCAAGCGCCCATCTCCGGCTCGGCAACCCGGATCGATCCCTGAGGATCCACCCCTAAGGGCGTAGACACGCTCGCCGGCGGGCATGGCAGGGTCGTACTTCAACACCACCAGCCATGAGAAGGTACCGAGCATGAGCGCAGTGAAATTCATCCTCAATGTCATCTGGTTGATTTTCTGCGGCATTTGGATGGCTCTCGCCTACGTGCTCGCCGGAATCATCTGCTGCGTACTCGTCATCACCATCCCCTTCGGCATTGCCTCGTTCCGGATCGCCGGCTTCATCCTGTGGCCGTTCGGGCGGACCGCCGTCGAACGGCCGGACGCCGGGGCCGCGTCCTGCGTCGGCAATGTGATCTGGCTGGTGTTCGCGGGGTGGTGGCTGGCGCTGGGGCACCTGATCACCAGCATCCCGCTGTTCCTGTCGATCATCGGGATCCCCTTCGGCTGGGCCAACCTCAAGATGATCCCGATCTCGCTGATGCCGCTGGGCCGCGAGATCGTCTCCACCGACCGGGAGTGGGGCGCCCGGTACTGAGGCGCGAGCAGCGAACGGTGGCGGCCCGTCCCCGGGGCAGGGGGCGGGCCGTCGGCGTTCGGGCGGGTCAGGGGCCGGGGATGCGGAGCGCCTGTTCGCGCATCTCGACCGTGCGGATCTTGCCGGTGACCGTCATCGGGAACTCCTCGACCACGTGCACGTAGCGCGGGACCTCGACGTGGGCCGGCCGCCCGGCGCAGTACGCGTCCACGGCGTCCGCGGTGCGCTCGGGCTCGTCCCAGTAGCCGAGCATGAGCCGGGCATGACGGAGTAGCCGCGGGTGCACAGCTCACCGGGCTCGCCGCGCGGGACGGTGCGGCCGGTGGTGGGCACGATCGTTTCGGGCCGCCGGGCGGGGGCGCCGCCGGCCCTCCGGCGACCGTTCGTTCTCGCCTTCCCCGGTGCCGGGGTCGCCGAACACCGGTGGCCGGCATGCTCCTGCGGGCCACGCCTTCGTGCACGGCCGGCGAGATCGTCCCGTGATCTAGTCGCGTTCGCGCGGCGAAAAACCGCCCTTGGGCCGAAAGTAAGAATCAGGTTAGGTTCTCCTCAGCCCGCACGGTCAAATCGAGCCACCTCCACGGCGGGCTCGATCGACCGGCTGCGGACACGGCCGGCGAGGTGTCATCCCACGTCCGGCCGTGCGCGGGGTAGTCCAAAAACCGCTCGGACGCGCCATTTACTCCCGAACGCGAACATCCATCGACCCCCACACCGGAGGACTACGAATGGCTGCTTTCCCCGGCCGGCCACAGGTCCCGCGCCCGTCTCCGGGCACGGCCACGCCGGTCCGCGCCGCCCCTGCGGCCGGCGGCTTGACAACAGTGCAGTTCACGACGGTCACCGCCGCGTTCACGAGCGCCCCAGGCCGCCCCCGCCGAGCGGCGGGGTGCGGGCCCCGCCCGACCGGATATCGTCCCACCCGGCACCGGAATACCGAGACCGGCCCGGCCGTCGGAACCGTCCGTAATTCGTTCACGGCCCACCATGCCGCCGGAGGGCTTCGGCGCGGTCGTTCCGCCGCCCGTCGCCGGGCCGCGGACGCTCCGAGTCGATATCCGGAGAAGGGGAATCGCCTTTCCGCCACCCGTTTCAGGGCCCGGAGCGTCCATCGCGCCGTATTGACCGGCAGACCGGGGTCGCTCCGCTCGTCGGTCGTTCGTGCCTATCGCCACCGGGGGTCAATCGTGTCACCTGTCAACACCCGTCCGACGGTTCTGGTCGTCGAGGGAAACGTCCTGCTGCGCACGGGGCTCCGGGCGTTGCTGTCCGCCGAGAGCGACCTCGCCCTCCACGCCGCCGTGGGCGACGTGGACGAGGCGCTGGAGGTCCTGGCGGGGCAGCGGGTGGACGTCGTGGTGTACGGGGCGGGCGAGTCGGCGGCCCACACCGAACGGGCCCTCGGGCGGCTGCTCGACCGGGGCGCCCGGGTGGTCGTGCTGAGCCGCCAGGAACACCCGGGCGAGATGGAGATGTACCTCAACTCCGGGGTGAGCGCCTACCTGACGGAGGACGCCGCCGGCGAGTGCCTGTGCCCGGTGATCCGGGGCCTGACCGCCGACCGGGAGCGGGTGTACATCATGGCCTCGCGCTCCGGCCTCGGCTGGATGGCCGGCCAGCGCGGCGGGCAGCTCTCCGGCCGGGAGCGCGAGGTCATGGGGCTGGTCGCGAACGGACTGAGCAACTCGGACATCGCCGGGCGGCTCTGCATCTCGCCCGGGACGGTCAAACGCCATCTCCGGAACGTCTTCGTCAAGCTCAACGCGGTCTCCCGGATCGACGCCGTCAACAAGGCCCGAGCCGCCGCCATGCTGGTGCCGGCGGGCCACCGGGCCTGACCGGGCCCGCCTGACCAGCAGGTTCGACCAGCGGGCCCGGGCAGTGGGCCCGACCACAGGAAGACCGGCCCGACCGCAGGAGGACCGGCCCGACCGCAGGAAGACCGGCCCGGTCGCACTGAGGCCCTGCCCTAGGCCGACCGGGCCCGCAGGCCCTGCTCCACCGCCTGCGCGGCAGCCGTCCGGAACTGCTGCCGCGCGGGCCCGGTGCCGCTCAGCAGCTCGTTGTGCAGGTCCCGCACCGGCCGCGACGGGGTGATCCCGAGGTCCTCGTCGAGCCTGCGGTAGAGCGTGCGATAGACGTGCAGCGCCTCGCTGCGGCGCCCGGCGGCGTCGAGAGCGAGCATGAGCTGTTCGTGGTACCACTCGTTGAGCGGCTGGTGGAGCGTCAACAGCCTCAGCTCCGGTATGAGTTCGCGATGGCGGCCGAGTTGCCGGTCGGCCAGGATGCGGTGCTCCAGGGCGCGCAGGCGCATCTCCTCCAGGACCGCGACGTGGCCGGCGAGCACGCCGCCCACCGGGATGTCGGCCAGCGCGGCGCCCCGCCACAGGCCCAGCGCCTGCCGCAGCCGTTCCGCGGCGGCCTCGGGGTGGCCGGCGGCCAGCAGGCGGTCCCCTTCGGTGTGCAGGCGCTCGAACTCCTGGGCGTCGAGCTCCTCCTCCCCCAGCAGCAGCACGTAGCCGGGGGCCTTGGTGAGGATGACGTCACGCCCCTGGGGGCGACAGAGCTTGCGCAGTTGGTAGATGTAGGTCTGTGCGGTGGTGACCACTGTCCGCGGCGGGCTGCCGCCCCAGATCTCCTCGATGATGAGGCCGAGGTCGACGATCCGGTTCGCGCTCATCAGCAGGATCGCCAGCGTCCAGCGGACCTTCAGCGCGCTCGGGGTGCACGGAATTCCCCGGTCGAGGACTTCCAGCGGGCCCAGGATGTTGAACTTCATCATGCCTCCGATGTCGGCCGGACATTTCCTCGAACCCAGGTATATCCGGGCTTCCGGCGGGCCTCAAGAGGAGTCCGTACAAGGTGGCAGCGCCGCATTTCCCAGGTGGCACCTGCGCATTTCCAGATCGGCCAGCCGGACTGTCCCGAGGGAAACACCCCCCGCCGATCGACCCCCGCCGATCGGCTGCCTATCCGTCAAGTTCTGTTAGACTAGGGCCGGTTGGACCATCAGGACGTGCCGCCGCCAGACACGCAAGGAGAAGGACGTGCCCCGAAAGATCCGCGTTGCTCCGGTTATCCGTACGAAGACCGAAGAACTAGGGGAACTCCGTCTTGTCAAGCGTGAACATCGGAATCCTGGCGCATGTCGACGCCGGTAAGACCAGCCTGACCGAGCGACTGCTGCACACCGCCGGCGTCATCGACCGCGTCGGCAGCGTCGACCGCGGCGACACCCAGACCGACTCGCACGAACTCGAACGCCAGCGCGGCATCACCATCCGTTCCGCGGTGGTGTCCTTCACCGTCGGCGACGTGAAGGTCAATCTCATCGACACTCCCGGCCACCCGGACTTCATCTCCGAGGTGGAACGGGCCCTCGGCGTGCTCGACGGCGTGGTGCTCGTCGTCTCGGCCGTGGAAGGCGTGCAGGCGCAGACCCGGCTGCTGATGCGCACGCTGGTCAAGATGCGCATGCCGGTGATCCTCTTCGTCAACAAGATCGACCGCATGGGCGCCCGGTACGCCGATCTGCTGGACGAGATCCGCTCCGAGCTCTCGACCACCGTCGTGCCGCTGACCAGGGTCGAAGGGCTCGGCACGCCCGAGGCACGCGCGATCACCCGGACCATCGGGCCGGACGATCCGGAGTTCGCCTCCGAACTGGCCGACATCCTGGCCGGGCACAGCGACGACTTCCTGCTCCGCTACCTCGACGACGAGGCGTCCCTGACCGCACGGGACTACACCGAGGAACTGGCCCGGCAGGCCCGCCGGGCACAGGTCCACCCGGTGTTCTTCGGCTCGGCCGTGGCCGACGCCGGCATCGGCGCACTCGTCGACGGGATCACCAGGCTGTTTCCGGTCAATCACGGCGGCGCCGACGGCACGCTCCACGGCACCGTGTTCAAGATCGAACGCGGCTGGGCGGGCGAGAAGGTCGCCTACGTGCGGCTGCGGACGGGCACGCTGGGGCCGCGGTCGAAGGTGTCCGTCTTCCGGCGCGACCAGCACGGCGCGGTCGTCGAACTGCCCTGCCGGACCACCGTGGTCGAGGTGTTCGACCGGGGCTCCGCGGTGGTGGAGGAGCAGGCCCGGGCGGGTGACATCGCCAAGGTCTGGGGGCTCAAGGGCATCCGGATCGGCGACCAGCTCGGTTCCGGCGAGGGGCTGGACGGCGAGCACCTGTTCGCGCCGCCGAGCCTGGAGACCGTGATCCGGCCGGCCCGGCCCGGTGCGATGCCCGAACTCTACGACGCGCTGCTGCAGTTGGCCGACCAGGATCCGTTCATCAACGTCCGCAAGGACGACGAGGAGCAGGAGATCTCCGTCTCGCTCTACGGCGAGGTGCAGAAGGAGGTCATCGCGGCGACCCTCGCCGACGACTACAAGCTGGACGTGGTCTTCGAGGGCACCCGGATCATCTGCGTCGAACGCCCGATCGGGGTCGGCGAGTCGGTGGAGGAGATCGACTACCGGAGCAAGACCTTCTTCTGGGCCACGATCGGCCTGCGGGTCGAACCCGGGGAGCCGGGCTCGGGGATCGTCTTCCGCCGGTCGGTGGAGCTCGGCTCGCTGCCGCACGCCTTCCACAAGGCCGTCGAGGAGGCCGCCCGGGCGACCCTGCAGCAGGGGCTGAACGGCTGGGAGGTGCTGGACATCCTGGTGACGCTGACCCACTCCGGGTTCGCCAGCCCGGTCAGTGCGGCGGGTGACTTCCGCAAGCTCACCCCGCTGGTGCTGATGAACGCGCTCAAGCAGGCGGGCACGCAGGTCTTCGAGCCGGTCAACCGGTTCGAGCTGGAGGTGCCGGCCGAGAGTGCCAGCACCGTCCTGCTGAACCTGGTGGAGTGCGGTGCGACCCCGGAGACGACCCGGGGGCAGGGCAGCAGCTGCCTGGTGGAGGGGACCATTCCGGCCCGCACCGTGCAGGAGTTCGAGCAGCGGCTGCCGGGGCTGAGCCAGGGCGAGGGCGTGCTGGTGACACGGTTCCACAGCTTCCAGCCGGCCGTCGGCCCGGTGCCGAGCCGGCGCCGCACCGACCTCAACCCGGCGGACCGCAAGGAGTACATGCTGCGGGCGTTCGGCCGGATCTGACGGAACGCCACGAGGGCCCGACCACTGCTCCAGTGGTCGGGCCCTCGGCCGTCACCGCGATTCCGCGGTTCAGTCGAGCAGCGCCACCGCTCGCGTCCAACCCGCCCCCGCCCCCGCGATTGTGACCGGGAATGCCTGCACGGTGAATCCGGCCGGCACGGGCAGCGCGCCGGGATCGGCCAATCGCTCGATCTGGCCGTATTCCCGCTGACGCCCCGCGAAATGCGCGGGCCACAGCACGGAATGGTCCCCGGTGCGCCGGAACTCGGAGAGCATGTGCGTGAACGGAGCGTCCAGTCCGAAGGCGTCCGTCCCGATGAGCCGCACCCCGAGGTCGAGCAGGAGGTTCGTCGCCTCCCCGTCCAGGCCCGCGAATCGGGTGAAGTACTCGGGCGTCCCCGCGCGTTGGTCGGCGCCCGTGTGCAGCAGCACGATCTCCCCGGCGCTGCCGTCGATCTTCGAGGAGAGATCAATGATGCGCATGCGCGGCTCCTTCCGGCAGCAGGTCGCAGGCCCGGAGGACGTCGAGGTAGCGGTCCGGCCCGCGGTCCCGCGCGGCGAGGTGGCCGTCCGGCCTGATCAGCAGGAACTCGCCCGGTGCCAGGCCGAGTTCGCGGCGCAGCATGCCGTCGGGGTCGGGCAGGTCGCCCGGGCCGCCGGGGTCGGCGACCGTGTGGACGGAGACGGCCGCGCCGAGCAGCCGTTCCACCCGGGCGAGTGCCTCCCGGTGCCCGGTCTGCCCGGCGGCGGCCGGGGTGGCGAGCAACGTCCAGCGGGGGTCGGCGAGTTCGGCGCAGAGTGCGGACCAGCCGGGGTGCCCGGCCGCGGTCGCCGCGTCGCAGCCCACCCGGTCGCCGGGGGCGAGGCGGCCGGCCGACGCCGGGTCAGGCCGGGTGAGCGGGCTGTCGGGGTAGGCCAGGGCGAGCCCGCAGAAGCCGCGGATCATCCGGCCCTCGACCGTGCGCCGCAGCGGCGGTATCCGGCGCAGTGCGGCGGTGCCGACGGTGAGCAGGGCCGGGGCCAGGGCGGTGCGCAGCGAGACCAGGGCGGTGGCCGTCCGGGTGGAACGGAGCAGGACGGCTCCGGTCGGGACGCGCTCGGCGTCGTAGCTGTCGAGGAGTGCCGGTCCGGCGTGGCCGCGGATCACGTCGGCGAGTTTCCAGGCGAGGTTGTAGGCGTCCTGGATGCCGCTGTTCATGCCCTGCCCGGAGGCCGGGCTGTGCACGTGGGCGGCGTCTCCGGCCAGGAAGCAGCGGCCCTCGCGCATCCGGGTGATCTGGCGCTGCTGGACGGTGAAGACGGAGAGCCAGGTGGGGGTACCGACCTCGACGGGGCGGCCGAGTGCCCGGCCGATCTTGCCGGCCAGGCGGCTCCGCACCAGCTCGGGGTCGTCGGCTCCATCGGTGTCGACGGTGTCCACCACGCGCCACTTGCCGGGTTCGGGGAACGGGACGAGCAGCAGGGTACCGGGGTCGGTGTGCAGCAGGTGGTTGCTGTCCGGCGGCAGGTCGGCGTCGAGGGTGACGTCGGCGTTGAGCCAGACCTGGGAGGCGTCGCCGATCAGGCGCATGCCGAGCTGCTTGCGCACGGTGCTGCGGCCGCCGTCGGCGCCGATCAGCCAGGGCACCCGGGTCTCCTCGGTGCGCCCGTCGGCATGGCGGAGGGTGACGAGCGCGGCGTCGGCCTCGGGGTGCAGGGCGGTCAGTTCGACGCCCCATTCGACGGTGACGCCGAGTTCGGCGACGCGCTCGCGCAGCACCTGCTCGGTGACCACCTGGTCCACCATCAGGCTGAATGGGTAACGGGTTGGCAGAGAGCGGTAGTTGGTGTCGAAGCGGACGAGGGTGCGGCCGCGGCGGTGCATGGTGAAGTGGGTGATCCGTCGGCCCAGGGGCAGTAGCCTGTCGACGGCCCCCATCTGGTCGAGCACCTCCATGGTCCGGGCGTGCACCGCCAGGGCGCGACTGCTGGTCGCCGGGCCGGAGGCGGCGTCGATCAGCCGGACCGGTACGCCGCGCCGGGCGAGTTCGTGCGCCGCGGTGAGGCCGACCGGGCCGGCTCCGGCGATCAGGACGGCCGGGGCGGGGTCAGCCACGGCGTTCCTCGGCGAACCGCTTGGCGAGCCCGAGGGTCGCGCGGCTGTTGCCGCCGGCGGCCTCGCGGATGAAGCGGCGGGCGGTGGCGGTGGTGGCGTCCGGGCCGAGGACGGCGGGGATGGCCTGCGGGTTGAGGACGACGGCGTGCCAGGAGGTGACCCGCACGCCGTGCTCGGTCGGCTCGACGGTCCAGCGGCCGGTGTGCGCGGCCATCATGGAGGGGGTGCGCAGCTGCTTGTAGGTGATGTCGGTGTCCGGGAAGCAGATCCGGACGGACTCGGTGGTGTGCTCGGAGCCGTCGGCGGTGCGGGTGTCCATCACCATGTGCTGGATGCCGCCGGCTTCCTCGCGCAGGTCGAGCCGGGCGACGTGGGGCAGCCGGGTGGGCCAGGCGGCGGCGTCGTGGAGGAAGTCGTAGACCGTGTCCGGGGCGGCGTCGACCAGCACCGAGTCCTCGAACTCGAATTCCAGGTCGGCGAGTTGGGTCCAGCGTTCGGCGAGGGACTTGATGTTGCCGAGTTCGCTGCGGCTGTTGCGGTCGGTCGCCTCGGTGATCCAGCGCAGTCCCTGCGGGTCGCCGTCGAGCGCGCTGAACTCGTGGGTGAGGGTGAGGGTGGCGCCGCCGGGGCGCTCGGTGACCTGCCACTCCCCCGCCATCGAGGCGACCGGGGGCGAGGAGACCTCCTGGCGGAAGCTGATCCGGCGGCGGTCGGCGTCGAGGTCGCGGCGGGAGGTCCACTGCTTGACCTCGCCGTTGGCCCGGGCCCAGATCCGCAGACGCTCGGCGCCGGGTGCGAGCTCCGTGCGCTCGACGTGCAGGGTGGGCGTGAAACGCCGGGGCCAGGCCTCGGCGTCGGCGATGACGGCGTGGACGACGTCGGCGGGGGCCTCGATGTCGATCTCGTGCGTGGTGTGCTGGGTGGTGGTCATGTGGCGGACCGGCCTTCCGTCTGCGGGGTGAGTGGGATGCGGCTCAGTAGATGCCGAGGCCGCCGCAGACGTTGATCGCCTGCGCGGTGATGGAGGCGGCGGCAGGCGTGGTCAGGTAGTCGACCATGCCGGCCACCTCCTCGGCGGTGGAGTAGCGGCCGAGCGGGATCTTCTGCTCGAACCGCGCGAGCACGTCCTCCTCGGTGGTCTCCCAGGTGCCGGCGTACGCCTGGCGCACCCGGACGGCCATCGGGGTCTCGACGTAGCCCGGGCAGACCGCGTTGACGGTGGTTCCGGTGGCGGCGAGTTCCTTGGCGAGCGCCTTGGTGAAGCCGATGACGCCGGCCTTCGAGGCCGAGTACGGGGCCCCGAGCGGGACGCCCTGCTTGCCGCCGGTGGACGCGACGGTGATGATCCGCCCGTGGCCGGCCGCCTCCATGCCGCCGGTGGTGAGCACCTCGCGGGTGACCCGGAAGACGCTGGTGAGGTTGGTCTCGATCACGTCCTGCCAGAGCTCGTCGGTGATGGTGGACGTGACGCCGCCGCCGTTGCGTCCGGCGTTGTTGACGAGCACGCCGATCGGGCCGAAGCGGTCCACCGCGGCCCGTACCGCCTTCGTGACGTCCTCCTGGGAGCGGACGTCGGCCGCCAGGCCGTCCACCTCCAGGCCCTCGCCGCGCAGCCGGGTGACCGTCTCGGCCACGGCCTGCGGGGTGCGGGCGCAGATGAAGACGCGCAGCCCGCGCCGGGCCAGCCGGACAGCGCTGGCCAGTCCGATTCCGCTGGTCGCCCCGGTCACCAGGGCGACCTCGCCGGTTGTCACCGTGCTCATCGCATCGATCTCCTGTCTCGCTCGCGAATCCCGGGCCCGTCCTCCGAGCCCTGGCCCGACCCTGCCCGGCCGGCTTCGACTGCGCTTCGAGCGGGCCCGGCACGCCGCGGGCTCCAACGGGATTCGAAACGGGGGTGGGAGCGTCGGCGCTGCCCAACCACCCAACTGATCGAGGAGGCCCGGAGCATGACCGGATCGCTCTACGAGGAGGTCCAGCACTTCTACGGGCGGCAGATGCGCCATCTGGACGAGGGCGAGGTCACCGAGTGGGCCGCGACCTTCACCGAGGACGGCGTGTTCGCCGCCAACGCCCGCCCGCATCCGCAGGAGGGGCGCAGCGCCATCGAGCAGGGCGCGCGGGAGGCCGCGGAGCGCCTGGCCGCCGCCGGGGTCCGGCACCGGCACTGGCTCGGGATGCTGGAGGTCGACGAGCAGCCGGACGGCACCGTGCTGGCCAGGACGTACGCCCTGATCGTCGCGACGCCCCAGGGCGGCTCGGCCGCGGTGCATCTGAGCTGCAGCTGCGAGGACCGGCTGGTGCGGGTGGCCGGAGAGCTGAGGATCCGGCACCGCCAGGTGTACCGGGACGACCTGCCCGCCTGAGAGGAGGCCACCGTGGACCTCCCACGGGACAGTACGACCTCCGGTCCGCCCCTGGACGGCGTGGCCGAGCTGATCGGCGGGCCCCGGATCGACGACCTGCTCCGGCGCGCCGCCGGACGGACCCCGAACCACCCCGCCCTGGTCGCCGACGGCCTGGTGCTCGACTACGCGGGCCTGGACCAGCGGGCGACCGAGTGCGCCGAGGCGCTGCGCGGCGCCTTCGGCGGCCCCGGCACGGTGATCGCCGTCGCCGCCGAGCTGACCGTCGAGTTCGCGGTCACGTTCCTGGGCGTCTCACGCTCCGGGAACACCAGCGCCATGTTCAACCCGCTCGTCCCGGACGACACCCTGGTGCACGTCCTCAACTCCTGCGGGGCGCGGGCGGCCGTGCTGTCACCCCGGATGCACCGGCGGATCACGGCGCTGCGCCCCCGGCTGCCACTGCTGCGGCGGCTCGTGGTGACGGCCGACGCCGGTGACGGCACGCCCGTCCTGGGCGGGCTGGAGCGGGCCGCCGTCCCGGCCGGCGAGGTGGTGGAGACCGCCTGTCTGCAGTTCACCAGCGGCACCACGGGCGCGCCGAAGACGGTGCGGCTGAGCCACCGCAACCTGCTGGTGAACGCCGCGCAGTCGGCGCACGCCCACCGGCTGGCGGCGGACTCCGTCTCGCTCAACAACCTGCCCTCGTTCCACCTCATGCACCTCAACACCGCACTCGCCGCCGGCGCGACGCACGTGCTCCACCCCGAGGAGGACCGGGAGGCGCTGGTGGGGCTGGCCCGCACCTGGCGGGCCTCGCACCTGTACAGCCTGCCGGTGCGGCTGTCCCGGCTCGCCGGGGACGAACGCCTGCCCGGCTTCCGGATCCCGTCGCTGCGCGCGGTGCTGTCCGGTGGCTCGGCGCTGCCGCCCCGGACGACGGTGGCCCTGTCGGAGCACTTCGGTGTCCCGGTGGTCCAGGGCTACGGCCTCGCCGAGACCTCCCCATCGACCCACTTCGACCTGCCGGAGGGGCCGACCGTCGGCTCCAGCGGGCCGCCGGTGGCCGGGACGGCCTGCCGGATCGTCGACGTGCGCACCGGCACGGTGCTGCCGATCGGCGAGCGCGGCGAGATCCAGGTCAAGGGGCCGCAGCTGATGCTGGGCTACCTGGGCGACGCGCCCGCCGACGCCGTCGACGCGGACGGCTGGTTCCGCACCGGCGACGTCGGCCGGATCGACGAGGCGGGCCGGCTGTTCGTCGTCGACCGGATCAAGGACGTCTTCAAGTGCGACAACTGGCTGGTGTCGCCGACCGAGATCGAGCGGGTGCTGATGCGCCATCCGGCCGTCGCCGACTGCGTGGTCTTCGACCATCCCGACGAGCTGAGCGGTGCGGTCGCCGTCGGGCTCGTCGTGCCGCGCGGCGAGGGCGTCGACCCGGCCGCGCTGGCCGAGTTCGCCAACGCGCGGCTCCCCTACTACGAGCACCTGCGGCAGCTGCGGCTGGTGGAGGACATTCCGCGCTCCCCCACCGGCAAGGTCCAGCGGCGCGAGCTGCGCGACCGGCTGTTCCGCTCCATCTGACCCGCACCACCCGCACCATCACCGGAGGACAACCGTGTTCACCTTCATCAACCGCTTCACCGTCACCGGGGACGTCGCCGAGTTCGAGACGCTCGTCGGTGAGATCAGCGACTTCATGAGCACCCGGCCCGGGTTCCGCTCGCACCGGCTGTACCGGTCGGCGGCGGACGCCTCGGTGTACGTCGAGACCGCCGAGTGGGACGACGTGGCCTCGCACAAGGCGGCGACCGCCTCCCCGGAGTTCCGCTCGCGGGTCGGCAAGGTGATGGGCCTCGCCCAGGCCGAGCCGGCCCCGTTCGACCTGATCGCGCAGCACGGCGCCTGACCCCAGAGGACGAGGAGCAGACCATGACGACGAGCGGCGACATCATCCCTCAGCCGGTGATCCGGCTGCGCGAGCTCGCACTGAGCGCGGCCGGCGCGGCCTCCGTCCGGGCGGCGGCCCGGCTGGGCCTGGCCGACGCGCTCACCGAGGAGCCCGCCGGCGCGGCCGAGCTGGCCCAGGCCGTGAACGCGGACCCGGACACCCTGCGGCGCCTGCTGCGCGCGCTCACCTGCTACGGCATCTTCGCCGAGCAGCCGGACGGCCGGTACGCGCACACCGACGCCTCCCGGCTGCTGCGCGAGGACACCCCGCGCAGCCTCAAGGACATGGTGCTCTGGGGCACCGAGCCATGGACCTGGGAGCTGTGGGGGCACCTCGACGAGGCGGTGCGCACCGGCAAGGCGGTCTTCTCCGAGCTGCACGGGATGGACTTCTTCGACCACCTGCACGAGCACTCGCCGGAGTCGGCGGCGGTCTTCGACCGGGCGATGACCCAGTCCAGCCGGCTCTCCGCCCTCTCGCTGGCCGACCGGCTGGACCTGAGCGGCGTCGGCACGGTGGTGGACATCGCCGGCGGCCAGGGGCACGTCCTGGCCACGCTCCTGGAGCGCAACCCCGGGCTGCGCGGCACCCTGCTGGACCTGCCCGACGTGGTGGCCGGCGCCGACCCGCGGCTGCGGCCGGGCGGTGCGCTCGCCGGGCGCGCGACGCTGCTGGCCGGCGACTGCCGTCGGGAGATCCCGGTCGCGGCCGACGTGTACCTGCTGAAGAACATCCTGGAGTGGGACGACGAGAGCACCGTCCTGACGCTGCGCAACGTCGTACGGGCGGCCGCGCCGGGCAGCCGGGTCATCGTGGTCGAGAACCTGGTGGACGGCAGCCCGGAGCTGAGGTTCACCACCGCCATGGACCTGCTGCTGCTGCTCAACGTCGGTGGCCGCAAGCACACGCGGGCCGGCCTGGTCTCGCTGGTCGAGGAGGCGGGCCTGACCCGGGCCGAGGTCCGTCCGGTCAACTCCTACCTGCACCTGGTCGAGAGCGTGGTGCCGGAGCGGACCGGCTGACCGGCCCTCCATCCCCAACGGCCGTCGGCCCCGGACGAGTTCGGGGCCGGCGGCCGTTGGCGGTTCCCGCGCGTCCACCGGACCACCCGAACAGCGCGGCGCCCGGGCGGCACCGCACCCGGACACCACGACGCCCCGCCGGCACACGGCCGACGGGGCATCGGACATCGGACATCGGACATCGGGGCAGCGCGTCAGCAGCCCTCGGCGAGCCGCTTCACCGCCTGCTCGACCCGCTCGTCGGTCTCGGTGACGGCAACCCGCACGTGCCGCGCGCCCGCCGCACCGTAGAACTCCCCGGGCGCCACCAGGATGCCGAGATCGGCCAGCGCGCCGACGGTCGTCCAGCACGGCTCGTCCCTGGTCGCCCAGAGGAACAGCGCACCCGCCGAGTGCTCGATCCGGAACCCGGCGTCCACCAGCGCCTTGCGCAGCAGCTCACGCCGCCGGGCGTAGTGCTCGCGCTGCCGCGCCAGGTGGGAGTCGTCCCCGAACGCGGCCGCCATCGCGGCCTGAATCGGGGCGGGCACCATGTGGCCGGCGTGCTTGCGCACCTCCAGCAGCGTCGCGATGACGTCCGGGTCACCGGCGGCGAAGCCCGCCCGGTAGCCGGCCAGGTTGGAGCGCTTGGACAGCGAGTGCACGGCCAGCACGCCCCGGTGGCTGCCGCCGCTGACCTCGGGGTGCAGCACCGAGCGGGTCTCGCCCTCCCAGACGTGGTCCAGGTAGCACTCGTCGTTCACCACCAGGGTGCCCCGCTCGCGCGCCCACTCGACGATCGCGCCCAGGTCGGCGGTGCCCAGCACCCGGCCCTCCGGGTTGGACGGCGAGTTCAGCCAGAGCACCCGGGGGGCGGGGCCGTCGTAGTTCAGCGGCGAGTCCGTCCGGACCAGCGTCGCGCCGGCCAGCCGGGCGCTCACCTCGTAGGTGGGGAAGGCGAGTTCGGGGACGAGGACGACGTCGCCCGGGCCCAGGCCCAGCATGGTGGGCAGCCAGGCGATCAGCTCCTTGGTGCCGACGGCCGGGATCACGGCGTCCGGCTCGACGGTCACCCCCTCGCGGCGCAGCAGCCACGCCGCGGCGGCCGCCCGGAGTGCGGGCGTGCCCTCGGTGGACGGGTAGCCGGGCGCGTCGGCCGCGGCGGCGAGGGCCGCGCGGACGGCGGGCGGGGTCGGGTCGACCGGGTCGCCGAGCGCCAGGTTGACCAGCCCGTCCGGGTGGGCGGCCGCGCGCTTGCGGTAGGGGAACAGGACGTCCCAGGGGAACTTCGGCAGCCGCTCGATCATGCCCCCGCCCCGTTCCCGACGACGCTGCGGGCCAGCGGCGGCGCCTGGCAGTCGGAGTCGATGCCCCAGGAGACGATCCGCTCCGGGGTGATCCGGATCAGCTCGTCGTCGACGTGCGGCAGGATCTCCTTGCCGCCGCTGGGCAGCGCCACCGCGGTGCCCCGGATCTCGATCCCGCGGACGACCCAGCGCTCCGCGTCCACCACGTCGTCCACCACCAGCGAGACCCGCGGATGCGCCTGGACGTGGCGGTACTTGAGGCTGCGGGCCATGCCGCGCCCGGTCACGTCGACGGTGCCGAGCTCGGCGTTGTGGTGGAAGCCCAGGGGGACGACGTGCGGCTGCCCGCGGCCGTCCACGGTGGCCAGACGGGCGAGCGACTGCGAGGCCAGGTACGCGGCCTCGTTCGCGGTGAATGGCATGACTGTCCTCTGTCGGTGGGTCAGGTCCCCGCCGACGGTAGGCACCTCGCTTCGAGCCGCCTTGGTGCCGGCCGCCCGGGCGGCGACCGCCGCTGGATTCCGGCTCGAAGTCCGGCTGACAGCGTGAGCCCGTCGTGCCGGACCGAGAGCGGAGGTCGTGTTGGACTGCGATGTGGTGGTGGCGGGGGCGGGGCCGACCGGCCTGATGCTCGCCTGTGAACTGGCGCTGGGCGGAGCCCGGACGGTGGTGGTCGAGCGCCGCGCGGAACCGGAGAAGCACTCCAAGGCCATGGGCATGCAGGGCCGCACCGTGGAACTGCTCGAACTGCGCGGGCTGCTGGACCGCTTCAAGGAGGGCGCGGGCATGCTCCAGGGCGGCAACTTCGCCAGCCTGGGCGTGCCGATGCGGTTCGAGGAGTTCGACACCCGCCACCCGTACGTGCTGCTGGTGCCCCAGCTGCGCACCGAGGAACTGCTCGCCGAGCGGGCCCACGAGCTCGGCGTACGGATCGTGCGCGGCGCGGCCGTCACCGGCTTCGCCCAGGACGAGGGCGGGGTGACCGTCGAGACCGGCACCGGCCCGCTGCGGGCCCGCTACCTCGTGGGCTGCGACGGCGGCGGCAGCACCGTCCGCAAGCGGGCCGGAATCGGGTTCACCGGCCAGGACCCGCACATGTACGCGCTCATCGGCGACATGCGCTTCAACGGCGAGCTGCCGCGCGGCGAGGGCCTCGGGCCGATGCGCCCGGTGGGCCTGCTCAACCCCGGGCGGCGCTCCTGGTTCGGGGCGTTCCAGCACCGGCCGGGCGTCTACCGGGCGACGATCGCCTGGTTCGGCGAGCCGTTCCCCGACCGCAACGCGCCGGTCACCGAGGAGGAGATGCGCGCCGCGCTGATCGAGCACACCGGCAGCGACCACGGGATGGACGACGTCACCTGGCTGTCCCGGCTCACCGACGTCTCCCGGCTGGCCGACGCCTACCGGAACGGCCGCGTCCTGCTGGCCGGCGACGCGGCGCACATCCATCTGCCGGCCGGCGGCCAGGGCCTCAACCTCGGCGTCCAGGACGCCGTCAACCTCGGCTGGAAGCTCGCCGCCATGGTCCGCGGCCAGGGCACCGAGGACCTGCTGGACAGCTACGAGAGCGAGCGCCGCCCGGTCGCCGACGGCGTGGTGCGCAACACCCGCACCCAGGCCGTCCTGATCGACCCGGACCCCCGGTACGACGCGTTGCGCCAGACCTTCCGCGAGCTGATGGCCCTGTCCGACACCAACCGGTACATCGCCGGCCTGCTCTCCGGCTTCGACGTCACCTACCGCACCGGCGACCACCCGCTGGTCGGCCGGCGGATGCCGGACGCCGAGCTGCTCACCGCCGACGGCCCGCGGCGGATCAGCGACTGCTTCGCCGGGGCCCGCGGCCTGCTGCTGCTCCCCGAGCCGGCCCCGGCCGGCTCGCCGCTGGCCGCCTGGGCGGACCGGGTGGACACCCTGACCGCCGAAGGGGCCGGGCCGGAGCCGGCCACCGCCTACCTGATCCGCCCGGACGGCTACGTGGCCTGGGCCGGTGACCCGGCCCGCCACGACGGGCTCCACCACGCCGCCGCCACCTGGTTCGGCCCGGCGGCCTGAACCTCACCAACTCACCGAGAGGGGACGCACGATGACATCGACCACCGAGAGCGCCGCCGCCCGCGCGCGCCGGATCGTCGCACTCAACACCGCCTACTTCCAGGCCAAGGCGCTGCAGAGCGCGGTCGAGCTCGGCCTCTTCGAGCTGCTCGCCGACCGCTCCGCCGACGTCGACCGGATCCGCGCCGAACTGGACGTGCGGCACCGGCTGTTCAAGGACTTCCTGGACGCCCTGGTCGGCCTCGGACTGCTCGACGAGCGGGACGGGCACTACCGGACCTCGGAGCTCGCCCGCGAGTTCCTGCTCCCCGGCGGCACCTACCTGGGCGGCACCGCCCGCCAGCACGCCCGGCTGCACTACCACGCCTGGGCGCAGCTGACCGACGCGCTGCGCGACGGCAGGGCCAAGTCGGCGGTGGCCGCGCAGGGCCAGCTGGCCTACCCCAAGCAGTACGAGGACCTCGACCGCGCCAGGCAGATCATGCTGCACATGGACGCTCACAACGGTTTCACCGCCGACGAGCTGGCGCGCGAGATCGACTGGAGCCGGTACACCTCCTTCGTGGACGTCGGCGGCGGGCGCGGCAACGTCGCCTCGCGGATCGCCACCGCCCACCCGCACCTGCGCGGCGCGGTCTTCGACCTGCCGGCGCTGCGCCCGCTCTTCGACGAGCTGGTGGCCGAGGCCGGCACGGCCGGGCGGGTCGCCTTCCACGGCGGTGACTTCTTCGCCACCGACCTGCCGGAGGCGGACGTGGTGGTCTTCGGCCACGTCCTGCCGGACTGGCCGGTGGCCGACCGCAGGGAACTGCTGCGCCGCGCCCACAAGGCGGTGCGTCCGGGCGGGCTGGTGGTGCTGTACGACGCCATGATCGACCCGGACGAGCGGGACCCTGAGGTCCTCCTGCAGCGGATCAACCACACCATGATCCGGGACGAGGCCGGGGCCTACTCGCTCCAGGAGGCCCGCGCGTACCTGGTGGAGGCCGGCTTCACCGTCGACCGGATCACCGCTTCCGACACCATCACCCGCGACCACTTCGCCATCGGCGTCAAGTCGGCCTGACAGGAAGGGAGTTCGACATGACCACAGACCAGGGACAGCAGACCGGGCGGACGGCACGGACGGGACAGCCGTACGACGTCGCCATCATCGGCAGCGGCCTGTCGGGCACCATGCTCGGCTCGATCCTCGCCAAGCACGGCTTCCGGGTGATGCTGCTCGACGGCGCCCACCATCCCCGGTTCGCCGTCGGCGAGTCGACCATCGGGCAGACGCTGGTGGTCCTGCGGCTGATCTCGGACCGGTACGGCGTGCCGGAGATCGCCAACCTGGCGAGCTTCCAGGACGTCCTGGCCAACGTCAGCAGCGCGCACGGGCAGAAGAGCAACTTCGGCTTCATGTTCCACCAGGACGGCCAGGAGCCGGACCCGCACGAGACCAGCCAGTTCCGCATCCCCGCGATCGTCGGCAACGCGGCCCACTTCTTCCGGCAGGACACCGACGCGTACATGTTCCACGCCGCCGTGCGCTACGGCTGCGACGCGCGGCAGTACTTCCGGGTGGAGAACATCGAGTTCGACGACACCGGGGTCACCGTGACCGGTGCGGACGGCAGCACGGTCCGGGCCCGCTACCTGGTCGACGCCAGCGGCTTCCGCTCGCCGCTGGCCGGGCAGCTGGGGCTGCGCGAGGAGCCCAGCCGGCTCAAGCACCACGCCCGCTCGATCTTCACCCACATGGTCGGGGTGGACGCGATCGACGACCACGTGGACACGCCCGCCGAGCTGCGGCCGCCGGTGCCGTGGAACGACGGGACCATGCACCACATCTTCGAGCGCGGCTGGATGTGGGTCATCCCGTTCAACAACCACCCGGGTGCCACCAACCCGCTGTGCAGCGTGGGCATCCAGCTCGACGAGCGGAAGTACCCCGCCCGGCCGGACCTGACGGCCGAGGAGGAGTTCTGGTCCCACGTGGAGCGCTTCCCGGCGGTGCAGCGGCAGTTGAAGGGCGCCCGCAGCGTGCGCGAGTGGGTCCGGACGGACCGGATGCAGTACTCCTCGACCAGCACGGTCGGCGAGCGCTGGTGCCTGATGTCGCACGCGGCCGGCTTCATCGACCCGCTGTTCTCCCGCGGACTGTCCAACACCTGCGAGATCATCAACGCGCTGTCCTGGCGGCTGATGGCGGCGCTGCGCGAGGACGACTTCGCGGTCGAGCGCTTCGGGTACGTGGAGCGGCTGGAGCAGGGCCTGCTGGACTGGAACGACAAGCTGGTCAACAACTCCTTCATCTCCTTCTCGCACTACCCGCTGTGGAACTCGGTGTTCCGGATCTGGGCCTCGGCCAGCGTGATCGGCGGCAAGCGCATCCTCAACGCGCTGACGAAGACCAAGGAGACCGGCGACGACACCCACTGCCAGGCGCTGGACGACACCCCGTACCCCGGCCTGTGGTGTCCGCTCGACTTCTACAAGGAGGCCTTCGACGAGCTCACCGAGCTGTGCGAGGCCGTGGACGCGGGGCGCACCACGGCCGAGGAGGCCGCGGCGGTGCTGGAGCAGCGGGTGCGCGAGTCGGACTGGATGCTGCCCGCGCTGGGCTTCAACGACCCCGACACCCACCACATCAATCCGACGGCGGACAAGATGATCCGGATCGCGGAGTGGGCGACCGGCCACCACCGCCCGGAGATCCGTGAACTGCTGGCCGCCGGCGCCGAGGAGGTCACAGCGGCGATGCGGCGCGCGTAGCGACGGACAAGCGGCGAGGGGGGCGGTCGAGGGGGTGGTTCCCAAGGACGGACCCCCCCAATTTCCCGGGCCCCCCCAGCCCTCGACGACCAGGGGAAGGAGGGGGTTCCCTGGGCCTC